>JAMOMK010000054.1 GCA_027067055.1 Lysobacterales bacterium | reverse complement strand
TTTTGATAACACCTTTGCCATCAAAGGTGAGTTGTTTCGTTTTGTTTTTGGCAAGGTTTACAATGTATATATTTTGTTTACGAATAAAAGAAACATACTTTCCTTTGGGCGAAAACCGTGCATCGGTATCAAAGTCTTTGGAGTTGGTTATTTGTTGAACGTTTTTTGAGGCTAAATTATAAACGAATAAATTGCCACTTAATGGAAATAAGATTTGCTTGCCATCTTTTGCCCAGGAGTATTCGACAATGCCTGAAAAACTGGCAGTACGTTGACGCTCACGTCGGGCTTTTTCTTCTGCCGACAATTGCTCGCCATCAGGCAATAACACTTTGGAATCAACAAGCAGTTGTTTTGTTCCTGTTTTGATATGGCATTCCCATAAATCAAACTGATCTTTGTTTTCGGCTTTGCCTTGCAGATAAGTGACGCGTTCACCTGTAGGTGAAAATTGCACACTGCGCATAACAGTCCCAACCAAACTGGGAGAGGAAAAAATACGGTCGATGGTTAGGTCTTTTGCAAAGGCAGTGTTCATAATAATTATGGTTGTTAGGATTAATATTTTCATGCGTAGCATTTTAACAGAATCATTCTGAAAATGCGTTTAATTTTATTTCACGTTATACCAAGCCTACGTTATAATCCACTCAAAACAAGCGGACGTAGTGTAACGGTAGCACGCAGGTTTTCAGTACCTGTTTATCGGGTTTCCCCCCGAGTAGCGCGGGTTCAAATCCCGTCGTCCGCTCCATAAACAAAAAAAGATAATAATGGCAAGAAAACAAAACCACATCGTAAGTAAACTCAAAGCTTATCTAAACATCAACTATGCAAAAGCCAAGATATGCAAAGACATAATCCAATGCCAACAAGACAAACTACAAATACCTGATAGAGTCTTAATCACCCAAGTCATCGGCAAAGCAGAGTTTGACAACAGCTTTTATCACTACATCATAAGCAAAAACTTCATCCACCCTGAAAGTCAATCACGGCTATATCGCTTATTGATAAAAAACAAAAGCCACATCATAGAAATCATGGAAAAAGCCAATGCCCTTAAATATTTCACCATCAAACACGATAACCAACAAGACTATGACCAATGTTGCTTCGCCTGTTATTGCATCATCATCGGCATAAGCAAAAACCAAAATGACCCATTAAGTGAAAGCTTAACCTATGGCTATTTCAAGCACTTCTTGCCCACCTTGTTTCCCAAAACTGACAACAGCAAAGACTTAAAATACCTAAACCAACAAATCACCCACAACTTAAAAAAAAGATGGAACAAAACAATCACCCTCAAAGAATCCTATCAAGTCCAAACCGATAACGTCACTTTCACATTGATTGCCAAAGTACAAGATTATCAAGATACCCAACTCATTACATTACAAGGCAATCGCCTAAATCCAACACGGCTAAAAGCCTATCAAGAAGTATCACAACAACTTGACAACGCTTATTATCACTTTTCCCACCCTAAAAAGGTGTAAATTCAAGGTTGGTGTTGAGGTGCGAAACCCAACAGCATTATACAATCAAATACCCAATGTAGGGTTTACCGTTTTTTTACAACCGCAAAATTTTCAATAATCCTATATTAAATAGATTCATAAATTTCCCATATAAATTAAACATCTAAAATTGCACATGATGCATAATTGATGTATTATTGCACCACATCACAAGTATTAATATTATGACAAGACAAAGTATTTCATTTACAGAACCTAATAATAATTGGATAAACACTCAAATAGAATCTCAAGAATACAAAAGCAAAAGTGAGGTAGTTAATGATTTGATTCGCCAAGCACGCGTTAAAGAAGATAAGTTAAATATTATCCGAGCAAAGCTGATACAAGCTGAGAAAAACGGCTTTACTACACAAGGACAAGCTGATATTTTGTCAGAATTTAAAAAGGATTTAGGTATTGAGATTAAACTATAAAATTAATTTAGAAGCCAAAGAAGATTTGCGACAAATTTATTCTTACGGCTATCACAAATGGGGTGTAGAACAAGCAGATAGATATTTTAATCAACTATTTGTTTGCTTTGATAAAATTTGTCAAAACCCTCAACAATTCCCCCAAGTGAATGAAATTCGGCAGGGTTACAACAGATGCGTCTGTGGTGCTGACAACATCTATTTCCGCATGAATGACGATAAAATTGAAATAATGAGGATTATAGGCTCACAAGAAATCTAAGCAGTAGGTTGGCGTTGAGATACGAAACCCAACAGCATTGTTCAATTCGTACTTGATACCTCAATGACTCTTCTTTTAGTAGTGGCTTCCCTTGTGGGAGCCTTACTTTTCAACTGTTGATGTGGCTCATTTTTGCATTGTTGGTAACACTTTGCGTACCTTTGCACCTTCTTTGCGAACTTAGCGTTACGCTTTAGATTTCAAAAACCAAAAAATATCCACTTCACTATCATTTCATTGTTTATTTTTTATTCAAATCAATATAAAATATGCGAATGACCGGCTGTCGGTCATTCATTATTTTAGGAATTATATGGCAATTATTGTAGATAAAGAACAAAAGAAAAAAGACATTGCAATTGCGTGTACGGATTTGTTGTTGGATAAGGGTTTGAAAAACTTGCGTATCAGTGATATTGCTACAACCGCAGGTATTGGCAAGGGTACGGTGTATGATTATTTTGCTAATAAGGAAGAAGTTGTGTTTGAGATTATTCGCAACCTTATTATTGAGCATCAGAACGATTTAAGTGAACGCAGT
>JAMOMK010000053.1 GCA_027067055.1 Lysobacterales bacterium | reverse complement strand
TGCTGCTAGCATTATCATCCCAAGCACCTAAAGAGCAGGCTTGTGTTGATGCGATTCCACCAACTAATAAACTTGCGGCTAGTGCAATTTTTGTTAATTTATTCATTTAATATACCTCATTGTTAATCGTTATTGTTGCGAATGATAGGTGACTAGATGATTTTATACAAGAAAATATTGTTAATTTCTCTATTTATTCAATTAGTTAGCCATCATTCTTTAGTTTTCACCTGAATCAGAGTTTGTTTTGTGATGACGGTCTCACTTTTAGTTGTGGAATCGTCTTTTTATTCAGGAATATCTATTAATACGTTGTTTCTTATAATAAAGGTCATTTTTATGTAAATTAATTTTGCATAAGGTTTTTCTGAACTATTGTCTTTAGTGTCAGTCGTATTATTAACCCGGCGGCACAACAATTTACCAAAAGCCAGATGATAAATGAATTGTGAAAATTGCCATCGTCACTTAAAATATAAACTTATTAAAAGCAGAAGTTCAAAAGGCACTAAACATGACATTCAAACCCCAAATCAAAATTCTTGCCACTTATATGCGTGGAGGTACTTCTAAAGGTGTCTTTTTTAAGTTAGAGGATTTACCAAAACAAGCACAAATTGCTGGTAATTATAGGGATAAGTTGTTATTGCGAATAATTGGCTCGCCGGATCCTTATGGTAAGCAAACTGATGGTATGGGAGGTGCTACTTCCAGCACTTCAAAAACAGTTATCTTATCGAAAAGTTCGCAAACCGATCATGATGTGGATTATTTGTTCGGGCAAGTGGCGATTGATAGACCTTTTGTGGATTGGAGTGGAAATTGTGGCAATTTAACCGCTGCAGTGGGTTCATTTGCCATTACTTCGGGTATTGTTGATGCCAATAAAATACCAGATGATGGTATTTGTGTGGTGAAAATTTGGCAAGCCAATATCAAAAAGACCATTATTGCCCATGTTCCAATTACCGATGGGCAAGTGCAAGAAACAGGCGATTTTGAACTTGATGGTGTAACCTTTCCTGCTGCTGAAGTGAAAATTGAATTTGTAGAACCCACCGCTGATAAGCTATTTCCTACTGGCAATATTGTCGATAATCTAGAAGTCCCGGGTGTGGGAACATTTAAAGCAACATTAATCAATGCAGGTATTCCAACCATATTTTTAAACGCCCAAGACATCAACTATACAGGTATAGAGTTGCAAGGTGATATTAACGGTGATGAAAAGGCCTTAGCTATGTTTGAAACTATTCGAGCCTATGGTGCGATTAAGATGGGTTTGATTGATAACATCGAACAAGCCAAAACAAGACAGCACACACCAAAAGTGGCTTTTGTTGCTCCACCAAGTGCTTACACTTCATCAAGTGGTAAAGCCATCAAGGAGTCTGACATCGACCTAAATGTTCGCGCTTTATCCATGGGTTTATTGCACCATGCGATGATGGGTACAGCTGCCGTTGCCATCGCTACGGCTTCAGCTATTCCAGGCACTTTAGTGAATCTAGCGGCAGGTGGAGAAGGACGTAACTTCGTGACTTTTGGTCATCCATCAGGTACATTAAAAGTGGGTGCGGAAGTGGTGCAAGAAAATGGACAATGGCAAGCCAAAAAAGTAATTATGAGCCGTAGCGCTCGGGTGTTGATGGAAGGTCAGGTTTGTATGCCATAGTTAAGCTAGTGAGGTAGATTGAGTAAATAATTAAATTTATTTAGTTAACACACTATCCACCTTGACAATGTTTTTATATTAGTAAATACTAATGAGGTATATGCATAACTATGGGCGAATGGGATGGAGATGCACATTGAGCTAGTTTTTTCTCTAAAAATTGAATCTATAGTCATTCTATAGTTTGGTTTTTAGAGGAAAAAATAGTCAATGTGGGCTACATTCCCACCGTTTTTAGTTATGCATATACCTCTATACACAATTAATTAAATCGGGTACTTAACATGTCTAAATTCATCATTTCTCCTTCAATTTTATCTGCTGATTTTGCGCGTCTTGGTGAAGATACTCAAGCTGTTTTGGATGCTGGTGCTGACTGGGTTCATTTTGATGTGATGGATAACCATTATGTACCAAACTTGACTATTGGGCCTATGGTTTGTCAAGCATTGCGTGATTATGGTATTACAGCTCCCATCGATGTGCATTTGATGGTAAAACCTGTTGATCGAGTGATTCCTGATTTTGCTAAGGCCGGTGCGAGTATGATTACTTTTCACCCTGAGGCCTCTGAACATGTTGATAGAAGTTTGGGTTTGATTAAAGAGTCTGGCTGCCAGGCTGGTTTGGTATTAAATCCAGCCACACCGCTGCATATTTTAGAACATGTTATGGATAAATTGGATATGGTATTGTTGATGTCTGTTAACCCTGGTTTTGGTGGTCAAAGCTTTATCCCTGAAACACTCAACAAAACACGCCTTGTACGTGAGTTGATTAATAAAAGTGGTCGAGATATTCGTCTGGAAATTGATGGTGGTGTTAAAATTAATAATATTCGTGAAATTATGCAAGCAGGTGCTGACACCTTTGTTGCGGGTTCTGCTATTTTTAATACCGAAGACTATAAGGCAACGATTGATGCGATGCGTGAACAATTGGCGTTGGGTTAATAATTACAGAGACCTTTACATAAATTCATGTTCAATTCATGATGTTATGTTAAAATTATGACACGATGAGGGAAATGATGATAAAATTGTATTGTATTATATTGATTGGTTTGTTGGTTGTTGCTCCGACATGTACTGCAAAAAACAAAAAAGAGGTTTCATTAGCAGATGCCTCTCAAGCCGTTCGTCTGGAGACAAAGGGCAAGATTCTTTCTGCACGAACGATGAAATCAAGTGGGCGTGCGACTCATAAAATTCAAGTACTAACACCCTCTGGGCGCGTTAAAACATTCAGAGTGCCTGTTAATCAAAGCAACCATAATTCGAGGAATAATACTTCACAGCAAAGACCTGAGTCGTATAATCGAAATTACCAACAAACGCCAAAAAACTTAAATCGCAGTAAGCTTCGTGATAGACCGGTGCATAACTCACGCTTAAATACACCACGCCAAAATATTAACCCTCGAAGCAGAACACAAGTGAATAAACCTCCTGCAACTCGAGAAACATCTGATAATAAATAGTACACAATACAATGAAAATATTACTGATTGAAGACGATGAAAACTTAAGAGAAGTTTTAGAAAAAAGATTAAAAGAAGAAGGCTTTGTAGTCGAAAGTGCAGACAATGGTGAGGATGGTTTGTATCTTGGTCGTGAGTTTGAATTTGATTTAGCCATTATTGACTTGGGTTTACCACGCGTTTCTGGCATGGAAGTTATTCAGACCTTAAGAGATGAAGAGCGTTCTTTTCCTATTTTAGTGTTAACAGCTCGAGGTTCTTGGCAGGATAAGGTCATGGGTTTAGATGCCGGTGCCGATGATTATTTGGTCAAACCCTTTCACTTCCCTGAGTTACTTGCTCGCGTTAATGCTTTGGTGCGCCGCTCAGCAGGGTTTTCTTCTCCGGAGTTGGTTTGTGGGTATGTTTCATTAAATACATCTACTGGTGAGGTTAGGTCTGAGGAAAAAATAGTGGATTTGACTTCCTACGAATACAAAGTTCTTGAGTATTTAATGTTACATCAAGGTGAAGTAGTTTCCAAAAGTACTTTAACCGAACACATCTACCACCAAGATTATGACCGTGATAGCAATGTAATTGAAGTCTTTGTCGGTCGCCTGCGTCGAAAAATTCAGTCCGAAAAACACAAGCAGAAAGTCATTGAAACCCTTCGTGGTCGTGGTTATCGTATGCGGCCACCAGAAGAATGATGTCCTGAAGGAGTCTATGGAAAATAGAAAAAACTCAGGCTTTAAGCATGTATCTGCTTTGGTGAAATTTTAAAGAATATGAAAAGCTATTCATTTCAAATTTTACCTCGCATCTACACACTTAAGGACAAGCTGAGAAATTCTCTATTTTACAGAGGTTCGTTTCGGAAATTTTCCTTAACTAATCGTTTAATCACAACAGCTACTTTAGCGTTGGTCATTGCTTTGGGCATGATTGGTGTGGTGATGGATAGAGCTTTTAAAGAAAAGACACTAGATCTAGTTAAGGAACGTCTTGAAGGGTATGTATTTGCCTTAATTTCAGTGATTGAAACTACTGAAGAAAACAAACTCCTTATCCACAAAAATTTACCCATACCAAAACTAATCCAGCCTCAATCTGGTATTTATGCACAGATTCGTGCAGATGATTTTAACTGGCAATCAGAATCAACTTTGGGATTAAGCTTGCCTCCAGTTGAATTGTTAAAAATTGGAGAAACACATTTTGATGCCCCTTTGAAGTTTAAAGGCAAAGATTTTTTTCGCATGACATCGGGAATTGCCATTGCTAATGAATTGGGAGAAGTCCCTTATGTCCTCAGTGTTACTGAGGATGCGAAAAACTATTTTAGAGAGTTAGCTGAGTTTGAAGAAACTTTATGGACATGGTTGATTTTGACGAGTATTATTTTACTGGGGATTCAATATTTAATAATGAACTGGTCCTTACGACCACTTAAAAGATTAACCGAAAATTTATTTGATTTAGAAAAAGGAAAAATTGCTCAAGTCAGTGATGACTACCCACCAGAGCTGGCTGGATTAACGACCAATTTAAATAAGTTGTTAGAAAATGAGCGGGAAAATCTTGATAGACAACGCAAAACTTTAGGTGATTTGGCGCATTCATTAAAAACACCACTTGCCATTATTCATTCAGAGCTTGAGAATAAAGAAAAAACTAATCGATCTTTGATCAGTGAGCAAATCACCAACATGAATGATATTGTTGAATACCAACTCAAACGTGCTGCGGTGGCAGGGCATCGCACTTTTACAATTGGCATTCCCGTTATTGATAAATTGGAACAAATTATCCGAACATTGGATAAGGTATACCGAACAAAAAAAGTCAAAACTCATATTCAAGCAGCACCAGGAGCTGAATTTTATGGAGAACATGGAGACTTGATGGAATTGCTGGGAAATTTGATTGAAAATGCCTATAAATGGTGCGATCAAAATGTATCGGTCACTATTAAAACTTTAACCTTGTTGAATAGAAAGCGCACAGGTTTAATTATTGAAATTGCCGATGATGGACCAGGTATTACCCAAGAGAAACGAAAAACTTTATTAGCCCGTGGCGTACGAGGAGATGAAAAAGTGAAAGGACATGGGATTGGCTTATCAATAGTGAATGATATTGTTGAATCTTATCAAGGGAAGATAGAGATTAAATACCATGATTTATTAAAAGGGGCTCATTTTATAATAACATTACCACCATGAATAAAGAAATTGCTGAATTATTAGACATCATGGCGCAACTGCGTCATCCCGAAAAAGGCTGTCCATGGGACATTGATCAAAATTTTGAATCTCTGACGACTTATACTATAGAAGAAGCATACGAAGTGGTTGATGCTATTGACCAGAATGATTTTCTTCACTTAAAAGAGGAGTTGGGGGACTTACTCTTTCAAGTGGTTTTTTATGCGCAAATGGCAAAAGAGAAGGGTTTGTTTAATTTTAGTGATGTAGTTAAAACCCTTAATAAAAAAATGGTTCAGCGTCATCCACATGTTTTTGGCAATCAAGCTAACACATTAAATACTGAAGAACAAAGCCAAAAATGGGAACAAGATAAGTTAGCAGAAAAAACCACAGCTAGTGTTCTTGATGATATTCCTAAAAACATGCCAGAGTTGTTGAAGTCGGTGAAACTAACTAAACGAGCCGCTGTCATAGGGTTTGATTGGAGCGATATTGAACCAGTATTTGCTAAGATGGAAGAGGAGTTGGGTGAACTCAAAGAAGCCATCCAAACAAAAAATCCACAGTTGATCAAAGATGAATTAGGCGACGTATTTTTTGTCTGCACCAATTTAGCACGTCATTTAAAACAAGATCCGCAATTAGCATTACGCCATGCTAACAAAAAATTTGAAAGCCGTTTTAGAGCAGTTGAAAAAATTGCTAAGCAAGAAGAGCCTAAAAAGGGTGTTTATAGTTTAGAAAGCTTGGGTAATTATTGGAATAAAGTGAAAACATTAGAGAAATCTAATATAATAAAAAATTAAAGTTGTATTTTGGTCTACTCGCCCATAGATACACCTCAATAAATTTAAAATACATTATGGAGAACATATAATGAGCGAAAATATTACATACGCAACAGACGATAGTTTTGAAGCAGACATTAATTCAGAAGTGCCTGTTTTAGTTGATTATTGGGCAGAATGGTGTGGACCTTGTCGCATGATTGCACCTATTATTGATGAAGTGGCAGAAGAAATGAAAGACCAAGTTAAGGTCGTTAAGGTCGATACAGAAGCTTGTAGAAATACAGCAATCAAAATGGGTATCCGTGGGATTCCAACTTTAATGGTATTCAAAGGTGGTGAAGTCGTTGATCAACATGTTGGTGCTTTATCAAAAGGACAATTGGTAGAAATGTTAAATAAACATACTGCCTAAGGCCTCAGTTGATATTTATAAACAAATGGCGTTCATGGTAATGATTGCCATTTGTTTTTTTCAATATGCTTTAAAACCCCAAGTTTTTTACACCATCTTCAAAAAAGAGTTGCTCACCTGCATTTAACGTGATAACTTAGCAGCCATCAAAGCAGAGCTATTCCCTTTTGGGGCTCTAATTCCTAGTTTTAAAACAAAAAACTAAACAAAATCAAATTATTAAAATTATTTTAATTTCAATTTCTATTATCAAAAAATCAATATAAATATATGAACCTATCAGAACTTAAGCAATACTCTACGCAAAAATTAACAGAAATCGCAGTAGAAGCGGGCATCGAACTTCGAGCACGAATCAGAAAACAAGACCTCATTTTTCACATTTTAAAGAAACACGCCAAAAAAGGTGAAGACATTTATGGTGGAGGTGTACTTGAGGTGCTTCCAGATGGATTTGGGTTTTTACGTTCTCCAGAAGGCAGTTATTTAGCAGGACCTGATGATATTTATGTTTCACCTAGTCAGATTAGGCGTTTTGGATTAAGAACCGGTGATACCATTGAAGGTAAAATCAGACCACCTAAAGATTCTGAGCGTTATTTTGCCATGCTCAAAATTAAAACAATTAACTACGAGCCACCAGAAAATACACGTGGAAAAATTCTGTTTGAAAACTTAACACCTCTGTTTGCACAAGATCAGTTGATTATGGAGCGTGGTACAGGTACTAAAGAAGATTTAACGGCGCGAATTATTGATTTGATTTCGCCAATTGGTAAAGGTCAGCGTGGTTTGATTGTTTCACCACCTAAGGCTGGTAAAACATTAATGATGCAAAATATTGCGACAAACATTGCCATCAACAATCCCGATGCAAAACTATTTGTATTATTGATTGATGAGCGCCCAGAAGAAGTGACAGAAATGCAACGAATGGTTCGTGGTGAAGTTATTGCTTCAACATTTGATGAACCAGCATCACGTCACGTACAAGTGGCAGAGATGGTGATTGAACGTGCTAAGAGATTAGTTGAGCATAAACAAGATGTTATTATTTTATTGGATTCAATAACACGTCTTGCTCGTGCATACAATACAGTGGCACCATCATCAGGTAAAGTGTTAACTGGTGGAGTGGATGCCAACGCATTGCAAAGACCCAAACGTTTCTTTGGTGCAGCACGAAATATTGAAGAAGGTGGCAGTTTAACTATTTTGGCAACTGCATTGGTTGAAACAGGTTCAAAAATGGATGAAGTTATTTTTGAAGAGTTCAAAGGTACTGGTAATATGGAAGTGCATTTGGATAGAAGAATCGCAGAAAAACGTGTATGGCCAGCGATTAATATTAAACGTTCTGGTACACGTAGAGAAGAACTAATGGTTCCTCAAGAGTTTTTAACTAAGGCGTGGATTTTACGTAAAATTTTACATCCGATGGACGATATCCAGGCGATTGAATTTTTACTTGAAAAACTCAAAGACACCAAAACGAATGAAGAGTTCTTTACATCAATGACTCGATAATGTGTTAATTCACGCAACAAAAGGATTTGTTGCATACCACTATTGCATTGTTCAATGACTCCAGCCATAAAACTCCTTAAAAATAAAAAAATAAAGCACACAGTTCATCAATACCAACACGATGAAACGGAAGGTTCTTATGGGCAAGAAGCTGCCAATAAGATGGGTGTAGATTCCAATAAAATATTTAAAACCTTAATCGTTTCTTTTGGAGATAAGACATTAGCTGTTGCTATTATTCCAGTGAAAAATACATTAAGCATGAAAAAAGTTGCCAAAGTAATGCAATCAAAAAAGGTGACTATGGCGGCTGTTGATGAAGTGTTACGTTCCACAGGGTATATATTGGGTGGAGTTAGCCCATTGGCGCAGAAGAAAAAATTAACAACAGTGATTGATGAATCTGCTCAATCATTTGAAAGTATATATGTTAGTGCAGGACAAAGGGGTTTGGAGGTAGAGCTTTCACCTCATGCTTTAGTTGAATTAACTCAAGCGAGAGTTGATGCAATCTGTAACTAAGTTAGATTAGGTAATGAGTTTAATATATCGTTTATAGCTCGAGTTGAATCGTGAAAACACTTTTTTAACTCCTTAAAATAGAAATTTATATCTGAAAAATCACCCTTTTCAATACTTGCCTCTAATCTATTTGAACAATGAAATAACATTGTGCAACCCACAGTGGCAGAGGCTCCTTTGATTCCATGTGTGAGTTTTTCAAGCTTAATTAAGTCTTTGTGTTCTAGGGCATTACTCAAACTTTCTAGATTCTTAGTTGAAGAACTAATAAACGTTTTACAAACTTTAATAAGAAGCAGATGGTTTCCTGATAAGCGAGAGTTAATAGCACCAAAGTCAAATAGTTGCCAATCTTCACATTGATTGGGTTGTTGTTGAATTTCTTCTTGTGATGGTTTTTGCGAGCTTATTATCCATTGTTGTAGTTTTGCTGAATAATAGAGAGTTCTATGGGTTTGGTTATATAATCACTCATTCCAGAGCGTAAACATTTTTCCCTATCACCGCTCATAGCACTTGCCGTCATAGCGATAATTGGAATGTTATAGTTGAGTTCTGATGCTGAAAATCCACGTATTTCGGTAGTTGCTTGATACCCATCCATTATTGGCATATGGCAGTCCATAAACACTAAGTCGTATCTGTTTCTTTTGAGACAGGTAATCGCCTCTTTGCCATTTGTAGCAATGTCAACTTTATTGTTGAGTATCTCAAGCATATCTTTGACAATAATTTGGTTGGTCGTATTATCTTCAACAACTAAAATCTTTGCATTAGCAGAAGTAAAATTATTCTTATCAATGGATGAAATATTTTTAGGCTTTTTGATCTTAATTAGCCTAATGGTGAAAGCAATACGACAGCCTTTTTCAGGAAGAGGTATGAACTTAATTTCACCTCCCATTATCTCTGTCAATTGTTTACAAATACTTAAACCCAGCCCTGTCCCCCCAAATTTACGTGTTGTGGAGCCATCTGCTTGGCTAAATCGATTGAATAAATCTTTTTGTAGGTTAGTATTCACGCCAATACCTGTATCAGTGATTTGAAATTTAATAATGGTGTAAATGGAGTTACTATAGGATGGAGTGCACTCAATGGTAATGCCCCCTTGTTCGGTAAATTTGATTGAATTATTGACTAAGTTATACAAGATTTGTCTAATTCTATTGGAGTCACCTTTAAACCAGCGTTTCAATTCAGGATTAACGATACAAGTGAAACTCAAGCTTTTTGCATGAACACTATTGAGAATTGAAGATGCAAAGTCATCTATAAAATTGTTAAAGTCAAAATCATGGTGTTCGACATGTAACATGCCAGCTTCAATTTTTGAAAAATCCAAGATATCATTGATTAAAGAAAGCATTGAATCGGCACTGCTTTTAATAGCACGGGCACGTTGTTTTTGATCTTGAGATAACGGATTAAGTAATAACATACTAGTGTTGCCAATAACACCATTCATAGGCGTTCGAATTTCGTGACTCATATTAGCAAGAAATACAGACTTAGCTTGACTGGCCTGTTCAGCTTGTTTATATAGAGCCTTAAACTTTTGTTCACTTTCATTGATTTTTTTTCCTTGAAGGTTGCTTTCAAAGCTTAGCTTGAGGTTCTCTAAAATAAATTTATTAAATTTGTGAGCGCCAATCAATGCGCTGATTAAGTAAGTGAGTATGAAAACGGTTAAAACAGTTGAGTTTTCAGTGTTGAGTAAAAAAGCATGGAAAGCAAGAGGGCATAAGGTCAAAATTATAAAAAGGTAGCTTGCGCGCAAATAGCAAGTAAGAAAACTTAATGAAGCAGAAACAACGCCAAGCAGTAAGATTTCTAGGTAAAATTGATGAATTAGTGAATTATTTGTAAATAATAAAATACCAGCAGAGCCCCAAACTAATGCCGATAAAAAAACAGCCATTAGGAAATAATCTTCCCATTTTTTTAGACTAGTTTCGTTTGCATCAAATTGAGAATTAAAATAATATCGCAAGCTAAAGCCGAAAGAAACAGAAATGAGCAATCCAGAAAACCAATAAATCAACGTGTGATTATCAATCATATCTTTAAGGAAGTAGACTAAGACTAGTCCAGAAATAAATTGACCAATATTGGCAAAATTGAGAGTGCTAAAAGCTAAGTTTAATCTTTTGATTTTGATTGAATTACCATATATAAACTGCTTTGACATAAATAAAGTGCATTGTAAGTTGATTAATTATAACATTTCATTGACTAAGATTATGCCTTTGTAATGAAGTAAAATGGTAAACTTTTGTTAAAAAATGCTACAATAAAGGCATGAAATTTATCCCAGTATTACTAAATAATGAAACAGCATTTGAATCACCAAGCATAGAACAATTTGATTTATGGGTTGAAACAGTGATTGAGTCTCATGGTGAGTTTTTTCAAGTCAGTATTGAAATAGTTGATGAGCAATTGTCTCAAGAATTAAATAAAACCTATCGGGGAAAAGATAAATCAACCAATGTGCTGTCTTTTGCATTAGAGATTCCCGAAGATGTTGAAGAAGACTTGATTGGTGACTTAGCTATTTGTGCACCACTAGTTGAAGCTGAGGCTAATGAGCAAGGAAAAGCAATAATGCATCATTGGGCGCATCTAACGATTCATGGAGTTTTACATTTGTTAGGTTACGACCATATTAAAGATGAAGAAGCTGATAAAATGGAGAGTCTGGAGATAAAATTATTACAAAGACTAAATATACCAAACCCCTATGAAGACTAAAATTATTGTCCAGTGTGACAAGTGCCAACATCAATATAAAGTTCACGATAAACGCATAGGAGAAAAATTCGCCTGTTTTTGTGGCAACTTACTTGAGGTGCCGTCAGTAAAAATTCATGATGCGGCGGTTGTTCGTTGTTCATCATGTGGAGGAGCACGAGGAAAAGAGCATGAGCCATTTTGTCGATACTGTGGTTCAAGCTTTACCTTGCATGAGCAGGATCTTAATACAATATGTCCACACTGCATGACTCGAATCAGTTCAAAAGCTAAATTTTGTCACTCTTGTGCAACTCCGATTGTTTCAGATGACTTGAACTATAAAAAAACAGTTATGCCATGTCCGAACTGTGAGGGCCAGCACTTACATTCACGCAAAATGCCAGGGCAAGTATTTACATTGAAAGAATGTGATAGTTGTGCAGGTATCTGGATATCTGCCAGTGTATTCAGGCATTTAGAAAAACAAGCACAAAAAGAAGCGGCATCAGGAACATTGATTCATGCAAAAAAAGTTGTACCAAACTCTTATGCTAAAAATGAAGTGATTAACCCCACTAAGTTTTATAAAAAATGCCCACAATGTGAAGTGGTCATGCAAAGAAAAAACTACGCTGGGTCGAGTGGGGTTGTTGTGGATGTGTGCCACAAACATGGCATGTGGTTTGATATTCATGAATTAGATGAGATATTAGAATTTATCCGTTCTGGTTTGTTGTTAAAGCATCAAGAAAAAGCAGCACGAATAGCTAAGCGAGAGAGTAAGCGAAAAAAGAAAGCTCCAATTGTTGACAGTAACTATAGTCATAATACGCCTTATGATATTTCACGCAAGGGCGATGTATTAACCGAAATAATTGGTTGGTTATTAGATTAATTAGATGAAAATTTAATAAAATATAGCTATTAGTGTGTTTGCTCTAGACAAACCCTTTTAAATGGGCACCATAACTTAACGAGGAAAAAATCATGGCGATTAAAAAAACATTAAAAAAGAAAGCAACTGTAAAAAAGACAGCTCCTAAAACTTCAGCTCACAAAGCTAATGTAGCAGAAAACATTATGGGTTCTGCCAATGAGATTTGGTTAGCAGGATTAGGTGCATTTGCTAAAGCTCAACAAGAAGGAGTTAAAATATTCAATAAATTAGTTGATGAAGGCAAAGGTGTTGAAAAAATTATTAAAAAAACGACCCAAACTGCAACTAAAGAAGTGAAAGACAATGTTGGAAAAGTAACAAACAAAGCATCAAGAAGTTGGGACAAGTTAGAAAATATTTTTGAAACACGTGTAGAAAAAGTATTAGCAAAACTAGATATTCCATCTTCTGCTGAAATTTCAGCTTTACTTGATAAGATTGAAACATTAGCAACTGAAGTTTCAAAATTAACAGGAAATTATGTAGCAGATGTTAAAACTGTTGCAAAAAAAGTAACTAAAAAAACACCTACTCCAAAAAAAGCAGCAACAGCTGCCAAAAAAGTAGTAAAGAAAGTTGCTAAAAAAGTCACAAAAAAAGCACCTGCTGTAAAAAAAGTCGCAAAGAAAGTGACTAAGAAAACAACAGCTGTCGCTAAAAAAGTAACGAAGAAATAAAAACTAGAGTGAATGAAAGTAAAAAGCCATGAGTTTTAACTCATGGCTTTTTTGTGTCTACAAAAGTTATAACATATTTTCAGGATTACCCTTCCCAATAAGCTGGAATAAATAGTATAAAGATAGTGAAAATTTCCAGGCGACCAAAAACCATAACTAAAGATAAAAGCCATTTACTGCTGTCATTTAAGCTGGCATAGTTCGAACTTGCATCACCAAGTGCCGGACCTAAATTTGCAAGTGCTGATAATGCCGTGGTGGAAGAGGTCAATACATCTTCACCAAAAGTCATTAATATTAGTGTGAAGACAGCTAATAAAAACATAAATTGTAAGATGAAAGCAGAAACTGAATCGAGTACACGGTAATTGACTGTTTTGTCATCAAGTTTAATTATAAACTTTCCATGCGGGTGAATTAAGCGATAAAACTCACGAATGCTGAGTTTGTATAACAATATTAATCTGATTAGTTTCAAACCTCCTGAGGTTGAGCCTGCACAGGCTCCTATAGAACCTAATAACAGTAGAAATAAGGGTAGCATAACTGGCATAGTGCTGATGTTTGCTGTAGAGAACCCAGTGTTAGTTACCATGGCAACCACTTGGAAAGAAGCATGACGGATAGATTCGTAAAGAGACGGGTAGGAGTTGTTGATAATTAAGACCAATGAAGTCATTGCAAGTGCCGCAATCATAATACTTATGTACACTTTGATTTCGGTATCTTTTAGGTAAACTTTCATTGAAGCACTTCGCCAAGCAATAAAGTGAGAGGCAAAGTTAATTCCTGCTATAATCATAAAAACCATGCAAATCAATTCAATTAATGGATTGTTGAAGTAGGCAATGGAATCGTTGTGAGTAGACATGCCACCGGTAGCTAAGGTAGAAAAAGCATGAGATACAGCATCAAATAGATTCATCCCAGCCATAAAATAAGCCAGTGCACAAATAACAGTGAGACCTAGGTAAATATACCATAACATCTTTGCTGTTTCTGTTACACGTGGTGTCAATTTGTTATCTTTCATTGGGCCTGGTGTTTCGGCTTTGAACATCTGCATGCCACCAATGCGCAGCATTGGCAAGATAGCAATAGCCAAAACAATAATTCCCATACCACCAAGCCATTGGAGCAGTTGGCGATAAAACAATACAGAGTGAGGTAAATCATCCAAATGGGTAATTATAGTAGCACCAGTGGTTGTCAAAGCAGAAACAGATTCAAAAATTGAGTCAGCCAAAGATAGATTGAGAGTGGTATCAAAGTACAGTGGGATTGCTCCACTTATTCCGAGTATAATCCATGAAAGACCTACAACTATAAAGCCACTTCTAATATTTAAGTCACTTCTGGCTTTTCTAAAAAAATAAAGCAGGCATGAACCCAACAAAATCAATGTCAAAAAGCCTTGAATAAAGGGTTTTACATCGCCATCTTGATAGATAAAACCAATTAAAATAGGCGGCAACATAAATAAACTTGCGATTGTAAGCAACAAGCCAACAATTCTTAGGACTACTTTCCCAAAAGTTGAATTATTACTTTGTTGTGCATTAAATTGTGAAGAACTCTGCATCTGACCATTATATAAAAAACCAGAGTTGGTACAAGTAATATTAACCTTGCAACAGCATGACTCCTTAACTTTCCCAATATGAGGGAATCAATAAGACAAAAAGAGTAAATATTTCTAATCGACCAAATATCATCGCCAAGGATAGAGTCCATTTACTCCCATCTGCTAAATTGGCATAATTAACATGAGTTGTTCCTAATGCAGGTCCAATATTGGCAACTGATGATAAAACAGAAGTCCCAGCGGTTGTTAAATCTTCACCGAAAAATAGTAAAGCCATGGTAAATATTGTTAGGATAAATATAAATTGCAGCATAAAGGCAGAAACAGAATCCAAAACACGGTAATTGACTATTTTGCCATCAAGTTTGACAATAAACTGACCATGAGGGTGGATTAGGCGATACAACTCTCGCATACTAAGCTTATTGAGTAAGACAATTCTTATCATTTTGATACCACCAGAAGTTGAGCCAGCACAAGCACCCATTGTGCCAAGTAAGATAAGTAAAAATGGTACTAGAGTCGGCATTTGGCTAACATCATTAGTAGTAAAACCAGTGGTCGTAATCATAGAAATGACTTGAAACGATGTGTGTCTAATTGACTCATATAAACTAGGATAATAGTCATTGCTTAGTAAAATGAGAACAATCAACACAATAGAGGTCAACACAATACCTGCATAGGTTCCGATTTCAATGTCATTAAGATAAGGTTTGAGTGATGCAGCACGCCAAGCAATAAAGTGCGAACTAAAGTTAATGCCAGCAATAAACATAAACATCATGGCAATAAATTCAATCAATGAATTATCAAAATAGGCCATGGAATCATCATGAGTTGACATGCCACCGGTAGAAAGAGTGGAAAATGCATGACCAATAGCATCAAATCCATTCATACCAGCCATATAAAATGCTAAAGCACAAAGTAAAGTAATGCCTAAATATAAATACCACAGTGATTTGGCAGTTTCGGTAATGCGTGGAGTTAGTTTATTGTCTTTCATGGGACCTGGTGTTTCGGCTTTAAACATCTGCATGCCACCGATTCTTAACATGGGCAAAATAGCAATAGCCAAAACAATAATTCCCATGCCGCCTAACCATTGCAGTAGTTGACGATAAAAAAGCAGTGAATGAGGCAGCTCATCCAAGTGATTAATGATGGTTGCACCCGTTGTTGTTAGGGCAGAAACAGACTCAAAAATGGCATCAGTTAAAGACAAGTTAAGAGAATGTGAGAAGTAAAGTGGAATGGCACAGCTTGCTCCAATAATTAACCAAGATAAACCCACAACAATAAAGCCACTGCGAATTTTTAAATCAGATTTAGCACTTCTATAGGTGAATAATAAAGCACTTCCAAAACTAAACAATGTTGCAAAACCACCAATAAATGGACTAATATCACCATCTTGGTAGATATAACCAACAATAATTGGTGGCACCATAATAAGGCTGGAAATAATTAATAACAAACCAATTATACGTAGAACTGTACGACTAAATTTTGGTTTAGTTTGTTTTTTTGAAATTACAATACTTGGATAGTCCATAACAACACACTCATTAAGAAATGATAATATTCGCCTGCCCTGATAAAATAATAGGAAATATAAAATCTCCGGCAATCACTTTTAGCAGAGTTTAAAATCTATAAATAAATGTTAGGTTATTGGAGGAGCGCGGGATGAATACTGGAAAGACTGGGTATGTAAAAGAGCAGCTTCTACATCGGCTGTAAAATTGATAAAAGATAAATGAGTTAGGCTAAAGGTTGCAAGTGTGCATGAGCTTGAATCATTGTTATCATCATTGTCATTAAACTCAAGGTTTAATTCATAAAAGTCCTCAGCTTCATTTTGAATTGGATTATTCTCAAAGGTAAAATTATTAAACTGTAGATACACAAAAGACAATATAAACACGTAAGAAACAAGTTGTGATAAATTGTATTTTTTAACGAAATGTGAAGATACAGTATAAAACATTTTCATCTTACCCAAATCCCGATATAGAAATGCGTTTGAGAGTGCAAGTAACGGATGTGCATAGGAAATCAAGAAAAACTAAAGTCACCTCATTGGTGATGAAGCTTTTTCTGGGTTTTCTAGGTGCATTAAGGACTTGTGCTATCATCGTACTTTCTATATCGGGATTTGGGTCTTATAAGATTAATTATTAATGAAGTCAAGTTTTAGTCTATTTTGTGTTTTGCTTTGTTATTTTTCATTGCCCAATTTTTTGGTTAAAAAACTAACAATTTTTCGTTGAACCTTTCTATGGAAAAGCATACGAAAGTGATTGGTTTTTTCGGTTGTATGGTGGTTTATCCATTCGGCTTGGGTCTCATCAAGTGCGACGGTTCCATCATTAGGCTGAGGGAGTTTTGTCACTAATCGTGCAATACCTATGCTATTGGATGTTCCTGCAATCATATAAGACTCCCGAAAGACTTGAGGGTTAACTACGCCATTAGTTAAGGGTTCAGTTGCATATTTGAGCATCCAGCGCGCCCATTTTTTTTCACTCATGGCTTTTGCTGTACGTGAGCCATTAATGGGAGAACCGAGCATGATTAATTTGCCCAATTTTCGAATCATCGGCAGGCAGCGCATGGATAGAATTCCACCCATGGAATGCACAACTAAATGCACGGTGTTTTCTTTACGTGAGTTAACAAAAGCTTGGAGCTTTTGCATGTTAAAGTCAAAGGGTCGTGTGGTGGTTTTATAACCAAAACGGTAAACTTTATAGCCTTTGTTAGTCAGGTGTTTTGCAATAAAGTGAAAAGACCAGCGGCTCATCCACAAGCCATGAACAAGCACAACTGCTTGTTCGCTAATAGGTTCACTAATATGTTGTTTGTTATTCATCTTCCTCAGAATCGTCTTCTTCAACTTCAGAATAAATGGCTATGACATGCACTTCTTCAAGCTGCCTGGCAGGAATCTCAGAAGGAGCAGAGGTCAATGGGCAACTCGCAGATGAGGTTTTAGGGAAGGCAATAACATCACGAATAGAATCAACACCACACATTAAAGCTGCCATACGGTCTAGACCTAGTGCGATTCCACCATGAGGAGGACAGCCGTATTGTAACGCTTCGAGTAAAAAGCCAAATTTGGCTTGAGCATCTTCCTTGCTGATACCTAATAAATCAAGCACAGCCGACTGTACGCTCTGATCATGGATACGAATCGAGCCACCGCCGAGTTCAACACCATTCATAACTATGTCATAACCTTTGGAAAGTGCAGTACCAGGGTTATCACGCAATTCTTGTTCTGTACCTGTTGGGGCAGTAAATGGATGATGGATAGCATCCCAACGTTTTTCGTCTTCATTCCAATCAAACATAGGGAAATCAACAACCCAAAGAGGTTGCCACCCCTTTTTAACCATGTCTAAATCTTTTCCTACTTTCAAGCGTAACTCGCCCATGTATTGAGTCACGGTGCTGTATTCGCCAGCTCCAAAAAATAACAAGTCACCGTTTTGTGCACCTGTCTTATCTAGAATTGCAGTCAAAGAATCATCATCAAGGAATTTTACAATTGGTGATTGCAAACCATCGCGACCATTTTCTTTGGCATTAACTTTAATCCAAGCAAGACCTCTTGCACCAAATTTTGCCACAAATGGAGCATAATCATCTATTTGTTTACGTGACATTGAGCCACCATTAGGCACTTTCAAAATTGTTACACGACCTTTAGGGTCATTGGCAGGGCCTGAGAAAACTTTAAACTCAACATTCTTTACGGCATCATTTACATCAACCAACTCTAGGTCAATACGCATATCTGGTTTATCACTACCAAAACGTCGCATCGCCTCCGCATATGTCATACGCGGGAAAGGATTCGGTAAATCTACATCTAAGACTTTTTTGTAGGCATCGCGTATCATAGGTTCGGCCATGTTTAACACGTCTTCTTGATCGACAAATGCCATCTCGATATCGAGTTGAGTAAACTCTAATTGTCTATCTGCACGTAAATCTTCATCGCGGAAACAGCGTGCGACTTGGTAATATCTATCC
The DNA here is from genome assembly GCA_027067055.1 of Lysobacterales bacterium. GTDB lineage: Bacteria > Pseudomonadota > Gammaproteobacteria > Xanthomonadales > Marinicellaceae > NORP309. The sequence goes on along the minus strand of JAMOMK010000053.1, from coordinate 24,767 downwards.
ATGCCAGACATCATTAACAACTGCTTAAATAACTGTGGTGATTGTGGTAGAGCAAAAAATTTAGCTTGCTGTGTACGTGATGGCACAAGAAAATCACGTGCTCCCTCAGGAGTCGCCTTAGTTAAAATTGGTGTTTCCATATCTAGGAAATCCTGATTGTCTAAGTGGTTGCGTAGTGTGCTAATTAACTTGCTACGTAAGCGCATGTTTTTTTGCATGTCAGGACGACGTAAATCAAGATAACGGTATTTTAAACGCACTGCTTCGGTCGCTTCTTCATCCATCATGAAAGGTAAAGGTTTTGATTTGTTCAAAACTTCATAGTTGTCCACAACTACTTCAATTTTACCTGATTTTAAATTGGAGTTCGCTTGACCTTCTGGGCGGTTACGTACATGACCTTTGACGTGTAAACAATATTCATAACGCGCATCTTCAGCAATTTTGAAAGCTTCGGCATTATCAGGTTCTACCACGACTTGTAAAATACCGGTATGATCGCGTAAATCGATAAATATTACGCCACCATGATCACGGCGTTTATCTACCCATCCACAGACTTCGACTTGTTGATCTAATTTTTGCTCTGTTACATTGCCACATAAGTCACTACGCATTGCTTCTATCCTGATTTTTTATTTTTTAACGAGCTGCTAATTTTACTGTTTATTGGCTTTATTTATAGTTTTTTGAAGAGAAAGTGTCGAAAAATAACGCTATATTTGCAATATAGAGATTCTATCGTGTTTTCCAGGTGGTTATAAATCTCGAACAACTCTAAATCCAATGTAAGAATAGGCGCTATCAACCTTATGCTTTTCTTCATGAATGGCGTTATTGGATTGTTGGCCATGGTACCAAGAGCTACCCATTGCAATAGGCGTGCTGCAGTTCCCAGAAGGGCAAGCAATCCATTCACTGACGTTACCCTGAATATCAAAAATGCCATTTTTCTGTTTGGAAAAATTTGCTACAGGAGCAGTGAATTTGTAGTTGTCATTGCATGCATAGTTATTTTCTTTATTGCGAATTTTACTGGCTTCACTTCCTGCAAGGTTACCTGACTCACATGCTTTAAAATTTTTGTTGGCATCTGCATAGATTAGAGTCCACTCACTCTTAGTTGGCAATCGGTAGCGGTTGCCTGTCTCTTTTGATAACCAATTGGCATAAGCACTTGCATCGGCTTGAGTGATGCATACAACGGGATGGTTGTTATTTTGAGCAAAGAAATGTTTCTCCCATGTCTTTTTACCAAAAAATGAACCGCCACCGCCTTTCTGTTTACATCTTGCTGCAACACGGTTGGTTTGTTTACTAAACTCTTTATATTGTTCTAGCGTGACTTCAGTTGTTGATGCAGCTAAATTATTGGTGATTAAGATGGTTTCAATATTCTTTTCATCTAGTAAAGTTTCACCAACTTTTGGCTTTAATTTAAATTGAGCTTGTTCATTGAGTGTGACAACAAGAGGGTTTTTTTGGTCTATTGTTTTGACAATTCTTGCTAGCGATTTAACTTTTTCAACTGAAAAACTATCAGATGAAATATCCAACTTTTTAATTAGTGAAATTAGTTCTTTGTTTTGTATCTTATGTTTGCGATTTAAGAAGTTGGTTTTGGCATTAAATCTACTAAGTGAACGGGCATGTTTTAAAGCCGTATTGAATTTATATTTAAGCAAGGAGTTCTTGATAAGTTGGTAATATTTGCCACCTATATTTTCGATTCCCTGAATGGCTTGCTCATTTTCAGGTTCGCTTTTGAGTACTTGCAATAATTGATCTGTTGCATTATTGTTTTTTGGTCGAGAGAGCTGGTATTTTTCGATATTTTCAAAAGCTGCCAGTAATAGACTTTCATTGTTTTCTGAAAGTGAATTTTCTGCATTTGAATCCACTTCAGTCATATCTTGTTGTTGATCTAACTCAGTAGCAGAGGTTTTTGTTATTGCCCCATCGTCATTAGGTGATGCATTGAATTGATCTTCACTCTCAAAGGCAAATCCATCTTTTAGAATGATTTGAGGTGTTGACTCTAGTGGTTCATTACTCTCTGGTCGAGATTGATCATTGTCTTCTTCGATAACAATTTCTTTTTGTTTTTCTTGTACAGGCGCGACTACAATTTCATTTATCTCTTGTGGTACAATCAATGGAGTATCAAGCTCTTTTGTCGTTTTGCGGAGTGAGAAAAAAGCGACTACCAATAATATTAGTAAGCTAGGTATAAACCATTTGAGATGTGTTTTTGCATCACCTGTAAGCACTTGTTGAATGGAATCGTTGGTTCTTTGCAATGCATTAGTAGGGATGTTGTCAAGAGCGAGTTTCAACTCTGACATAGATTGGTAACGGTCTTCTGGCAACTTAGCTAAACATTTATCAATGATTTTTTGCCAATGGCGCATTTTTGAAGAAAGTTGAGGGGGCTCTGTACTGACATGGTCAACTAAAATCGATATACTTTCATCGCCATCAAAAGGCACAGTTCCTGTCAACCTTTCATAGATCACAATGCCTAAACTATAGACATCTGTTTGTGGTCCAACCTTGAGTGAACGTGCTTGTTCGGGACTCATGTATTGAGCAGAGCCAACAATTTGATGCTCTTGAGTCATTCGGGTGCCATCTTTAGAAACAGCAATACCAAAGTCTGCAATTTGAACATTGCCAAACTTATCAAATAATAAGTTTTCAGGTTTGATGTCTCGATGAATAACACCACGTTGGTGAGCAAATCCTAAACCATCGCATATCGTCATGAGCAGATTAATGAATTCACTTTCATCTTCTAAAATATAATCTGAAAAATCGCCGTGGTTTAAATATGGCATGGTGAAAAATATTTCACCTTTTGATGTTTGACCAATATTGTAGATGTTAATAATGTTTGGGTGATCAAGTTGAGCGATTGTTTTGGCTTCGTGTTTAAATCGTTGCACATCTAAATCGTTCTTTGCAATTTCAATACGCATGACTTTAACAGCAATTTCTCTTTTTAAAGAAATTTGCTCAGCTAAATAAACCACAGACATGCCACCCTCGCCAATCTCGCTAATCATCCGTAAGCCTGGAATCTTAAGGTCTATCGTGTTTAAATTTTTAAGTCTTTTAGTATCCAAATTTATATCCTATTCAAGACCATATTCTAAGCTAAATCATTTTTTATTCCAATAGTATTAGGCTTTATAGACTGTCTTTACATTTAAAATTATAAAAACAGTGTAATTATGAAGCTGTTTTAGTGCTGCATGGTAAAATAAGTGTTTTTAATAAAATAATCTAGCATCAGATGGATATTACAAACTTTAGAAAAGAATATACAAAATTCGGATTAAATAGAGAGGATTTAAATAGCAGTCCTTTTGAGCAATTTAATGGCTGGTTTGAACAAGCGCAAAATGCACAAATCAATGAACCTAATGCAATGAGTATTGCAACGGTTAATGACAAAGGAGAGCCGTCTATTCGAACAGTTTTGCTTAAAATATTCGATGATAAAGGTTTTGTGTTTTTCACTAATTACAATTCTGCTAAAGCACAGGATATAGAGCAAAATAATTCTGTTGCATTGTTATTCGCTTGGTTAGGGTTAGAGCGACAAATTAGAATTTCTGGAACAGTTGAAAAAATTACTCAAGCAGAATCTTTTGCATATTTTACTTCTCGTCCAAAAGGCTCGCAATTAGGTGCTTGGATTTCTCCCCAATCAAAAATCATTGAATCGCGCGACTTTCTAAAACAAAAATTAGCCGAAATGAAGTCTAAATTTTCATCCGGAAAAATTCCCTTGCCAAGTGCGTGGGGTGGTTACCGTGTTATTCCTGAAAAATTTGAATTTTGGCAAGGCCGAAGCAGTCGCTTGCACGATAGGTTTGTCTACCAAAAAGAGGGTAGGAACTGGATGATTCACCGATTAGCACCATGAAAAAACTCTATACCAGTCAAGATATTAAACACATCGACAGGTGTGCTGCTGATTATTTAAAAATCAGTAGTTTTGAGTTAATGCAACGTGCTGCTCAGGCTGTATACAGTTATATTCAACATAAATCCAAAGTGTTGATTGTAACAGGTGTGGGCAATAATGCTGGCGATGGATTTGTCATGGCAACATTGGCGTTGAAAAACAAGAAAAGCGTTAAGATTTGGAGCTTGGCAGCCATTGATAAATTACCTGTTGATGCAAGAAAAGCAGCACAAATATATTGTGATGGTGGCGGAAAAATTATTTATGAATCACCAGTTGAGCTGTTTACATGTATTGTCGATGCTGTTTTTGGTACGGGTTTAAATCGAAAAGTGAGTGGAGATTTTGCCACTGCAATAGATTGGATAAATCAACAGCAATGCAAAATTTTAGCTATTGATATTCCCTCTGGATTGGATGCTAATACTGGCATTATTCAGGGCAGTTGTGTTAATGCCGATACAACCATTACGCTATTAACTCACAAGATTGGATTGCATACCCATAGTGGCAAAAATCAATGTGGAGCATTGTTTTTAGAAACATTAAATGTTGCTGAAACGATTTATAATGAGGTTGCTTGTGCATGCTTTTTATTAGATCACCATGTGTTGACACATCAGAAATTTAACCGCAACGAAAATACCCACAAAGGCAGTTTTGGTTCAGTTGTCGTGGTTGGTGGGCATGATGGCATGTTTGGGGCATTGGTGTTAGCTGGTAAATCAGTTTTAAGAAGTGGAGCAGGATTAGTTGAGGTCGTTAGCAATAACGCACAAGCGAGTTTAATTTCAATTGCCTGTCCCGACTTGATTGCCGCTGCTGATATAAATTCTTCTCGTTTGTTATCAAAATCCGAAGTTCTAGCGATTGGTCCTGGCTTGGGCTTGAATCAAGAATCTCGCGATGTTTTAAATTATTGCCTTGTCCAAAATAAAAAAATGGTCATTGATGCCGATGCGTTAACCTTAATTGCTCAACAGCATGAATTTAATGGGGGTGTTGTTCTTACTCCGCACCCAAAAGAAGCGGCAAAATTACTAGGTGTAAGTATCGAAAAAATTCAGTCAGACCGAGTAAGATATTCACTTGAAATCAGTAAAAAATATAATGCAATTGTGGTTTTAAAAGGTTCTGGGACAGTTGTTGCCGAACCAAGTGGGACAACTTACATATGTCCTTTTGGGTATTCAGGCATGGCAACAGCTGGCATGGGTGATGTGTTAACAGGGATAATTGCAGGTCTAATGGCACAAGATTTTACTGCTTTAGATGCAGCTAATACTGGTGTAGTCTGGCATGCTTTAGCAGCACAAGCATGTCACAAAGGTAATTGTTTAATGGCATCAGATGTGCTTGAAAAAGCACCAGAGATAATTAAATGAAAGTAGATATTAGTAGCCTAAAACAACTAGATAAATTCGCTCAATCATTCAGCCAAAGTGTTAAAGCTGGTGATATTATATTCTTGGAAGGTGATTTGGGTTCAGGTAAGACAACTTTCACTCAATTATTGCTTAAACATTTAGGCTATGAAGGACGAGTTAAAAGCCCAACTTATGCGATATATGAGAGTTATAAACTCGGTCAATTTGAGTTGTTTCATTTGGATTTATACCGTTTAAGTAGTCCAGAAGAGCTCTATTACATAGCAATTGAAGAAATAATTGATAAGCAAAACGTAGTGGTTATTGAGTGGCCACAAAAAGGCAAAGGAGTATTGCCGTTGCCAACTAAAGCCTTGTCATTCAATATGAAAAATTCAAACTCAAGAGAGTTGATTTTAGATGTTAGATGATATAATAACTCTATCTTACTGTATTTCAACAATAAAAGTTGTTTTTTATGAATGAAAACTCTAAAATTTAATGATGAAACTGAAAATTGTATTTTTAATAACATTGATTCTTAGCTTTAGTGTCAGTGCGACCACTCAAGTTAAGGGCTTGCGGGTGTGGACGAGTCCAGAAGATACCAAAGCTGTTATTGATTTATCTGGACAAGTGGACTATAAATTATTTCAGTTAGAAAACCCTCCACGCATTGTTGTTGATATCGAAAATGCTAAGGTTGCTCGAAAGTTTAGTGTAAAGAACAACTCCGTCATTAGAAAAATCCGCAATGGAAGAAAAGGCAAAACAACGCTGCGGTTGGTTTTTGACTTGAGAAGCAAGCAAAAGGCCAAAAGTTTTTTACTCAAGCCAGCCAAACAATATGGACACCGATTGGTTATTCAATTAAGCAAACCAAAAGTAAAAACGAAAACAATTGTCCAAAAACACCAAAATAAAGACCGCGATGTTATTATAGCTGTGGATGCTGGACACGGTGGCGAAGATCCAGGTGCCAGTGGAGTATCAGGAACTCGTGAAAAAACAATTACTTTACAAATTGCCAAAAGACTAGCAGATTCAATCAACAAAGAAAAAGGCATGAAAGCAGTGTTAATACGTAAAGGGGATTATTATGTTGCTTTGCGCAAACGTTTTAAAAAAGCACGAGAAAATCGAGCAGATTTATTTGTTTCAATTCATGCCGATGCATTTCGGGATCCTAAAGTTCATGGCATGAGTGTTTATATTCTCTCAAAAAAAGGAGCAACATCTGAGGCGGCAAAATGGTTGGCTCAATCTGAAAACAACTCGGATCTAGTTGGTGGGGTGGTACTTGAAGATAAGGACAATGTTTTAGCAAAAGTCTTATTAGATTTATCACAAAATGCTTCTATGGAAGCGAGTCATAAAGCAGCCAAAAAAGTTTTATCGGCTTTAAAATTGATTGAAAAGCCACATAAAAAGAATGTTGAGCGTGCAAGTTTTGTGGTTTTAAAGTCGCCAGATGTACCGTCAATGTTAATTGAGACTGCTTATATTAGTAATCCCAAAGAAGAAAAAAGATTGAAAACTAAAAAGTTTCAACAAAAGTTGGCTGGTTCGATTAAAGATGGAATAAAGCAATACTTTTATCAATCTCCACCACCAAATACATGGATAGCCAATCACATTACCACCGAAAAACACACTGTTTCAAGTGGAGAAACATTAGGGGCAATTGCACAGTCTTATAAAGTTTCAATGAGAGAATTGATGCGGCTTAATAATAAAGTATCAAATAACATACGAGTCGGCGAAGTCTTAATTTTACCTAAAATTATACCTTAATTGTATATCTCGATGATGAGCTAGCTGATTCAATCATAAAATTATCTTTTAAAATATTATTTTTCATGTAGAGTATAAAACACATCTACAATGATTAGAATAAGAGTATTATTATGAGTTCAAATACGAAGTTTCAGAAATTAATTGCAACAAAGTACCAGGTTTATAATAGTTTGTTTCTTACTTTACCATTTGAAGGCGTTGCTGATGTGGGAATGCTTTTGCCATTATTATCGAAATATTGCACGGATGAATTTGCCAACAATAAAACCCCCAAAGAAATCATAGATAATTTTTTATCTACTTATACAAATATTGATAATGAGAAAGATAAAATATCTATTCTCTTTAAGTTCATGCAATATATTGAACGTCAGGTTGTTTTATTTGATGCAGTGGAAGATGCGGCTTATGAGAAGATTCATAATTTCAATGGCAATGGAACAATTCCCTTTGTTTTTAATCGTGCTAAAAGTACCCAGCAAACGCAAGCATTAATTCAGAAGCTGCAAAATTTTAAAGCTAAAATCGTACTAACAGCACACCCAACACAATTTTATCAGGGACGCGTTTTATCAATTGTTAGTGAATTAGAGGCGGCGATACGAAACAATAATTTAGATACAATGAATGAGCTTTTACAACAGTTAGGACAAACCGCTTTTGTTAGTTCTGATGCACCCTCACCATTTGAAGAAGCAACACGGTTGATGTGGTATTTAGAAAATGTATTTTATCATTCCATTGCCAAGGTGCATGGTCGAATAAGGTATGAATTGTCAAAAGTAGATGTAAATGACTATAAAAGCGATATTATTAATGTCGGTTTTTGGCCCTGTGGAGACAGGGATGGCAACCCTTTTGTAACGGCACAAGTGACGCATGAAACAGCAAGACAATTAAGACATAAAATATTTATTTGCTATTTTAGGGATTCAAGGATACTTAGAACTAGAATGACATTTTCTGGGGTCGATCATTTGGCGGATAATGTCTATAATAAACTAGCGCAAACAATATACAACACAGGTGAGGAGACTTATCAAAATAAGGAAGAATTACTGATTGATTTGAATGAAATTAAGCAACTTGTCGTGGAAAATCACAATGGACTGTTTGTTGAGGTTGTTGAGGATTTTATTGTGAAGGTTCACTTGTTTGGGTTCTATTTTACCAGTTTAGATATTCGTCAAGACTCACGTATTCATGGAAAGGTATTAGTTGAAGTATTTGATGCTTTCCATCAGGGGAAATTATCTGGTTCAATGACTGGTAATATACCAAGGGACTATTTGCAATTAGATGACAGTAGTAAAATAAATATATTACTCAATATAGAAGGTTCTATCGACCCAGAAATATTCGAATCTACAATAACAAAAGAAACGCTTAAGTCTTTTTATGTTATTAAAAAGATTCAACAAGAAAATGGACAAGAGGCTTGTCGACGGTATATTATTTCAAATACTCAATCCACCAGGAATTTAATCGAGGTGTATACATTAGCGCGTTTATGTGGTTGGGAAAAAGATGACTTTACACTCGATATTGTACCCTTGCTTGAAACCATTGATGATTTAGCTAATGGTGAGGAGATTTTGGGTTCTTTGTACTCAATTCCTGCTTACCGACAACATGTCACGCAACGCAATAATCGTCAATATGTGATGCTTGGTTTCTCTGATGGTACTAAAGATGGTGGTTATCTCAAAGCCAATTGGGGGATTTTTAAAGCCAAAGAACACTTGAGTCAAATATCAATAAAGAATGACATTAATGTTGTCTTTTTTGATGGAAGAGGTGGGCCACCTGCGCGTGGTGGAGGTAATACCAATAAATTTTATTCATCCTTGGGTGAAAACATTGCTAATCATGAAATTGAACTGACCGTACAAGGGCAAACCATTTCTTCAAATTTTGGCACGCTCAACTCGTCGCAGTATAATCTTGAACAATTATTGTGTGCAGGGCTTGAAAATACTGTATTTAAAGGTAACGTGGCTAGTCTAAGTCAAAAACAATATGCATTAATCGAAGATTTGGCTGGATTGGGTTTTGAATCATATAAAGCATTTAAGAATGATTCACTATTTATTGATTATCTTGAGGATGTATCGGTTCTAAAATATTACGGTTTAACCAATGTAGGATCACGACCTTCGAAACGCCAATCAGACAAAAAACTTAATCTATCAGACCTAAGAGCTATTCCATTTGTTGGTGCTTGGACACAGATGAAGCAAAATGTCCCTGGGTTCTACGGTGTCGGTTTTGCTCTTAAAAAGTATGAGGATGCCAATCGTTTACAAGAGGTGAGTGATTTATATAAACACTCTTTGTTTTTTAGAACCTTAATTGATAATTCTATGCAAGCCTTGAGTAAAAGTTACTTTCCGCTGACATCTTATTTGCAAGAAGATAAAAAATTTGGCTCATTTTGGCAAGGCATATACGATGAATTTAAACAGACTAAAAGGTTGTTATTAAAAATTTCTGGTCAAAAGCAATTACTTGAAAAATCGCCTTATACCAAATCTTCAATTGCTATGCGTGAAAAAATTATCTTACCATTAATTACTATTCAACAATATGCTTTAATGCGAGTCAAAGAAATTGAAAAAAATGGAGGTGATGAGAACCTCAAGTCAGTCTATGAAAAAATAATTGTTCGTGCCTTTTTCGGTAGCATTAATGCATCGCGTAATGCAGCCTAAAGGTAAGCTGTGTTGTTGTCTCTATTTCTCAGAGTTTGCTTAATGCTCTAAAGGGCGTAATTTTTTTGAGGCCTTATGCAAAGTTCCATTAATAAAAGTGTGCGCACCATCGCCGCCGTACTGTTTTGCTAGTTCAATTGCCTCATTTAATACAACTTTGTAAGGAGTCTCGGGGTTGTTTTTAAACTCATAAACCCCTATCATCATGATGGCTTTTTCCACTTCTCCTACTGCATAGTTTGAACGCTCCATGAGCGGATTGATTTCGGCTTTAACTTCATCCATATTGGCAATTATCCAACGCAGGGTTTGTTGGAAAAAAGTTTGATCAACTTTGCCCATATCTTGTTCGGTTAAAAATTGATTGATGATGTCACTAGCCGGAGATTCATTCATTTGCCATTGGTATAAGGCTTGCACTAATCTTTTTCTTGCGCGTCTTTTTGCTGCTAATGGCTCAGGTAGTTTCTTGTTTTTTTTGTTACTCATTATTTATCCTTTATTTGCTGCCATAGACAGGGAATTGATGGCAAAGTTCAGTCACTTTTGATTTGACAGTTTCAATGATTTCATCATTGTCAATGTCGTCAATAATATCAGCAATCCAATTGGCAATTTTTTTAAATTCATCTTGTCCAAAACCACGAGTGGTTCCAGCAGGTGAACCAAGGCGCAGTCCAGATGTGACGAAGGGTGATTTTGGATCATTTGGCACGGCGTTTTTATTGACGGTGATATGTGCTTCGCCTAAACGTGCTTCGGCAACTTTTCCTGTAATGTCTTTATCCACCAAATCTAATAAAAATAAATGATTTTCTGTTCCGCCTGAAACAATGTTATAACCACGTTCGATTAAAGTTTTTGCCATTACATCAGCATTGTCAACCACATTTTGTTGGTAGATTGTAAACTCTGGTTGTAAGGCTTCTTTAAAAGCAACGGCTTTGGCAGCAATTATGTGCATCAAAGGTCCCCCTTGAATTCCAGGGAAAACAATAGAGTTTAATTTCTTTTCTATTTCAGCATTTTCTTTAGCTAGGATGATTCCTCCACGAGGTCCTCTTAAAGTTTTGTGTGTTGTCGAAGTGGTGACATCAGCAATATTAACGGGACTTGGGTAGACACCTGCCGCGACTAAACCAGCAACATGTGCCATATCAACCATAAAATAAGCACCCACTTCATCAGCTATATCGCGAAATTGTTGCCAATCAATTTTTTTAGAATAAGCCGAAAAGCCACCAATAATCATTTTGGGTTTGTGTTTTAAAGCCATTTCACGAACATTTTCAAAATCAATTGCACCTGTTGAATCATCAATGCCGTACTGAACAGCATTGAATAATTTCCCTGAAATATTTACCTTTGCCCCATGAGTTAAATGTCCACCGTGATCAAGACTCATGCCTAATATTGTGTCGCCCGGCTGTAATAAAGCAAAATATACAGCTTGGTTAGCTTGTGAGCCAGAGTGTGGTTGCACGTTCGCATAGTCGGCATTAAATAACTCTTTAACGCGAGAAAGGGCTAATTGTTCAGCAATATCTACATATTCACAACCACCATAATAACGCTTTCCTGGATAGCCTTCGGCATATTTGTTGGTTAATTGTGATCCTTGTGCTTCCATCACTGCAGGTGAGGTGTAGTTTTCAGAAGCAATCAGTTCAATATGATCTTCTTGGCGTTGATTTTCTTTAACAATCGCTGCATATAGTTCCGGATCTGTTTTGGCAATACTGTCATTTGTGTTAAACATAGGGCTACTCTATTATTTAAGGGCATTTAAAATGCACATTTTACTATGTGAATTCCAATAAAGATAAGCTATTAATGAAGAATAAGGTATTATCTAATTAAAAAAGACCTTTGCACGATGTTTGAGATTAATAAACAATTACAAAAAGACACGCACTATTTAATTAAGAAAGACGGCTTTCATTTGTTGTTGCACAAAAATGCCTCCATACCATGGGTTATAATTGTTCCTGAAACCGATGTGATAGAGGTATTTGATTTACCGCAATCTCAACGACAGGATTTAAATGATTTAACAAAGCAGATTTCTACTTATTTCCAAAAAATATTTTCAATTACAAAGATTAACGTTGCTGCTATTGGTAATGTTGTTTCTCAATTACATATCCATGTAATTGGGAGAAAAAAAGGTGATGCGTGTTGGCCCGATGTGGTTTGGGGTAATGAGTGCTCCTTTGTTGAATGGCAAACCGAAACAATCAAGCAAATCCGGGTTGACTTTGCCTAAAGGTTTCTATTAATCTAAGCCCAGTTTTTTAACACGGTAACGCAAAGCTCTAAAGCTAATGCCTAGCACTTTAGCTGCGGCCGTCTTATTGTTATTGGTTAATTCTAATGCTTTAGTGATTTCTTGAATTTCTATTTCTTCAATATATTCTTCAAGGTTTTTATCGTGTCTTTGGGAGATTAGTGTTGGTTGCGCCTCTACTTCATCAAGGCCTAAATCGCCCTCTCTGATTATGCTGTTGTCACACAAGGTTGCCGCTTTTTCTAAGATTAATTTTAGTTCTAACATATTGCCAGGAAAATCATATTGGCAAAGTCTATGTAAGGCTTGTGAATCTATTTTACAGGGCAATTGTTGCCATTGTTTTGAGTATTTATTAAGTATCTCTTTAGTAAGAATGGGAATGTCTTCACTGTGTTGTGATATTTCTTGGGTATTAATGTCAATTATACTTATGCGTTCATATAATGTTTGTTTAAAAGTATTTTGGTTTATTTTGGTTTTAATGGAGTTATTACTAGAACAAATGAGTCTTATATCAAGATTGACAACTCCTTTGGTGGGTGTAGGTAATTGCTTTTTGATAAGAACGTTGTAAAGTTTTTCTTGATTGGGTAATGAAAGGTGTTCAATGTTTTCAAGGTATAAAGTGCTTCCATTTGCCTCGACTAGCAAACCTTTAGTTTTATCATCACCAAATAAATCTGTAAAATCTTGGTGTTCATCATGGCAATCAAAAGAATAAAATTGTTCATCACTTCTTTGAGATAGGTTGTGAATGCATTCTGCTATTAATTTTTTTGACGTGCCTTTGGAGCCTTCGATATAGACATAGGACTGTGATTTAGAAAGCTTACTAATTTTCGAGTTTAGGGATTTTATGTAGTCTGATGAGCCCTTTAATTGTTTTGGTCCAGTTGATTTTGGCTTATTCTTAGTAGTATTGGATTGATTAATTGCATTCGCAACTAAGTTACGCAGTACTTGAATGCTAATGGGTTTGGTAATGAAGTCAAAGGCGCCTTTTTTTAGAGCATTTACGGCATGACTGATGGTTCCATAAGCTGTGATGATGGCGATTGGTGTATTGGGGTATTTTTCATTAACATATTCAACCAATTCAATACCATTACCATCAGGGAGCTTCATATCGGTTAAACAAAAATGAAAAGAGACTTTATCTAATTCGACTTTAGCAGCACCAATGGTTGCTGCGGTATAAACAGTTAACCCCATTCGATTAAGAGAGATTTTTAGAAGTTGTAATATATCTGGCTCATCATCAACTACAAGGATTTGAATTTTTGACATGGGCTCCCCCTTTTATTATTATTTTAGAATTCTAACACATCAAATATAAAATTTGGAAATTAAATATGTTCAATTTCAAGAATTTTTCTACGCAATAAAGGACCAAAGTTAAGGTATTCAAAGAGTTTTTCTGTTCGACTTAAGTCGAGTTTATTTCTTGATAAGTCAAAACTATCAAGTTCAATATCTTGCTTAATCAGTGTGAGTTTTTTAGCCAATTTAGCTGCGGTTACATTGTTTTCGATTTTCTTTTGACATGATTTTGCTCCTCGAAAACTGAGGTATCTAATCTCTTGATTTCGAGAAATGATTTCATCTAAGGATTTAAAATGGTTTAATAATAGACTTGCTGTTTTTGCACCAACTCCAGGAACTCCAGGGATATTATCTACACTGTCTCCTGTAAGAGCTAAAAAATCTGCAATTTGATGAGGGTGAACACCAAATTTTTCATATATGTCTTGAGGTGAGAAGGGCGCGGCTTTCCCATAATTCCACCATTTGTCCTCCTGACCAATTAATTGAGCTAAGTCTTTATCTGCAGAGATTATATGAACTGGCTGATTTAAGTTTTGGTAGTGTTTTGCCAATGTGCCAATTAAGTCATCTGCTTCATAATAACCATCTCTAAAAGTGGCAACCCCCATAATATTTGCTACTTCTTGGCATAATTTAAACTGTCGTTTGAGGTCTGGTGGAGCAGGTTCGCGATTGGCTTTGTAGTCAGGATATATTTCATTGCGAAAAGACGAGTCCAATGATTCATCAAAACAACAGGCGATATGCTTGGCTTTAGTTTGATGAATAAATTGAGTTAAAAATCGTGTAAACCCATAAACTGCATTAATCGGGGTGCCATTTGCAGCAACAAATTCATCACCATAGGAAAAATAACTCTTAAAAATATAAATACTGGCATCAATTAAATAGACATCTTCTTTCATGCAGTATCCTACTTAACCTACCAACATGCCAGCAATATTTGCAGACAACAACGAAGCCAGCATGCCACCAAGCAATGCTTTCATACCAAATTCTGATAAACGTTTTCTTTGGTTTGGGGCCAGTTGCCCTATTCCTCCAACTTGGATGCCAATAGAAGCAAAGTTGGCAAATCCACATAGCATGTAAGTGGCTATCATGATGGATTTTTGGTAGTGAATATGTGTTTGTTGAGTTACATCTTTAAATTCTGCTAAGTTGATATAGGCAACAAACTCAGATGCGATGAGCTTAATTCCTAATAATTGACCAAGCATAGTCATGTCTTCTTTAGCAACACCAATTAACCACATCAGTGGAGCGAAGGTATACCCTAAAATAAATTCCATAGATAGTTTGTCATAGTTGGTATTTATTGCAACCCATGTATTGATAGAGCCAGTTAATGAATAAGTTCCTGCAATAAATTTATCAGGGTCTGAGTCAATAAAAGGAAAAATACTAGCTAATATGTTCACATCATTTAGGTGAACTCTCAGATAGCGATAAAAAACTAAAACAACAATACCAAAAAACAAAGAGGTTAAAAAAGATTTGATATAAGTGCTAACTTCTTTTTTTGAATATTTATAATAAGCATAAGCCATTGCTAAAGCGGACATAATCAACAAATCAATAAAGCGTGTATAGAATCCAATTTTGTCTAAAATATAGTTGCCCATTGCAATAAATGCAAAAAACACCAATAACATTGCACCAATATTCATGGCAAGTTTCAACCCCTCTGAGGTTCCTGTTGCCATTGCATCTAAGAAGTTTGACCCTGCCTTTTCTTTGGTGACTTCAATGTTGCTGTCGATTTTTTCAGTTTGTGGCATTAATATCTTAGCAACAACAATAGCGCCAGGTGCTGCCATAACCGATGCACTTAATAAATGTTTCGCATAAAAAGCCTGTTGCACCAAATCATCGCCGCCTAAAAAACTAACATAAGCCGCTAACACCCCACCAGCAACAGTTGCCATACCTCCAATCATTACCAGTAAAATTTCAGAGCGATTCATTTTAGACAAATAGGCTTTAATCATTAATGGTGCCTCGGTTTGACCCAAGAAGATATTACCTGCTACTGATAAACTCTCTGCACCAGAAATATTTAGAGTACGTGTCAATATAATAGCAAGGCCCTTGACAATTTTTTGAATAATGCCTAAAAAGAATAAAACTGATGTCAGGGCTGAGAAAAAGATAATGGTGGGTAAGATCATGACGGCAAAGTTGATTAAAGGTGATTCAATCTTTCCTGTTGCAAATGAATTAAATAAAAATCGAGTGCCAGATTTAGTAAACTCCATAACATCGACAAAGCGATGACCAATAAATTCAAATATGCCTTTAATCGCAGGTACATACAAGACACCAACTGCAATAATTAGTTGCATCAATAAACCTATCCCCACTACTTTCCAAGAGATGTTTTTGCGGTCAGAAGAAAATATATAGGCGATGGCTATAAGGGAAATCATACCGATTATCCCGCGAGAAATTGAAGTAAAACTGATACCTTGAGAGGCAATTAACTCATTCATAGGTTTTAGAACTCTTTGTCAATGCTAATCCAACATTATATAGGCGTGTAATTTAACAAGTCAATTGAGAGTTATTAATTAACAATAATATTAACTCATTGCACATGTCTTTGGCAAACAAATCAACGACATGCTTTTAACTTGATGGTTGTCAATTATTTTTTATATTAGAGAATTATAATATACGCAATTAAATTGAGATTATAAAAATGAAAAAAATAAACAAAAAATTATTAGTATGCATGCTTGCTTCATTAGGTGCAACACTAAGTGTTTCTGCTGTAGAACAAGGTGATTGGTTGTTGCATGTGCGAGCAATAAATATCAACCCAAGTGACGATTCAAGCTTGTTAAATGTTGATGGCGCAAATTTAGCAGGAACTGGTGTGACCGTTGGCAGTAACAGCTCACTGGATATTTCCATTGGTTATATGCTGACAGACAATATAGCTGTTGAGGTATTGGCTGATTTAAGTAGTAAGCATGATGTTAATGTCTTTGGTTTGCCTTCGGAATTAAATGTTCCGGATGGGACAAGAGTTGTAGATACCAATGTGTTGCCTCCTACGGTATTTTTACAATACCACTTTAATCCAAAAGCGAAAATTAGACCTTATGCTGGTGTTGGTTTAAATTACACTTTGTTTTTTAACGATGATTTAACTGCTGGAGCAAAATCTGCATTAGGTGCAAGCAACCTAGATATTGATTCATCTTTTGGGTTGGCTGGTCAATTTGGTATCGACTTTGAAATGAAAAATGATTGGTCATTCAATATTGATGCGAAGTACATTCAGATTGATACAACGGCTTCTTTTGATTCGGCTTTAGGTCCAGTTAAAGTGGATATTGATATTAATCCATGGGTGTTGGGTGTTGGTTTCGGTAAAACTTTTTAATTAAAACCCTCTTAAAACAATAAAGTTTAGGTTGCAGGGACAATGTTTTATTGTCTCTGCAAATTGTTAGAGTCCTATCAATAGTAGTTAACCTTGTCATCTAGATTGGGTCTTTGCCTGTCACTTGGAATACAAGAGGCTGTTCCAATATGAAAAAATCCTGCAATGGATTCGTGTGGTTTAAGCCCTAATTCTTTTTGAGCATCTTTGTCAAAGCTGCACCAATTAGTTACCCATTGACTATTAAATCCCAAAGCCGAACTGGCTAAGTTAATATGCTGACACACTGCGCCACAAGACAACAACTGTTCAAAAACAGGCGTTTTATGCTCCACAGGGGAAAAAACTACCACGACTACAGTTGGTGCGTGATTGTAACGATTTTGTTCTGCTGAAATTTGCTCGCTGGTTAATTTGTAATTTTGCAAGCGAATAGCGCAGAATTTTCCACCTAAGTTTTTACGTGCATCACCTTGTATCACAATGAACCTCCACGGCTCTAACTTGCGATGATCGGGTACACGTGCAGCAATTTCTAGAATTGTTTTTAATTGCTTTTCATCAGGACCAGGTTCGGATAAATTTTTTGACAATACAGATCGTCGATTTTTTAATAATAAAACAAGTTGGTTTTGCATACATTGCACCAGTTTAATTTAAATTAATCCTACTAAATATTTTAGTGTTTGTATAGCAACAGAGTTACATAAACAAATAATCAAATGTGATTAAAAGAAGGCGATGCTTTTCATGTTCAATTGTGTTAAAATTTAGCTATTCTAATAAGGGTAGTTTAATGTTAAGACTGAAGTTGTTTTTACTGGTCTTAGGGATTGCAGGTTGTGCAAGCGCACCTTTTACTAAGCGCGAAGAGCTTTTAGTAAAAACTCAATGCCCAATAGGTTATCACTTAGTGCAAAATGGAGGTTTGGAAGTTTATTCTGCAAATCGACAAGAAAAAAAGACAGAAATTGAATTTAAATGTGTCATTGATTCGGCTCATGACACATGAGGGGATTTATAGAAAAATAGAAAAATTCAGACCCACTGAGTTGTCTCTATTTTTTATAGACTCCTTAAATAATACGATTGTTTAATAATATATTTTTATTTGCATAGTTTCGTGTGTACGCGCATAATGAGTCGAATTTATTTTAAAAGAGGACAATTAGTATGTCTATAACTGTTGGGTTTATAAGTGAAACCTCGGAACTTGAGCAAAGAGTTGCTTTAGTGCCAGAGACCACTAAAAAAATGATAAAGGCTGGGTGGAAGGTCATCCTGCAAGCAGGTGCTGGAAGCGAAGCAGGTTTTGTTGATTCTGCTTATGAAGGTTGCGAAATTGTTAAGGATGCCAAGTCTGTTTTAGCAAAAGTCGATGTCTATGTTTGTATTGCTGCGCCAAGTGCTGAAATAATTAAAACCATGAAAAATGGTACGATACTTGTAGGAATGATTGCTCCTTTTGCAGATAAAGAGCGTTATGATGTCGCTAATAAGAAAAATATCACAATTTTCTCAATGGAGCTTGTGCCACGAACGTCCCGAGCTCAATCCATGGATGCGTTATCCTCGCAAGCCTCGGTTGCGGGCTATAAAGCGGTATTGATGGCAGGTGTTGCATCACCGCGATTCTTTCCAATGTTAACAACTGCAGCTGGAACTATTCGTCCCTCACAAGTTTTTGTCATTGGTGCAGGAGTGGCTGGATTACAAGCTATTGCAACAGCCAAACGATTAGGTGCAATGGTGATGGGGTATGATGTTCGCCCTGAAACGGTTGAACAAATTCAATCACTAGGTGCTAAGTTTTTAGACCTTGGAGTTGATGCGGTTGGTGAGGGTGGTTATGCCCGTGAATTAACCGACGAAGAAAAGAAACAGCAACAAGAAGCCATGACTGAATATTTGAAAAAAGTTGATGTGCTAATAACAACGGCAGCGGTTCCAGGACGTCCAGCTCCTCGCCTAATTACAGAGGAAATGACCAAAAACCTTAAGCCTGGTACGATTGTAGTGGACTTAGGTGCGGAAGGTGGCGGAAATGTCGCTTTAACTGAAAAAGGAAAAACAGTTAAAAAAGATGGCGTGACTTATATTGGTCCTGTTAATTTGGCAGGCTCTCTAGGCTTACATGCCAGTGAAATGTATTCACGCAATGTTTGGAATTTATTGTCTTTGATGAAAGATGAAGAAGGTAAATTTGCCATCAATTGGGAAGATGATATTTTGGAAGGAAGTAATGTAACTAAAGAGGGTAAAACTGTACACCCTATGGTAGTGGAGAAATAAGATGATTGACGGATTTGTAGCAGTTTATGTATTCATGTTGGCAGCATTTGTCGGCAATGAAATTATTTCAAAAGTGCCTGTGGTTTTACACACGCCTTTGATGTCAGGTTCAAACTTTATTCATGGCATTGTTTTGGTTGGTGCGATGGTGGCATTGGGTCATGCAGAAACCGACCTTGGAAAAACATTTGGTTTTATCGCCGTATTTTTAGGTGCAGGCAATGCCGCAGGTGGTTATGTAGTGACCGAGCGTATGCTTGAAATGTTTAAGACCAAAAAGAAAGTCGATAAGGGAGATAAGAAATGAGTGAATTTGAATATGCTCCTGAATTAATTAAATTTAGTTATTTTATAGCTGCAATATTATTTATTGTGGGTTTACGTAGAATGTCAGCACCAGGGACGGCAAAAGGCGGCATAGTTTGGGCTGGATTCGGAATGGTTATTGCTACGGTTGTGACTTTCTTAACACCTGGCATGGAAAATTACTGGTTGATTTTAGCGGCATTGGTTTCAGCAACGGTACTTGCTTGGGTTAGTGGTAAAAAAGTGGCAATGACAGATATGCCACAAATGGTTGCCTTATACAATGGTATGGGTGGCGGTTCTGCGGCCTTTATTGGAGCCATGGAACTTTACAAAGCCACAAATGGACACCAAATGTCAGCCATTCCAACTTCACTGGCTTTAATTGGTGTGTTTATTGGAGCCATTTCATTAACGGGTTCCTTGATTGCTTTTGGTAAATTGCAAGGCTTGATTGATAAGCGTTATACATTCCCTGGTCAAAATATTTTTAATGGTATTTTTGCCCTAGCCGTGATTGGTTTTGGTATTTATACCTTCACTCACATGGAAGCGATGAACTTGTGGATATTCTTCGGTGGGGCCCTTGTTTTGGGTTTCTTGATGACATTGCCAATTGGTGGTGCGGATATGCCAGTGGTAATTTCACTTTATAATGCATTCACTGGACTCGCTGTATCATTTGAGGGTTATGTTTTGGGTAACTGGGCAATGATTGTTGCTGGTATGTTGGTAGGCGCAGCAGGTACTTTGTTGACACAGTTAATGGCAAAAGCCATGAATCGTTCAATTGCTAACGTGTTGTTTGGCTCAATGGGTGGAGATGACTCGGGTGGAGCTGATGGTGATCAAGGTGAAATGAAGGAAATTGAAGGAGCAGATGCGGCCATAATGATGGCGTATGCTGAACGCGTTGTTATTGTTCCGGGTTATGGTTTGGCTGTGGCTCAAGCTCAACATAAATTGTGGGAAATGACACAGTTACTTACTGAGAATGGTGTAGATGTTAAGTTTGCCATTCATCCGGTTGCTGGTCGCATGCCTGGTCACATGAATGTATTGTTGGCCGAAGCAGGTGTTCCTTATGATATGATTGAAGACATGGAAGACATTAATCCACAATTCAAACAAACTGATGTTGCGCTAGTGATTGGAGCCAATGATGTGGTCAATCCTGCGGCGCGCGATGATCCAAGCTCTTCAATTTATGGTATGCCAATTTTGGAGACTGATTTAGCTAAAAATGTTATCGTGATTAAGCGTGGTCGCGGTACAGGTTTTGCAGGCATTCAAAATGGCTTATTCTTTAAAGACAACACTAAGATGTTATTTGGTGATGCACAAGATGCTATTTCTGAATTGATAACAGGCTTAAAAGAGTTGTAAAATGTAATTCAATAAAGAGTTTCAAGGTTCTTTATTATTAAGTCTACTTTATAAGGCAATCAAATAAATTGATTGCCTTTTTTATAAATTGGCAATATGTGACCCATAAAAAGAGACCTATGCAACATTACATTATTGCAATAACATGCTTTTAAATTGTAAAAAGAATTGTTTTGTGGTAGATTTGATGAATGCGTGTATCTTGTATAAGAACTCGTGGTAGAGAAGTAGTGGTAAAAAAGAATCAGCAACGCCTGTTCTCGTTGCTGATTCAAGCGTAGCCGTGGAGCTACGCAATCCCACTAAAATTGCTACAGTCGGAGATTTGACCAAATCTCGCATCGTAGCATTTACCCACGAGTCGCCATTATAAGAGTTTAGATTATAAAACTACTGTACAAGTTTGTACTTCAGAGAAAATTAATGAATATTAATCCCAAAATCAAACAAAACTTACAATTAAAGAAGAAAGCCTTGTCCTTATTATCTAAAGCAATTGCTAAAATTGTGATTAAATTTAGATTGCCACGCAATGAATTTCTTGCCTTATTTGATGAAAAACTTGTCCTAGAAGCACAAAGACTTGATCCTGATGCAACCCATGTAGCCTTAGCCATTCGTACAGGTATTGATAGAAGGTATATCAGCAAGCATTTAAAAGGAGAAATGCCACGAGCTAAACCAGATAAACTATCAGTTATCCTAGAAGATATTAGATGGACCGCTCATAAATATTACCAGTCAACAAAGATACCCAAACTAGGTCCTTTTAAAACCTTTCAAAGCATCTGCGAACAAAGAGCTCCTGGGTCGTTGACATATCAAGCGATACTTGAGGAGTTAATTACAAATGGTTCGTTAAAAGATTTAGGGGTAAAAGTGGAGATTGTTAATCTAAATCAAATAGTGGATGAAACAGAAGTAGCCTTTTCGAATTTAACTGCTAAACAGATAGATAGAACAGTTGGAACATTAACTTATAACTTTTCTGAAAAAAACATAAAAGATAGGTATATTCAGAAAACAATATATTCAACACAGATTCATCCAAAAAACTTTCCTCAATTGCATTTGGATTTTCAAAATTTAATTAATGGTTATTATAAAGAGGTGACTCAAAAGTTAATAGAATATGAAGATGATGTTGAAGCAGATACATACCCACAATACGGTATATCATTTTTAGAATATAAAACAAAGGAGTAATCTCATGAGTAAGAAAACAATATTAGTAGTCACAATATTTTTAACCCTAAATGTTAATGCAGAAAGTTTTACGCAGATTTGTATAAATGTAGTGGGTGACGGCTCATCAAACGTAAATGTAGTGGGTGACGGCTCATCAAACGTAAATGTAGTAGGTGACGGCTCATCAAACGTAAATGTAGTAGGTGACGGCTCATCAAACGTAAATGTAGTAGGTGACGGCTCATCAAACGTAAATGTAGTAGGTGATGGCTCAAACATTAGCCATTATTGTTACACAACAAAAAACAACTAAATATCCCGCCCCGAGAGAATGGCTGCTCATCTTTTAAATAAGAATGGGTAGTTGTTTTTTATCTGTAGGTATTTAATACCCAAATCCCGATATAGAAATGCGCTTGATAGTGCAAGTAACTGATGTGCATAGGAAATCAAGAAAAACTAAAGTCACCTCATTGGTGATGAAGCTTTTTCTGGGTTTTCTAGGTGCATCAAGGACTTGTGCTATCATCGTACTTTCTATATCGGGATTTGGGTAATATGCTTTCTTTTGAATGAGTTGCTTTTAATTTGAATTACAGAAGTAATTGTAAATCAATGGATTTTGTTGCTAGATAAGAGACTTAATTTATTGGATGACTAGGGGTGTATAAGAAATGGATGATTTGTTGACTGGATTAAGTGAGTTAATAAAGAATCAGCAGCGCTTGTTCTCGCTGCTGATTCAAGCGTAGCCGTGGAGCTACGCAATCCCACTAAAATTGCTACAGTCGGAGATTTGACAAAATCTCGCATCGTAGCATTTACCCACGAGTCGCCATTATAGAAGTGTGAAACCTTGATTTACTGTACAAGTTTGTACTTGAGCAAAATTTAATGCATATATAATCACACCGTAGGGTTAATATTAGCAATCCCATGCGGCACGTGACCTGATGTTAGGTGGCTGTTGCTGGCAGATTTTATGTGGATTAATTGGTCATCGAAAAAGATGTCGGCTTTAAAGGCTTTGAGGAATTCGGACTTATCTAACCCTCCCAAGAATAAGGCCTCATCAATACGGATGCCCCATTTGCGTAAAGTTAATATCACACGTTTATGTGATGGAGCACTTCTTGCGGTCACTAATGCAGTGCGGATAGGCGTTTCATCAACGCTAAATAAACTTTGCAATTGGTGCAAAGCGGTTAAAAAGGGTTTAAATGGACCATCTGAGAGTGGTTCTTGAGCCTTGTTGCGCTCGTTTTCTCGGAAGGCTTCTAAACCTTCTTGTTTGTAAATTTTTTCTGAATCATCTGAAAATAAAACCGCATCTCCATCAAAGGCAATACGTACCTGCGACTGGTTGTTTTTTGGTTTATCTCTTTCATGTTTTGGAGTGAGTAAATGGGCAGATGCAAATCCTGCTTGTAAAGCTAATTCAACATCTTTATTGTGAGCGGATAAAAATAAATGGGCACCAAAAGCTTTGAGGTAAGCAAAAGGTGATTTTCCATTAGAAAAAGCCGCACGTTCGATAGCTAGGTCATAATGTGCGATAGAATTAAAAATTCGTAAGCCCGTATCGCCGTTATTGCGTGAAACCAGCACCACCTCAACTAAGGGTTGTTGTGTTTTCGGGTGTTTAATATTAAGAAGTTTTTGTACCAAGTCAAAAGCGATACCAGGCTTGAGTATTTCATTTTCATGTGCGAGTTGGTAAGCACGATATTTATCAACCCCATCTTGTAAAAATATGTCATGTTCTTGGCTAAGGTCAAATAACGTGCGCGAGGAAACAGCAATAACCAAAACAGGGTTAGTATCATAATTTGGGAAGTTGGGTGTATTAGATGATGAATTGCTCATTGATTATTCTGTCTTCCAAACGGTGTTCTGGGTCATAAAGTAGGCTCAATGAAACTGAACGGTCTTCAAAGACTTCTACACAGTCTACATCACGTACTTCAAAATTATCTGCTGTGGCACTTACTGGTCTTTTTTCACAATCTTGCACACAAAATTTAACGTAACTATCAGCAGGCAAAATAGCACCTTTCCAACGTCTAGGTCTAAAAGGACTTATAGGAGTCAGGGCTAATATTTCTGCTCCTAAGGGTAAAACTGGACCATGCGCTGATAAATTGTACGCAGATGAACCAGCAGGTGTTGCCAAGATTATTCCATCCCCTATTAATTGTTCTATTTTATTTTGACCATTAATACTAATGCCAATGCGAGAGGATTGGCGAGTTTGGCGTAATAATGAAACTTCGTTTATTGCCAGTGCTTCATAGTGTTCGCCTGTTGTGGTGGTGGCAAGCATTTTTAGCGGGTGTAAAATGGTTACTTGTGATTTTTTTAGACGTTCGATGAGGTTTTCTTCATAATAACGGTTCATCAAAAATCCAACTGTCCCACGTCTCATTCCGTATACAGGCTTGTCATCATCAATAAACTGATGCAAAGTATGCAGCATAAACCCATCACCGCCAAGTGCAACGATAACATCTGCTTCTTTTTGACCGACAATATTGCTTTTATACCTTTGAGTTAGCTCTTTTAAGGCATTTTGAGAATTTAAGGCTTGACTGGCAACAATGGCTATTTTCATGTTGTTAATAATACATGACCAAAGCAAAATATACTATAAGAGACCTTTGCAGAACTTATGAAAAATACTAAAAAGTTGTAAAAGCCATTATTGAATATTCAAAAACTCGAAAATTGACTCGAATTCAGC
>JAMOMK010000052.1 GCA_027067055.1 Lysobacterales bacterium | reverse complement strand
TCGATATAAAGAAACTAATGCATTGAGAATAAGCCAGTTAAAACTGTCAGGTTTTAACTGCTAGAATAATTTTATTCGTCAAATCAAGATTTAGTGGGAAATTAGTTTCTATATCGGGATTTGGGTACATAGACTTTGTTTTCGCCACTAGCCCCAAAGTCGTCGTCAATGTCAATTGAACGACCAAAGTTAGAATAATTGCCAAGAAAAGGAGGTTGAAAGTAAGCTGCTATTGAAAACAATTCATTGTTATTACTAGTAGTTGAGAGTGAATGAGGAGAATTAATTTGAGCGTAAAGTGATAAATTAACACTCCCAATAAGTAATAATATTAAAAATTTAGATTTAAAAAGCATGAACAGTTCTCCATTTAAAAAACACTTTCTGCTGAAAGCCATTTATTATTTTATTATAGTGCTTGAATATTATACACATGTCCTCATATAAACGCCATCTTAAAACTAATACATTTTTAAACTATTATGGCTAAAAAAGAAAATTTAAAATTTCAAACCGAAGTCAATCAATTATTGCAATTGATGATTCATTCATTATATTCAAACAAAGAGATATTCCTACGTGAACTTATCTCTAATGCCAATGATGCTTGTGACAAACTGCGTTTTGCAGCTGTTGCCGATGATTCACTCAATGAAGGCGATAAAGAATTACGCATTGAAATTGAACACGACTCAGATGCTAACACAGTAACCATTCGTGATAATGGCATTGGTATGACTCGTTCAGAAGTGATTGATAACATAGGAACTATTGCCAAATCTGGTACAAAAGAGTTCTTGAGCAAATTATCAGGTGATGAAGCCAAAGACTCGCAAATGATAGGTCAATTTGGAGTTGGATTCTACTCCTCCTTTATTGTTGCTGACAAAGTAACATTGATTACGCGTAAAGCTGGTAAGAAGACGGCTGTAAAATGGGAATCCAATGGTGAAGGTGAGTTCACTATCGAAGAGACCAAAAAGGATAAAAAAGGCACAGAAGTCATTCTTCACCTGAAAGAAGAAGAAAAAGACTTTGCCAATGAATTTAGACTCAAGTCAATTATCAAAAAATACGCAGACCATATACCGGTTGGTATTTATATGCTTGAAACTAAAGAAGTTGAAAGCGAAAGCGATGAAAAGGGAGATGCTAAGGATGATAAAAACAAGGAAAAAGCCACAATTACAGAATGGGTTCAAGTCAATCGAGCAAAGGCTTTATGGACTTTGCCAAAATCAGAAATAACTGAAGACGATTATAAAGAATTCTACAAAACCGTATCAAATGACTGGAATGATCCTTTAACATGGTCACATAACCAAGTTGAAGGCAAATACGAATACACATCTTTATTGTATATTCCTAAAAAGGCCCCGTTTGATTTATGGGAACCTGATGCAGCACACGGCTTAAAGCTTTATGTACAACGCACCTTTATTATGGATGACAGCAAAAACTTATTACCACGTTATTTACGTTTTGTAAAAGGTGTTATTGATTCCAACGATTTACCTTTAAACGTATCGCGAGAAATTTTGCAAAGCAACAAGGTAATTGAATCAATTAAACGTGCATCAACTAAAAAGATTTTGACTTTACTTAAAAGAATGTCAAATTCTAAAGCGGAACAGTACCAAGAATTTTGGAGTGAGTTTGGGAATGTCATGAAAGAAGGCATTCAAGAAGATTTCGCCAATAAGGAGGAATTATCTAAATTGTTGCGTTTTGCCTCAACACATAACGATGATAATAAACAAACAGTAACTTTCGAAGACTATGTTTCTCGCATGAAATCTGAGCAAGAAAACATCTATTACATCACAGCAGATAGTTATAACACTGCCAAAAACAGCCCTCACTTAGAAGTATTCAAGAAAAAGGGCATTGAAGTGTTGTTATTAACCGACCGTATTGATGAATGGCTGGTTAATGGTCTAACAGAATTTGATGGCAAAAAAATGCAATCTGTTGCCAAAGGTGATTTAGACAAACTTGACTCTGAAAAAGACAAAAAAGAAGTTGAAAAAGCCCAAGAAGATAACAAAGAAGTTATCGAAAAGATGGAAAAAATCTTAGGTGATAAAGTTGAAAAAATTAAAGTCTCAACACGCTTAACCGACTCAGCTGCTTGTATTGTGCTTAACGAACAGGATATGGCGCTATACATGCAACAATTGATGAAACAAGCTGGCCAAGAAATGCCTAGCAGTAAGCCAACTTTAGAAATCAATATTGATCATGCGGTTTTCAAAAAACTATCTTCTGAAAAAGATGATGATAAATTCTCTGACTGGACTTCATTGGTCTTTGAACAAGCTTTACTAGCTGAAGGTGGTCAATTAGAAGACCCATCTGGTTTTGTTAAGCGCATGAATAAATTGATGTTGTAGTTTTTAAAAAGTAATAGTCTCAGTAAAAGTCTGTAAATTATCCAATTTACAGGCTTTTTTATTACTTTCTACACTTGACAATACGGTTGCGTATGGAGACAATAGTAAGTTAAAATCAAACGCAGGACATACCCAAGAGGAATCATGATATTTAAACAAGCCAAAGTAGCCTTTATTGATGGTGTACGTACACCATTTGCCAAATCACCTGGACCTTACGCCAAACTTAAATCCTACGACTTAGGACGCGAAGCCTTATTGGCTTTGAAAAAACGTCATCCATTGATACAAACCAATTGCGAACAAGTCACAATGGGATGTGTGATTCATAATGCTGCAACCAGTAATGTTGCACGAGAGAGCTTAATCGGTGCTGGCTATGATTTATCAACTCCAGCATCAACTGTCACTCAAGCTTGTATTTCTGCCAATCGAGCCATAACTAATACAGTCGAAGCGATTCAAGCAGGTGTAATGAAAACAGCCGTTGCTGGTGGTGTAGAATCGACCTCTGATGCACCTGTACGTATTTCAGACAAACTCAAAGCAGTCCTTCTTAAAGCACAAAAAGCCAAAGGTGCTAAAGATTATTGGGCATTATTGAAACAATTTAAATTTAAAGATTTAGTGCCTGTTGCTCCAGCCATTGCTGAATTCTCAACAGGTCAAACCATGGGACAAGATGCCGATAGACTTGCCGCTCGATTTGGTGTAACACGTATGCAACAAGATGAATTTTCCTTGCGTTCACACCAGTTAGCCACACAAGCATGGAAAGATGGCAAATTTGACCAAGAAGTAGTGCCAGTATTGGTTGCTCCAGAGTTTAAACCAATGGAGCAAGACAATACTTTTTATGCCACATCAACCATTCAAAAACTATCAAGTTTACGTCCTGTGTTTGTCAAACCCAATGGTACCGTCACTGCGGGAAATGCATCACCACTTACAGATGGTGCATCTGCTTGTTTATTGATGGATATTGATGAAGCAAAAAAACAGGGTTACTCGCCAAAGGTTGTTATTTATGGCTACACTTATTCGGCACATAATCCTGATGGCGAATTATTACTGGGCCCTGCCTTTACCATTCCCAAACTTTTAAATGAAGCGGGCTTAACACTGGATGATATTAGTGTGTTTGAAATTCATGAAGCCTTTGCAGGACAAGTTCTTGCCAATCTTTCTGCCCTTCAAGACAAAGATTTTTGTAAAAACCGTTTAGGTCTCAAAGGAGCTTTTGGTGAAATTCCATTGAATAAAATCAACAAACAAGGCGGTTCACTCTCACTTGGCCATCCATTTGGCGCAACAGGTGGACGTTTACTGATTGCTGCTTCTCGCCAATTACTAGAAAGTGATGGTGAATATGCATTAATTTCCGCGTGTGCAGCTGGTGGTCAAGGCAGTAGTATTTTGTTAAAAAAAATAGCAAAAAACACAACCAAGCCAGTTGTTAAGAAAACTACAAAGAAAAAGGCAGCAAAGAAAATAACAAAAAAGAAAACCAGCTCTAAGGAGAAATCATAATGGCATATTTTACAATTAAAAAACAAGACGGTATCGCGATTATTTACCTTGACCAACCCAACTCTTCTGTCAATGTTTTATCCGCTAGTATGCTTGATGACTTTAAAGGTTTACTGGATACAATTGAGGAAGACAAGGACATCAAAGCAGCAATTCTTTACAGCAGCAAAAAAGATTGCTGGGTAGCTGGTGCCGATATCAAAGCCTTTATGAAGATGAAATCATCTGACGAAGCAACAGAATTATCTCGTGGTGGCAATAAACTTTTATCACGATTAGCAAATTTATCAAAACCTGTAATTGCAGCCATTAACGGTGCAACACTTGGTGGTGGTTTAGAGTTTGCTCTGGCTTGTCATTACCGCATTGTTAGCACCGATAAAAAAACCGTATTTGGCTTCCCTGAAGTTAAACTCGGCTTATTATCAGGAGGCGGTGGCACACAACGTAGTGTGCGTCAAGTAGGCTTAACCAGTGCTTTGGATATGTTGCTAACAGGTAAGAACGTATATCCATTTAAAGCCAAAAAAATTGGTTTAATAGACGAGCTTATCCACAAAGAAGGGCTTTTACAAGCAGCCATAAAAGTAGCAAAAGAAGCTATTGCTAAAGGTGGCATCAAGAAAAAAGCTCGTAAAAAATCTTTACTAGATAAAGCATTAAGCACTTCAATAGGTAGAAACTTTGTACTTAAAAAAGCGCGAGAAACAGTGACGCGAAAGACACGTGGCAACTACCCTGCTCCATTAAAAATACTAGACTGTGTAGAAATTGGCTTAGAGAACGGTTTGGAGGCTGGACTTGAAGCAGAATCTGCTGGTTTTGGTTATTTACACGGCACAGATGCCTGTAAAAACTTAATTGGTTTATTTCTTGCCATGCAGGATAATAAAAAACTCAAATCAGATGCCAAAACTCACCAAGCCGACACCATTGCTATGATTGGGGCTGGATTTATGGGTGCAGGTATTACAGAGATTTCCATCAAAGCAGGCTATGATGTAGTGCTAAAAGACATTTCACTTGAAGGTTTAGGAAAAGCTTTAAAGACCATTTGGTCTGATTTTAACAAATTGGTCAAACGCAAAGCCATGGGACAAGTTGAACGCGATACATTGATGTCAAAAATCACACCAACGGTTAAAGAAGCGGATATGCAGGCAGTTGATTTAGTGATTGAAGCAGTATTTGAGGATACTGATTTGAAACAAAATATACTCGCAGGAATTGAAAATACTTGTGCAGCTAATACTATATTTGCAACCAACACCTCATCGCTACCCGTTGCAGATATTGCTGCCAAAGCAAAAAAACCTGAAAACGTAATCGGTATGCATTACTTTTCACCCGTTCCAAAAATGCCATTATTGGAAATTATTGTGACCGATAAAACCTCAACTCGTGCCAAGGCTATAGCAACTAATGTCGGACTTACGCAAGGTAAAACCGTGGTCGTGGTCAAAGATGGACCGGGCTTTTATACCACTCGAATTTTATCAGCATTAACTCACGAGGCTATACAAGTATTAAAACAAGGGGCATCCATCGAGTTTATTGACGGAGCCATGAAAGATTGGGGGTTTCCAGTAGGACCTCTGTCATTACTTGATGAAGTGGGTATTGATGTAGCTGCCCATATTGCCCGTGGTGATTTGGGTGAAATGTTTAAAGATCGTGGCATCGAAGAAGATGATAGCGTACAAAAACTAGCCAATGCAAAATTATTTGGACGAAAATCAAACAAAGGTTTTTATATTTACCCTAAAAAAGGACGTAAAACCGTCAACAAAAGTATTTACCAATACTTTGGTGGTGAAGAAAGAAAAAAGCTGGATAAAACCAAAGTACAACACCAAATCGGCTTAAGCATGGTTAACGAAGCTTTGTTATGCTTGCAAGAGGGCATACTCTCTTCGGCATCCGATGGTGATTTAGCTGCCATTCTAGGCTTAGGGTTTCCTCCCTTTACAGGTGGCCCCTTTAGTTTTGTCAATGCTCAAGGCGCCAACGTCATATTATCGTTAATGAATGAACTACAAGATGAATTCGGTATCCGTTTTAAACCCGCTGATATTCTTGTCGAACACGCTAAAGATAATAAAGCATTTAAATAAACCAATAGCAGTAGCACCAATAATGACTTTATTAGTGCTACTATTTACCTACAAAACACTATGAACAACTGGTTAAAAGACATTACCTTAGAAGGCGACTTAGTTCGATTAATTCCTTTAAACAAGCAACACAAGCAAGGTTTAATAAAAGCCGCCAGTGATGGTGAACTTTGGAATCTTTGGTATACCTATGTTCCTTCAGAAGAGACCATTGATGAATATATAGACGTTGCCGAAGAAGAAAACCAAAAAGGCCGCGCCCATGCTTTTGTCGTTATTGACAAAAGTACAGATAAAATCATAGGATCAACACGTTATTGCAATGCCATCAATCAGAATCGAGTTGAAATCGGTTATACTTGGTATGCAAAATCCACGCAACGCACTGGCATTAATACCGAGTGCAAATATTTATTGTTACGACATGCTTTTGAGCAGCTTAATTGCATAGCTGTCGAATTTCGCACCAACTGGCACAACCATCCATCACGCAATGCTATTGCCCGACTCGGTGCCAAACAAGATGGCGTATTAAGAAACCACTCGGTTGATTCCGAAGGAGTATACCGAGACACCGTGGTATTTTCTATTACCGACCAAGAGTGGCCATCAGTAAAAAAATCATTAGCTTTTAAAATGAAGCATTATTGAATTTAGAATTTTAAAAATATTTCAAAAGAGAAATTAATTCTGCAAACATAATTTAGTGCGGTGCTATTTGAAAAAATCACTTCTTAAAATCCCGCAAAGGCAAATTCAACTCAATCTCTTGCCTTAACTGCGTAGGAACACCATAATTTATGGCAAGTGTATTCCATTGCGACACGGACTCAAGCACACTATCAATCATTTCATGCATCAAAGAATGAGGCAATTTAGTCACATTGGCACCAACGGCAATTAAATCAGCTCGGTTGTGATTTTGGCGTTTGCCATTGGCTGTCATCCAATGACGCTCGACCCATAAATTATTGGGTTTGTAACAATATGCCACATCATAGGCCGGTGATAATCGCCATTTGTTATCTTGATAGAGAAAGGAAAAATTTTTAGCATGATCATCATTATTGCGGGCAATATGATTAAATGCCATGCGTAAAAAGAGCTGTTTAGCATCATGAATTGGCAACCGCAATTGTCGTGCAACACCAAAAAGTTCTTCATAAGAAAAACAACCTGGTGTATTGTAATCCACATGATTGATGGCTGTTAATGTCTGGATATGAACCTTATCATTACCCATTCGGTCGAATCGTTTGGTAATGAAATGCCGACGTGAACCTTCATCCAATAAATGACAGGCTTGCATATCAATACCACAAGCCGTTGCCATCAGGTAATAAACATATTCCATCGTTCCATAGCCCAATGGATCGCCAAAGGTTTCTTCATTTTCATTGTGTTCACTAACCCCGTCGAATTTCATTAAATAATGCTCAAAACCCACAGGTGCATTAACTTGCCCCGATCGCACTTGGCTAAAGTCGTGATTAAATGCCAACACCGCTTTGGGCCTGGCACCCCCTGCACTGGTTCCAACCGCCAATAAACTCTTCATCGCTTGGGTATCGGTTTTATCTTTGCTGATGGATACGACCAATTTTTTACGGTTATTGACCACAGATTGTGCTAATTCGGTAAGTATTTCAAGATTGACAGCTTGCGAGGCATTGAGCCTTTTTAATTGTTTTGACGGGCGAAACTCTAAAGCGCCCATTCCTCTAGTTCCCGTATATTGCAGTCGTTCCATGACTGAAATCGGTTGAGTTCTGCCCTGCTGTGCCACCCATTGGTTCAATACCGATGTACCAAACCTGTCTGGTAATGAATCTGCCACCAAGCCAGCCAATCCTTTAAATGTTACAGGATTAAGTTGTGGAAATTGGTAAACCTTTTTTGCCTTTATGGGCATTTTTAGCGGTGATAACTCGTGCCCTGTTTTAACAAATTCAGGCGTGTATTCAAAATACCCTAAGTTTTTTTTATCATCATAACTGATAACAGCAACCTCTAAGCCTTGATAATAAACAGAGAGTGTTTCATTTACCATTCGATGTTACCCTCATTGTTGTTTTTATTTTTAGGCGAAGAAGCTCTTTTACGTTGCTTGCCTTTTGCCTTAGCCAACAACACAGGTGATGGTGGAGATTCAGGCAAAAATAAATCCAGTTGCTCAACTGCATCCAAAGCAACCAAAATACGCACAAAAGTATTTAGATTGCATTTGCCTTTTTCAGCACGCTCAATAGCCGTACGCGACTTACCAATAATATCACCCAATTGTGTTTGGGTTAAGTTGGCATTGATGCGTGTTTGTTTTAGCCTGTTGCCAAGTTTTTCCAATAGAACATATATTTTATCATTATTTTTCATACTTTATGTATTGTTTTTAAAGCACAGTAATATTTTAAAGCTTTATTGCTTTATTATTAAAGCATAGTATATTGGATAATTAGAATCTTTTCAAGTATTTTACTTATGTGTTAATATTATAAATTGCATTAACGCTCAACAAACATTAGGATAATTACATGTTATTTATCGACGCATTTTTTCGTTTTTCTGGTATTGGTCTGATGCTTTTTCTATGCATCGTTTCCATCCGTGATTTAAAAAAATCCACAGCATCGGTTTATTTCTTTTTAACTTTTTTGACTTTGAGTTTTTATTTTTTAGGTTTTGTACCAAACGACTACCAACTTCCCTATTCGATTAAACTCATCTTTAGAATTTTAGATGTACCTTTCTTTATATTTACCTGGTTATTTACCTTATCCTTGTTTAAAAAGGATTTTAAATTAACACCGATTTATTTAGTCATTGGGTTGATTTATAGCTTTTTTATCTTGATGGAACGTTTGGTACAATTTCAATTTGTTGACCACTTACCACTTTGGTGGGCTTGGGCAGTCAATTTATCTTCTATTACATTAGTGCTTCATCTGCTCTACGTGACATTGACTGAACGCAACGATGATTTAATTGAAAAACGCCGCAAATCACGGGTTTATTTGGTTTACATAACAGTAATTATGACTATCATAATCACTTCTTTTAGTTTTTTCCTTTTCAAACACTATCAATACAGTTACTTACAACAAACGGTGAATATTGTCGCTATTTGGCCAATTATCATCCTAACAGCCTATTGGTTATTATCCATGAATGCAAGATCTTTTGCTTTTGATAGCGTGAAGAATAAGGGCAAACAGCTCAACTCACGTGATGCGGAGTTAAAGGAAAAACTTGATTATGAAATCACAGAAAACAAAGCCTTTTTAGAGAATAATTTATCCATTGAAACACTGGCAAAACGACTCGCTGTGAGTAGTTACCGCTTACGTGAGTTTATTAATCAGACATTGGGTTTTGATAATTTTAGTACCTATATAAATTGTTATAGAATAAACGCAGTGAAACAAGAGTTTCTTAATGCAGAAAAATCCCACGTCCCTATTCTCACTATTGCCTTAAACAATGGCTTTAACTCCTTATCGACATTTAATCGAGCATTTAAGTCGATAGAAGGAGTAACACCATCAGAATTTAGAAAAGCACTTACAAATTTGTAACCTTTAACTCTACCATGAGTCTATTATTTAATATTTAATTTTACAAACACCATGAAACTAAAACTTTTTTTACTGATTACACTAGCTATCGTTTTTAATTTTGCCTTAGCAAAAAAGAACCAATTCATCCAAATTCAAGCCAATAAGACACTCGCTCTCTTATCTTTTGTAGAAACAGCCAATGGTTCTCCTTCAAGCTCTTATTCTTTCAAAGAATTTATTGAGAAAAAGCTAGGTGAGTCAAAAGAGTTTCAAAAATTAATTAAACGCTATCATGAACTGAACTTAAGTTATCAATTAGAACTAAAAGACTACCCCGATTTACGCCATGCTTACAAAGACAGCAAAGACTTTATTTGGACAGCGGCATCCAATGCAACAGATATTGATGATTTAAGTGAACGAATTCTTGATTATTTGCCTTATGAAGGCCACCTAGAGTTTATTGCAGTGTTAAAGAAAATTGAGCCTTTTTATGAGGAGTTGGTTTGGCAAAAAACCAAAAAACAAAGAA
Source organism: Lysobacterales bacterium (assembly GCA_027067055.1). Classification (GTDB taxonomy): domain Bacteria; phylum Pseudomonadota; class Gammaproteobacteria; order Xanthomonadales; family Marinicellaceae; genus NORP309. Next base: position 2,840 of record JAMOMK010000052.1, on the reverse strand, counting down.
AAAGAATCATCAAACAACTCACCGCTTATGCAGATAAAATAGAAGAACTATTCCTAACAATCAGCCACTTTCTTGGTTCAAGTTGGAGCAAGCAAACACCTTTTAAAGTTATGCTATACCCAATCCCCTTAAAACAAGGTCATACCACCGCCATTCCCAAAGGCAATGCCTTGATTGTTGGTTTTTTAACCAAGAACAAGCAAGACTATATTAATCGCTTGGGCATTATTATTCATGAAATGGTGCATATTTTATACGGAGCTCAACCAGTAGAATTACAAAATGATATGGATAAATGGTTTATGCAAACTCAATCAGAATATGCAAAACTCGCCTACAATTATATCAATGAAGCCCTTGCAACCGCCATAGGAAATGGTTGGTCCTACCAACAAATCAACGGCAAAATGGATACAGAAGAATGGTATGATAATGAATACATCGACGGTTTTGCTCATGAAATTTATCCATCGGTTGCTCAATACCTCGATGCTAACAAAGTTATTGATAAAGACTTTGTACAAAACAGCATTTCCTCATTTGAAAAAATCTTCCCAAGAGCGATTGATAACACCAACATCTTACTCAATGATTTCTACCTGTTTGCAAACAGTGAAATTGAATCGGATAATTCCTTTATCCAAGACAGCAACATTTTTAACTACTTCAATATACGCTCATTTCGACTCTATACGCCAATCAATGAAGCAGAAAGTTACGATTATATGGCAACAGAACGCACAACAAAGCTCATAGTTATTGCAAAAAACAATCAAGAAACCTTCAACTCATTAATAAAACACTTAACAACCATACCAAAAGATTTAGACAGCAATACCGACTTCATCTATAGCTACAAGCACAAATCATCTAAAAGCACCATTATCATCATAAATATCCAGTCAATGGATAAGTTAGAACAAGCCATAAAAATACTATCGCAAGAGAAATACCTTAAACTAGGGTTACAGGCTATTAAATAGACTGTGATAGGTGTTTGAATAAATCACTCAAAAAACATATTGTTCAAAATGAACCAAACTGCTACAATAATGTTGTCCGCTAAATAACCACAAACCATTCAATTAGACGGATAAACATACTTTCTTTCGGTATTTCTCCGTAATATAAGTATATTTTTAATCCCTAGTATATACAATTGTGCGTATATTACGATGTTAGCGGTAATAAGAACTCACGAAAAACACAGTAAGAAAAATAACGAAATTGGAATAATAATGAAAATAGATGCAATTCTTTGGGACTATGATGGAACTTTGGTTAATTCTGTACCAAAGAACATTGATATTACCAAACAAATTCTTTCAGTTGTAGCACCAAGATTATCAGGAGAAAATTTACCACATTCTCTGAAAAGTGAAAAAGAATATCACATAGCAAATCATCAATCTAAAAATTGGCAAGATTTATATGTAAATTATTATGGACTGTCAAAAAAGGAAATGTTAGAAGCGGGAACAATGTGGACTGAGTATCAACTCAAAAATTCGACACCAGTAGAATTATTTACCGAAATTAAGCAAACTATAAATCAAATTCATTTACCACAAGGAATTTGCTCACAAAATTCTTCTGAAAATATTAATCGAGTTTTGGAAAACAATAATTTAAGCCATAAATTCAATTCAATTATCGGATATGATGATATTCCGAGCGGTGCTCAAAAACCTTCAGCATTTGGCGGAATAAAATGCTTAAAACAAATATTTAAAACTACACTTAACAAAAATATTATTTTTATAGGCGACCACGAAGGAGACATAGAATTTTCAAGAAATATAGAAAAGGAATTATGTAAAAATAGTAAAGTAATTTCAATAGTAGCAAAATATAGTGGAGCGAAAACAAAATTGTGGAATTACAAGCCAGATTTTGAAATTGAAAACCCAACTGATTTGTTGGAAATAATAAATAACTACCGCTAACAAAGTGTATAGTTTATTGCTACTTCTTGCTAAACCAAAGGTAAGTTTATTTTTATTAACTTTGTGCTTAAACCGAAAGGCGAGTACATTTTTAAACGCAACAAACCATACACAAATCGTTAGTTTCAATTATTAAAAAATGATTACGATAAAATTTGACAATACAGACTCAAAAGGATTTAAGATAATTATTAACCTAATTATTGGAAATCTGATTAAAAATTTGAATCCAGATGAAATTTCAGTCGTTCGAATCAAAAATTGGTTTGACCATAAATGGCTAAATTATTCAGGAAAGAAAATTTTAAAGTATGATACAAAAACATTTCCTGGAATACCATTCGTCATAGAGCCTTTTTGGAATAAAGAAATAACAATTCCACCATTTAACCCAAATCGAGTATTGTCTGAAACATTTTTTAGATTAAAGAATATTGAGAATGCAGAATTTGAAGAACTATTTCATATAAATCAAAGGAGCACTGAAAACAGAAATAACCTGATTTCAAAAAAAACTAAAAACGGATTGTGTATTTGGATTTCTTCAAACTCAACAATAAATGGACAAGGAAGTTTAATGGTTTATCAAATTAAGAATGACGAGATTCAGACTTGGTATGCGAGTATTGGAAAGAATAACGAATGGGAAATAATTCGGACAAAAGGAATCGACAAAAAAGAAATTCAGTTAATGATGACAGAATACAATGAAAAATAAAAGCAACTAACAATGTATATAATTTATGGAGGGCGAAGTGGTGGCCGTTGGCATCGTTGCCGTTTTTTGGCGGCGGTCCCGGGCAGAGAAACAATTTGTTACCAAAGCCGCCACAAAATTATATACTCCAAGTTGGGGGAATATCAGAGTACTTGATTTCCTTATTTCTAAGTAAA
>JAMOMK010000051.1 GCA_027067055.1 Lysobacterales bacterium | reverse complement strand
AAATCGAGTTTAAAGCACTAAATACAGTGCTTTAGAAGAAAAATTGAGAATTTTATGAGAAATCAAATTTTTAAAAACGTATTTACAGTTACTTTCAAGAAAAGTAGGTAGTTATGCAAAGGTCTCTGATAGTTATGTTTCTAATAAATCATTATTCAATTAACATAGAAACATCTAAATGTGGAAAAATATATACAAATGAATGGATTCTAACAATTCAACGCTCTTTGCCATTTGGAATTGGTTTTGAACAATCAACAATTGAATGTGCTAAAGGAATAAATGAAGTTAATAGAACAGTACCAATTACAACCCAAGTTTTTAATATGCTCCAAGCAATATTTAGTTATATTCTTTGGTTTTTGTTAATTCTTGCCATTAGGAATAGGTTTAGAATTTAATCCAAAACTTTAATTAGTAAATTTAACTTTTACTCTTACATAAAAACCTATTAATGTGATTTATATTTGCTATAATTGCAATATTGTAGCAAATATATAAAACATAGTAATGATTCACTCTCTAACCATAAAAAATTTCTTGTCTTACAAAAATGAAACAACTTTTAGTTTTGAAGCTACACATGATAAATATTTAGAAGATTCTCATGTAGTTGAAGTCGCACCTGGCATTCGATTATTAAAACTTGGAGTCATCTATGGAGCTAATGCTTCGGGGAAAAGTAATTTATTGGAAGCTTTTGATTTCATTAGGCATGTTTTGTTTAATGTTGCGGATAGCAAAGATGAGAAAATCAGTGTTATTCCCTTTGCTTTGGATGATTATTCTGAAAATGAACCTTCCTACTTTAATTTGATATTTTATGTTGAAGACAAGAAGTTCGACTACAGTATAGAGATTAAGCAGGGAATAATTACTGAAGAAAAACTTTTTTATTACCCAAGTATTCGACCAAAACTGGTCTTTCATCGCACCCATAAAAATATTTCAATAATTGAATATGGTGCTGGCATTAAGTTAAATAAGACGGCTAAAGATGAAATCTCCATAAAGTGCTTGCCCAACATGTCCGTATTTGCCGCTTATAATCAAGTCAACACTGAAGTTTTTGAAATGGAAAAGGCTATTAACTGGTTGCAAAAACAGTTTATGCGAGTTATTGACCCTGATATGGATGAATCTTTGCATCGTTATGTTGATGAAATGATTAATGAAGATGAGGCAGCAAAAGAAAAAGTATTAAAATACTTACAAGAGGCTGATTTTAATATTTCTAATATTCACACTGAGATGATTAAAGAAAAAGTACCTGACTTTTTTATATCCGCCATATTGGAAGACAGCAATTTACCATCTAAAGAAAAAGACCGAATTAAAAAAGAAAAATCTTTTGAAGTACCTAAGACTGAATTTGAACATGAGGTTTTCGACCAAAAAGGTAACGCCAGTTACCATAAGTTACCCACTCGATTACAATCACAAGGAACAAAAAGAACCTTTGAACTATCTGGCCCAATTATTAAAGCGCTTGAGAACAATGCCTTTTTGGCAATTGATGAATTAGAATCAAAACTTCATCCGCTTTTAATTGAATACATTATTGAAAAGTTTTTGACAGAATCAAAGAGGTCACAACTTTTGGTCTCAACTCATTATGATGGTTTGCTGGATGAAGAAGATTTATTAAGAAAAGATAATATTTGGTTCACTGAAAAAGACAAATCAGGTGCTACTAAATTGTATTCATTAGCTAACTTCAAAGCTGTTAATCGCATCAGTTCATTATTAAAAGCTTATAAATATGGAAAATTTGGAGCTATACCAAATTTAAACTAATATGGGTGGACGAAGAAGCAAAAATTTGGAACTTAAAAAAGGCTTGTATATTATTGGTGAGGGCATCACTGAACGGTATTATTTTACACACCTTAAAAACCTAAAAAATTACAAGTGCGTAGTCAAGCCACGTTTCTTTGGTAAAACTGATATTACTCAAATCACTAAGCAGGTTGAAAAGTTATTGTTGGGAGATATAACTGTTATTTGTGTTTTCGACACTGATGTTTCTCAAAGAAATGATGTTGAAAATAGCAAACTTCAAAAATTTAGAAAAAAATATGTAAAAAACCAAAACGTCATTATTTGTGATAGTTTGCCTTCGATTGAGTTTTGGTTTCTACTTCATTTTGTTCAAACAAGTAAGGCGTTTGCTAATTCTAAAGCTGTTGAGAAAGAATTAGAAAAACACATAATAGGATATAGCAAAAGTAAAGCGTTTTTAGAAAAGTCAAAATGGGTTGAAATATTGACTGAAAAACTCAAAAATGCACTTCTAAACTCGCAATGTTATGAGATAGAAAAAGGCTATTCCTATTCTAGCATTTATAAAGCTATAATTGAGCTTGAAAAAAAAACCTGAATTTATTCGAAAGACAATGAATTTTTATTTTTCAATAAGTCTTTATTCCAAGCCCCTCAAACGCTTTTGTAAAACATCTAAACCTAAATTTGCCGCACCACCGAGTGAGATTCGATTAGTTAATGACTCCTGCGCGGTGATAGTGCAAGCCTCATCTTTGGCTTGTCCATAGGGCTGTAGTCGGCAGAAATTTACAAAAACTTAGGTCAACTTTTATAGCAAAGGAACTAGCTAAAATAAGACGAAAGGGGGAAATCCGAAATCTAGCTGCCTAAATGAACAAAATATGAGTTAGATTGTATGCCACTGGATTAGTATGTTTTGAATAAGTGAATCTATTGATTTTCGGTTGTCTTTTGACGATTTTGATTCAAAGCAAGGTTGAAATTTAGTTTTTCAAAATTTAGCACCAATTGGAATCAGGATTTAATTTGGTACTTTGATTTTTCGGTCAGACACTAGTTAATTGTTTTTGGAGTAGAACTTTTATCATCAAATGAGCAAGCATTTTTCCATTTGCAAATTGTATTTTCAGGTACGTCATAAAGTGTTGCAAGTGTTGAATTATCAAGATTGCTGTTTTTGATTTGTTCTCTTATGTGGGCGTTTGTTTTGCATTGCTGTGGTATTTTTGACTCATAGTTTTTTACCTTATTAGTTATTTGGATTTTATCTAATAAGGGGGATTTTTGAAAGTCCGTCACAATCATTGTTCCGCTACGCTCCACAATGATTGTGGCAAAGCTTTACCAACAACGTGGTGAAACTGTACAATTAAGCATTTGAAATAGTATACGCTTTAATTTACCTGGTTTGTAATGTTCATATAATAAAATGAAAGCTTGAGTATGAATAGTAATTGACACAAAGGGAGATGCCTAAACTTGAATTGATTTGAAAACTAACCTTAAAAAAACCATTATCAACAACATAACTAATTGCGAAATTACGACATATTTTGTATGAAATGCGACAAAACTAAAACCTACACTTGCAAATATTTTTACTTACCATAAACTAATTCTTTTATAACGGCTTGAGGCATATATTTTGAAAAAAATAATATATATATTTGTAACACTATCTATCATTTGTTTAAATAACCTTGCTCACGCAAAATTAACTGGGACTATTAAAGTTTGTACAGTTCACAATTACCCTTACCAAGAAATATCTGTACAAGAAATATCTGCATCAGGATTTCCTGACTTGGAAGAATGTGATACTATTTTGGGAATTATGCTTTTTGAAGCTTTTCACAATAATACAAATAGCAACCCACACGCCAAAAGAGATGAGGATGGAAACACTATACTGGAGCCTCATAATCCAGAATGCTTTAGCTCGCATATCATAATAAGGCTTTAGTTAAAAGCAAAGAAATTGGATATGCAATTAACTGCTACGTATCTGCCTAAAAAACTATATCTATTTTATTTACTATTCCTTTTTCCTAGTTTAGTAACAGCCAATGTCTCAATATTTAACAATCAAGTAGGAAACTCTCAATTAGAACAAGTTGGTATTAATGTAATTACCCAAAATAACCTAAGCTATATGTGGGCAGGTACTACATCAGGAATTTATAAATATAATGGAACACAGTTTCTAAAACAATTTTCAGAGAGCAAGCTCAAGTTTGCTAATATTACGGACATATTAGTTGCCCGTGACCAAAGTATTTGGATAGGGACTCGAAAAAACGGGCTATTTCACTACCGCGTGGATAATGGTCTGAATAAAGTAACTACTAACGACTCAGAAATTTCATACGTTAAAAACATTGCTCAAGACTTAAATGGCTTAATCTGGGTTAGTACCAATTCTGGTGTATTTAATGTTGACACCTCATTTAATACATATAAACAACCTGACATACCTTCTTTAAATAGCTTCAACAAAAACGCTATAGGAAGTCTTGAAATCATAAATGAAAACCAACTACTTGTAGCGACAATTGGGGGTTTTTTTATAATAAACATTCAAACAAAGAAACATAAATACATAGCACTAAAGAACAAAAATGATCATATTCATGACTTTTTATTGGACTCTAACAACACTTTATGGATTGCCACATCAAGCCAACTCTATAAATATGATATAAAGACTAATCAATTTATGGCTTCACCTAGTTTAAACTTAGCAACTAGAATATTATCAATTGTTCAACAGGGTAACACTATATGGGTTGCCACAATTGATGGTGGAATTTTTCACATAAATACCACTACTAATCGTGTCACTCAATATTTACATGATATCAACTTCAAATTTTCTCTTCCCGAGAATAATATAATGACTTTATTTATTTCAAAACAAGAGGTTTTATGGATAGGGAGTTTTTCTAAGGGCTTAAGTTCATTAAATTTAAAAGTTCCAGTATTTGACTTTGAGACACGAACAACAAACAGCCTCAACTGTTTACAAAGTACAAATATCAGTAGCATAAACAACAATTCAAAAGGTGATATCTTTGTTGGTAATGAATATGGATTAACTACTTTTAATAAAAAAAATAAAATATGTGAAAATATTCACTTTATCGATAAATCAATACAAACTAATTATACCGTTTACTCCACACGAATAGAAAATGAACATATTTGGATAGCATCATCAAAAGGGTTGCTAAAATATAATCAAATCACTAAAAAAATAGAGCTTGTGGCTAGGGATGAAAATTTTTCAGCACTATTTTTCTCAACCCCCTTAAATAATGATATACTATTGATAGGAACTGACCGAGGACTATTTAAATACAGCATCCTTCATAATACTTTCTTAAAAATCAAAGCTCCATACAAATTGTATGAGAACAAATCATTTCTTAAATATGCAGTCAATAGTAAAAAGGAAATAATCTTACCTACATCATCAGGGGTTTTATATCTTAATGAAAAAGAAGAGTTAAAAATACTCGAATTTGAACATGGCTTATTATTAAAAAATGAAATTATTGCTGTTCAAATAAATAAAAATGATGAAATCCTAGTTAGTATCGTAAATAAAGGACTATTCCATTTTGATTCAGAGTATAAACTAATCAAACATTATTTAAATAACGGGATATTTTCAAAACATAATCCAATATACCAAATTCAATTTGAGGAAAGCAATAATTCAGTTTGGCTAGGCAGTGAAAAGGGCTTAATAAACTTAAATTTAAAAACAGAAAAAACATATATTTACTCAGGATTAAGAGAGTTCAATCATTTGTCAGTATTGCTCTCTTCAAACAAGAGCAATAACACTTTATATTTTTCTGGTAAAAATGGTTATATTTCATTTAACCCTAAAGACATCGAAAATCAATACCAAAAACCTAAAATATTCATTTCTGATTTATTTATTATGAATAAACCAATTAAGCTTAATGAAATAACACAAAGTTTAGATGTTAAAGACTCAATCGAACAAATTCAGCACTTTAATTTTGATTATAAGGACAAAATAATTGAATTTAGATTTGTAGATTTATTATATCAGAATACAGCACAAACAAATTATTTTTATAAATTAGAACCTCTCTATACAAATTGGATACAAATACCAAACACAAAAAGAGATTTAATATTCACAAACTTAACTGCAGGCAAATATGAACTCTTAATCAAAGCCACAATCAACAACGACAAACATTCTTCTACCACTAAAAAATATAGTTTGCTAATCCTACCTGCTCCATGGCTCACTTGGTGGGCTTACCTGAGTTATTTGTTACTAACAATTATCACCATCAAACTCTATATAAGGTACAAAATTAAATCAGAAGAAAGGCTGAACTTTTTTCTCAACAGTGAAGTCAAGAAAAAAACACAATTCATACAAGAACAAAAGGAAAAACTTGAAGCTCTCATGGACAGAAAGAATGAAATATTTGCCAATGTCACTCATGAATTCAGAACACCTATTACTCTTATTAAAGGCCCAATATCAGAATTACAAAAACAAGAAAAAAATATGACAAACCTAACTATGTTGAATCTAATAGAGAGAAACTCTAATCGTCTGTTAAGGTTAGTCAATCAAATGTTAGAGCTATCTCAGGTAACTAAAACTTCTTCAGAAAAAAAACAAAAGATAAACATAGCAAATGCGTTAAAACTTATTGCTGATTCATATACCTACTTAGCAAAAGATAAAAATATTACTTTTGAAATAAAAGAGATAAAGGATATTGAATTATTACTGACAGAAGATGCCCTGGAACTCATGATTGGTAACCTACTATCAAATGCTTTCAAATATACCCAAAATTATGGGGAAATAATACTTGGCAGTACGTCAACCAGTTCACGGGTTGATATTTATGTTCAAGATAATGGCAGTGGTTTCTGCATGAATCAAAAAGAGACTATTTTCAAAAGATTCGGGCGTTTAACACAACATCAAAATCTTGATGGTGCTGGCATAGGACTATCCATTGTGAAAGAAACAGCCCTTTTAAATAATGCTGAAGTCTATGCAACAAGTACTATTGGACAAGGTTCTCGATTTAGTATTTCTTTCCCCATTCATAAAATACCAATAGAAAAAGAAGATTATTCCCTAATCTCTAATCAAGTACACACTAATAACAAAGCCACCGTACTGATTATTGAAGATAATGATGACATGCGATTTTACATTCAAAAAATATTATCAAAAAACTTTAATTGCCTAATGGCATCCAATGGAAAAGAAGGCGTAGCTTTGGCAATAAAATCTATACCCGACATTATCATTAGTGACATAATGATGCCAGGGATTGATGGATACCATGTATGTCGGTTATTACGAGAAGAAACCATAACATCGCATATTCCGTTAGTATTATTAACGGCATTGATTGAAAAAGCTAACCGTATAAAAGGATGGCGAGAAAACATCGATATGTATCTATGTAAACCCTTTGATGCTGATGAATTAAACTTACAATTAATGAACATTTTAAACATTAGGAATATATTAAAACAAAACAATCGTGAAAAAATCAGTACAGATAATTATTCTGAACTACCTGAAAAAGACAGGAGCTTCCTAGAAAAATTAAATAGCCATATCGAAGAACTTTATTTCGAACCATCTTTTAACCTAACAAAAATGTCTGAATTAATGTTTATCACAGAAAGGCAATTACAAAGAAAGATAAAAGCTATAGTTAATCTAACTCCAATAGAATTATTACGCGAATATCGATTAAAGAAAGCCTCTGAGTCTCTAAAAAATGGCTACCAAATTTCGATTACTTCAGATACATGTGGTTTTGGCTCAGTTTCTTACTTTTCACAAGTCTTTAAAAAGCATTTTGGTCTCACTCCAAAGCAATACCAGAATCGTTTCACTAAAAACAAATAGTCTTACATTTAAATATTGTGTTTAATTTTCGTTAATTTACACCGCACAATGCAGAAACCTAAAAAACCTGTCGTGAATTAAACACAGGAAAAACGCCAAACCCTTAAATTAGATTCTGCCAACATTAATTGGCAACTTAGGTAAACAACCGTGTTGTTTATATTTCTAATAGAGTGTCTAACCAAAACCCTCTATAAAACTAAAAAAGGTAAAAAATTATGAAAAAAATTATATTATTAGCTATTATATTTCTTAGTACAACATTTGCAACTCAAGCACGAGTTCCCAGATACGACGAGGATGCTTATTTTGCAATATATTCATATTGGGACTTAAATACAGGTGTAAGTGGACATGAAATCATTTTTACAAAAACTTTAAGTGAGTGTAACGCACAACTTAACTCGGCCGTAAGCTCACCAAATATGACTGTGTTTGTTATTCGCTCTTGCCAAAGGTAAACGCAATATATATTTGAATATTCATTCAAAAAAAGAAATTACCACTTATCAATTTAAACAATTGATAAGTGTGTAAATAGATTTCTGCCCTATACCACATAAAAATGTCTCCGGGTTTATTAGACCATTACAAACTCTACTTTTCACAAGTCCTTAAAAAGCATTTTGGTCTCACTCCAAAGCAATACCAGAATCGTTTCACTAAAAACATATAGTCTTACACTTAAAATTGTGTTTAATTTTCGTTAATTTACACCGCATACTACAGAAACCTAAAAAAACTGTCGTTAATTCAATACAGGGAAAACGCCAAATCCTTAAATTAGATTCTGCCAACATTAATTGGCAACTCAGGTAAACAACCGTGTTGTTTATATTTCTAATAGAGTGTTTTACGCAAACCCTCTTAAAAACTAAAAGGTAAAACTTATGAAAAAAATTATACTTACGACTTTATTAACACTTAGTGTCATATTGTCAGTTCAAGCAGGAGTTGGAGACTTAACAAATCCAGAAGATGGTGTAGGTCCAACAGGATATTATGCAATATATAGTCATACTAACCAATCTACAGGGCTTGTTATCTGGAACTTTATTGGCATAACAACACTTAGCAATTGTAGATCAGAATTGAATCAAGCATTATCATCACCCGGAAGAAACTTAATAAAACGATGCTCAATGATTTTAACTGCACCATAATAAAATATTTGTCGTAAAAACAACACAATATATTATTCAAAAACTTAAATTACACTTGTTGATTTTTAATTAACAGAAACAAGTAAATGGTTTTCATTTACTTCCATAATAAACAATTTTAAATAGGACACAATTATGAAAAATATAATTAAAAAAACGTTACTAACAGCATTAATATCTGTTGGAGTTATCTCTATAGCCAATGCTTTGCCACATAACTTTATAGATACACAAGTCGGTGGATTTACCGCTAAATATAGCCTTCCAAATGCTTTAGGTGGTGGAACTTCAATACACACAATTACCGTAACCAGCGACCCACAAGGAGGGGCTCTATACTATGCTTGTAAATTTCAATTAGATTTAGCACTAACACAACCAGGAGCTGTTAGAATTCAATCATGCTTACCAAATTAGTTTATTAATTGCTTAATAAACTAATTAAGTCATACATGGACGTATGGCTTATAGCCAACTTATTAGTAAGGACTCTTCCAAATACGATACAATTACATTAACTTGACAAAACTGTAGAGGTATATGCATAACTAGGGGCGAATGGGATGGAGATGCACATTGAGCTAGTTTTTTCTCTAAAAATTGAATCTATAGTCATTCTATAGTTTGGTTTTTAGAGGAAAAAATAGCCAATGTGGGCTACATTCCCACCGTTTTTAGTTATGCATATACCTCTAAAGTACAAAACTTGAATAGGAACTCAAATGAAAATTAAATTAATTATAGCAATTTTACTATTTATTAATGGTGGTACTAGCTTAGCTAAATCCATTAATAAATTATCAATTAACACAATAGGAAGTGCCAGTTCTTGGTCTAACACCGACATCCTCAACGGGCAATTGTTTTTTCAAGATACATTTACTGAATACCTCTGGGTATCTGATGGATCCAATAATGGAAGCCATGTTTTAGAATATAACCAACAACCCATTCAATTAAACCTTCATCGACAATCTTTAATTAGCTATCAAGGTTCAATTTACTATATTAACAAATCAGATCAAAATACTCTATGGAAAACTGATGGGCAGATTTTTGAACAAGTTTCTGCAGATTATTTTTCTGTATCTAAAGGTCTTAATATTTATAACAACTATTTAATAGGCGCTCTTTTAGATGACTCTTTAGTGATTATTGATGAACATGGTATTAAAAATTTAAATTTAGAAGGCTTAAGCAACAACTCAATAAATTCTCTGTGCATTCAGGGTCAAAACAATTACATCATGTATTCACACTTTACCGATTCTGTCAATCATTTATATCATATAAAAGACGGCCAAGTTCAATCATTAGATGGAAATATTGCTAACAGTGGTAGATTCTCGTTATCCGCCTCCAATAACGGCAGTTGTTTTTATGAGTATAAAGATGAAAACAACCATCAAAACAACGCTTCAAGTTTTATTGCAGTAGATGAGACTGGCATAGTGACAAAGATAGAAACTGAAATAAATGGGGAATTGATGAATACATGGGGAAATTTTACTAAATTCAATAACTCTATTTATTTTCAGCCGAAAAGAAACTCAGGAGATACTAGTGACATGTTCCTATATAAGTATGAAAATTCAACACTATCCGCCATTCAAGACATCGTTTTTCGCTATGGCTCTCAAGCAAATATCTTTTCAAGTAATAATTTTTTATATATTCAGCAACGATTTGCTGGGTCAGGACCAGACCCAGTACCCCCTGGATATATCTTTAATACAATTTCTGTCTTAGATACTAACTTTAATTTAATTTATCAATTTCCTAGTGATGAAACCAATCTTAAAATAATATCTCATTCTTCAAATGAAGACACCATTGTTTTTAATCAAGAAATTAGCGCTCTTGGCTTTATCAATAGTTCTAGTGTAAAGACAATACTAACCCCAAACTTGTGGTTGAATGCTATATTTGCTGACTCACAAAATACATTTATTATTGGAAACGACAGAAACAACTCTAACGCTTCATCTATCTATGTCATCAAAGATCAAGCCATTATTTCTCAAAATTTAGACGGGCTTTGGCATAATCCTGAATATAATTATCAAGGCCTAACAATTCATACTGGAGAACATATTGATGGCTCTCAATACTTAGTTGCCAGTTATCGTTTCTTTAAAAATGGCGCTCCCTTTTGGATTGCAGGGTCAGCAAATCTAAATCTTAAGTCAACTCTAACATTTAATATGTATGAATACACTGGATCTTCTCCATATATACCAAATGATAATGGTCAGAATAATCAAAGTATTAAGTATGGAGAACTTACATTGCAAGCTATTTCTTGTGACCGTTTAAATTTACAACTAACGCTAACAAACAATTCTAGCTTCAACTTAGATTTAGAGAGAATTGGTCGCTCTGGGCGTACAACAAGTTGTGTTGACTAATCAACTACATAAACAATTCCACAGGGACGTGGACTACTATAAACTCAATAACCGCTTCTGTAATATTTCTAAACCTAGATTAGCTGCGCCGCCGAGTGAGATTCGATTGGTTAATGACTCCTGCGAGGTAATAGTGCTGACCTCAGCTTTGGCTTGTCCATAGGCATCACGGAAACTTGTACCTGCTTTAACATGCGCTAATGCTTGATCGGTTGCCATCATATCAGGGCTTATGGCTTGTTGCATTTTCTCTTTATTAAAGTTTAAGGCCTTGATTAGTCCAGGCATAAGCTTGAGCACTTGTTTGGTGAGTAATACGCCTTTTATCATGGGTTCTTTACTTAATTGCAAATCGCGCTGGTAACCTGATGGTAATGAAATTAATGCTTGAATTTGTGCCATTGCTCCTTCCAAAACAGACAAACTGGCACGCATCAATTCAACCACATCAGGGTTGGATTTATTTGGCATAATGGATGAACCTGTTGTGTGGGTTTTATTAAGCGTGATAAAACCAAATTCTGCTGTCATGTAAAGGCTTAAATCCCATGAGAATCTGCGAATATTCAGCATTACTTGATACAAGGCTTGTAATACCACTAAATCAAATTTACCCCGTGAGTTTTGTGCATAAACTGGATTAATTTGCACCCGTGCAAAACCCAACTCTTTGGCTACTTGCTCTCTAGGTAAATCCAAAGGCACACCAAAACCAGCAGCTGTTCCCAATGGTGAACAGTCGATATAATTAATCGTTGAATTTAATAAATAAGCATCATCTGTTAAGCTTTCTGCAAATCCAGCTAGCCATGAGGCTACTGTATTAGGCATAGCGCGTTGCAGATGTGTATAACCTGGCATGGCCGTTTGTTTGTGTTGCTCTGCTAATTCTAAAACTGTTGCTGCCAATGTTTTGCACAAGTCTTGAATTTGTTGCAAATTATGTTTTTGAAATAAGCGTGAGCAAGTCAACACTTGGTCGTTACGAGAGCGTCCAGTGTGGGCTTTTTTACCTAAATCACCAAGTTTTTCGGTGAGGTAAAATTCAATGGCAGAATGACCGTCTTCATAAGAATTATCCAAAACAAACTCACCCTTTTGGTACAACTCTTTGAGTTCGCCCATGCAATCATACAGCTTTTTGTATTCATCAGTAGTCAAAATACCAATGGTTTTCAAACCACCAATATGTGCTTGAGAGGCTACAATGTCATAAACAAATAAATGCTTATCCAACTCAATATCTGCACCTGCCATAAAATCCATCAATTCGGCATCAATGCTTTGGTTGTTGTCACCACTCCATAAATAGTTTTTGTTTGTCATAATATAAAACCAAATTCAATTAAGGCAAATTTTACATGATTACATTCAATCAAACTAGCAATGATGAATAGTTAAGTTCAAAACTCCCTTTCATAGTTCCCTAATCCCGATATAGAAAAGTCAAAACAAGCTAGAAGCCTTGGTGTATAATGGTTTTACCACAAATCAAATGCCACCCAAAGGGTGAAACCAAGGCTTATGAATATATTACCACAAAACCTATCAACAACGAATGAACTTTTAACATCCAGAGGCGGATTGCTTGCAATAGCAACATCATTAGATCACATGAGTGATAGTGAAATCATTAGCTGGTATGGTATGAGAGCTGAAAAGTCTGAAAATAAGATTAAAGAATTAATGCTAGACTTTGGTGGAGCGCATATGCCC
>JAMOMK010000050.1 GCA_027067055.1 Lysobacterales bacterium | reverse complement strand
TTCCTTAAACAAACAATAAAATAAAAACTATGAAAATAACATCTGTAAACACTAACGGTATCCGAGCTGCGGCTAAGAAAGGATTTTTTGAATGGCTTCAACGCGAATCGCTTGATGTGGTTTGTATTCAAGAAACCAAAGCACAAGAGCACCAATTAACGGCTGATACCTTTCATCCAGAAGGTTATCATGTCTATTTTCATGATGCGGTGAAAAAAGGTTATTCAGGTACAGCGGTTTATACCAAGATAGAACCAAAATCGGTTAAATACGGCATTGGTGAAGAAGCTTTTGACAATGAAGGCCGTTGGCTTGAAGTCGATTTGGGCGATTTAATTGTAGTTTCACTTTATTTACCTTCTGGTTCTGCCAAGGAAGAGCGCCAAAACTTTAAATACCAATGCATGGATCGATTAGAGCAAGAATTTGACCGATTAAAAGCCACGGGTAAAGACTTTGTTATTTGTGGTGATTGGAATATCGTTCATAAAGAAATCGACATCAAAAATTGGAAAGCCAATCAGAAAAATTCAGGTTGTTTACCACAAGAACGCGAATGGTTGACTAAATTATTTGATGAACAAGGTTTAGTTGATGCATTCCGTGTTGTTAATCAAGAACCCCACAACTACACCTGGTGGTCAAACCGTGGACAAGCCTATGCCAATAATGTTGGTTGGCGCATTGACTATCATATTACATCACCATCACTTGCCAAAAAAGCTCAATCGGCAGAAATTTATAAAGAAGAAAAGTTTTCCGATCATGCGCCTTTGACGTTAATTTATAAATGATTTTCATCGATGCCGATGCTTGCCCGAATGTGATTAAAAGCATTATCTTTCGGGCAAGTGACCGAACCAAAACTGAAGTACTGTTGGTGGCTAATCAATACATGACCACACCCGCTTCAAAATTAATCACGGCTATTCAAGTGCATCAAGGCTTTGATGTGGCTGATGATGAGATTGTAAAACGCGTTAAAACTGGTGATATTGTTATTACCTCAGATATTCCACTGGCATCGGATGTTATCGGCAAGGGTGCTACGGCTTTAAACCCAAGAGGTGAACTTTATACAACAGATAATATCAAAGCACGTCTGCAAATGCGTAACTTTATGGAAACGCTACGTAATTCAGGAGTTGATACAGGTGGACCTGCTGCATTAAACCAAAAAGACCGTGAAAACTTTGCTAATCAGTTAAACAAATTGCTAGGAACTTAAGGAAGCTCTGATAAATAGAGAATTCCTCAGCAAGTCATCAAGTATTTAGCTGCGAGTTGAAATGTGAAAAATCAGGGTCATTCCCTATTTAAACATTTCTGCGAAGCAGATGAATGCTTGATGACTTGCCCTGTGGGGCTTGCATAGATGAACAGTCTCTTCTTTGAATAAACTTGAAATGGAATGACCAATCCTGCGTTTATTCAAATCGACCTTGTTCATCTATATAAGCCTGAGGTTTTTCTAATTATCAGAGCTTCCTTAATACTTCATCAATTTTTTCTTTAACCGCATCAACTGTAATTAAGTCCATTACACCTTCGGCAATAATCTGACCGCCCCATCTGATGTCATCGACTGGCTTTTTGAGTATTTCTTTTGCGGCTTGTTCAAAACAATCCACAGCTAAATGTTGAAAACTATAGGCACCACTGCGTTTGCTGGTTGTTGCGCCATGCAACCCAATAACAGGAGTTTGCGCTGCATTGGCTATATGCATAGGGCCCGAATCAGGTGAAATAACCAAATCAGCGGCTTGCATCATGGCAAATAACTGTTTGAGTGTGTCTTTTCCAGCGATATTTGTCACCGAGTGTTTGGCTAACTTTTCTATCTGATGTGCTGTTTGTTTTTCAAATGGACTTGGACTGCCACATAAAATCACCTGTGCACCATATTTTTCAACAACATAATCACAGATGATGGCATAGTTTTCATTTGACCAATTACGTAATTTATTACTCGAACACGGACTGATAATCACATTTGTTTTATCTTTGTCTATAACATCAGCCGCAAATGCCTTGTCTTTATCGGATGTAGTGATATTCCACTGGTAGGCTTTTTCCTTAATGCCAAGAGCAATGGCAAACTCCATAAAACCATCCAAAACATGTTGTTTTTCAAACGCTTGTATGCGTTTATTAATGCGTAATCCATGCAACTCGCGCGAACGTTGTTTATCAAACCCTATACGTGTTTTGGCTTTAATCATCCAAGCAGCTATGTTGCCGCGAAAAGAATACTGCATATGCAACAAGGCATCAAAAGTAATGTGTTTAAGCTGTTTTCTTAAGGCTAGATAGCCTTTAAAGCCTTTTTTCTTATCGTAAATAACGAAATCTACACCTTCCAACCCTTGCATTAATTTATACTCTAGCGTGCCAATTACCCAGGTAATTTTGGTATTAGGATAATTCTTTTGCAAGGTGGCAATAACCGGTAAAACATGCGTAGCATCGCCAATCGCTGAAAGCCGTACAATGCAAATGGAGTTTATTTTATTGCTCATCTTTTTTGTTTTCAGTAGAGCTATTGTCTTCTGATTCTTTAAACTTCTTTTTCAAGTAAAGATGTGCAGCCAGTAATTTAAGCACAATGATGCCAACAATAACTGCGATAATTAAATTTTTATTCTCCACGTACGCTCCAGTTTGGAATTAAACGAGTTTATATTACCACCGAATGATTTTTGAATTCAGTAAAACATGCTAAGATACGCCACTTTATTTTCATCCTTTAGTCCTATGTCGCAAACCAGTGTTTCAGAACACAACAATTGCTGGATTCTTACTAATCA
>JAMOMK010000049.1 GCA_027067055.1 Lysobacterales bacterium | reverse complement strand
AATTTGAGTCACCATCACTTATGGCATCAAAAAAACTATTACTTTCATCAGCAGATGCACCTGCGGTTTGTAATAAGCCACAAACGGCTAAGGCTAATATACTTTTTTTCATTTTATTTATTCTCTTGAAAAATTAATGTTTTTTCAACTGACTTATTGTTTTGTTAATAGGTGAGTTGGAGTTAAGTTATCTATTTAGGTGCATTATAGTTTTGCCTAATATATTAACCTTGATTTAAGTCAATTTAAGAAACTGTTTGAGTCCAATATTTATAAATCCCATGTTTTTAGTAAAAAACACTTGTGTTGACAAATAGGGGTTGTTAGACTTGGCATAACAAATAAATAATTGAATAATGAAAAAAGCACAACAACAATTTGAACAAGCAAGCATCACTCTAAATAGTGATTGTTTTTCTGTTGTTGCTCGACGCTTACGCCGACGTATACTTATGCCGGGTTGTAAGATAGTGTGATTAATTAATCAAAAACTAATTCTTAAAAACCTGGCAAAAGCCAGGTTTTTTTATACTTGGCTTTTACCTATTAAACTAACTGGAGCCAAGAAAGATGCATAAACATTTTATAAATACCGAAAATTGGGCACAATCAGAGTTAAGCCAACTACTCGTTGATGCCAATGTATTAAAAAACAATCCACATAATCAACTGTTGAAAAACAAGTCTTTTGCTTTGTTGTTTTTAAACCCATCTATGCGTACGCGCACATCTTTTGAGGTTGGCATCCAACAGATGGGTGGTGTGGCTGTAGTTTTACAACCAGGAAAAGATGCATGGGGTATTGAGTTTAATAATAATGTGGTCATGGATGGCGATGCAGAGGAACACATCAAAGAAGTAGCAGCGGTTTTATCGACTTATGTGGATGCCATAGCCATACGTGCTTTTCCAAAATTTATCTCTTGGGAAGATGACAAGCAAGATAAAGTTATTAATGCTTTTAAAAAATATGCCA
The DNA here is from genome assembly GCA_027067055.1 of Lysobacterales bacterium. Classification (GTDB taxonomy): domain Bacteria; phylum Pseudomonadota; class Gammaproteobacteria; order Xanthomonadales; family Marinicellaceae; genus NORP309. The sequence continues at coordinate 1,902 of JAMOMK010000049.1, read as the reverse complement.
ACGTGCCGATTATTAACATGGAGACCATCACCCACCCATGTCAAGAGCTAGCCTTAATGATGACAGTAAAAAAGCATTTGGGTGTGGTGCAAAATAAAAAATTCTTAATGACATGGACTTATCATCCTAAACCACTCAACACAGCCGTTGCCAATTCAGGAATTTTAATCTCTTCAAAATTTGGTATGAATGTGACTTTGCTTTGTCCGAATGAAAACTATATTTTGGATGAAAAATACATCGAACTCGCCACCAAAAATTGCGAATCTCAAGGAGCAATTTTTACCATTACTCATGATATTGAAGAGGCTTACAAAGATGCTGATTTCGTTTATGCCAAATCATGGGGAGCTTTACCATTTTATGGAGACCCTGAAAAAGAATGGAAACAACGCAGAAAATTTCAACACTTTATGGTAGATGAACACAAAATGAGCATGACTAATAATGCCAAATTTTCACATTGTCTACCACTGCGAAGAAACATAAAAGCCACCGATGCGGTGATGGATGCCGATTACTGTGTTGCGGTGGAAGAAGCAGAAAATAGATTACACGTACAAAAAGCCATGATGCTATCATTGTTTGGAGAAAAGCTATGAAAGCCCAAAACAATAAAAAACTTGTTCTTGCCTTTTCAGGCGGATTAGATACCACCTACTGTTTGCATGATTTGGTTAAAAAAGGCTATGAAGTACACTCGGTTTTTGTCAATGCTGGTGGAATATCGAATGAAGAAATTGCTTCTATCCAAGAACGAGCATTAAAGCTCGGTGCAACAAAACACCATAGTTTTGACATAAAAAAAGATGTGTGGAAGGAGTTTGTTACACCGCTTGTCTGGTCACATGCCCGCATGAATAATGAATACCCGCTACTTTGCTCGGACAGATACATGATTGTAAAAAAATGCTTACAGTTGTGTGATGAACTTGACACTAAGGTTTTTGCACACGGTTGTACAGCTATGGGCAATGACCAATTTCGTTTTGATCAAACGGTTAAATCATTGGGTGATTATGAAATAATTGCACCGATTCGTGACTTACAAGCCCATGTTAATTCTGTCCGTGATTATGAAATTGAACAATTATCCAAAGCAGGCATCGAAGTAGCTGGACAACACAAGGCTTATTCAATTAATGAAAACATGTTGGGTGTGACGATTTCTGGAGGCAAAATTGATGAATTTCAACAACCCGATGACAGCTCTTATTTATGGGTTAAACAAAGAAAAGACTGGCCACAAAAACCATTGTCCTTAACTATAGGCTTTAAGCAGGGCGAAGCAATTATTTTAAACGGTGAAAAACTCGATGGTGTTAGTATCATAGAAAAACTTAATAAAGAACTGGGACAATACGGTATTGGTAGACACATATATACTGGTGATGTCAGCATTGGTTTAAAAGGGAGAATCGTATTTGAATGCCCAGCCATCGATGGACTATTAATCGCACACCAAGCCCTGCAAGACACGGTTAATTCAAAATTTCAAAATCAATTCAACCATATAATTGCCAGTCGTTGGGGCGAGTTGGTTTACAACGGCTATTTCCACGACCCACACAAAACCGATTTAGAAGCCTACCTTAAAAGCTCACAATCACACGTGACAGGTACGGTAACATTATACAGCGAAGGTGGTAATTTATTGGCAACAGCGATAGATTCCGATTATATTGTTCAAGATAAGGATTCCGTTTATGCCCAATCCTGTGCATGGTCACCTGCTGATGCAGTAGGTTTTATCAAACTCGCAGGACAAGCCTCAACATTGGTTAATAAGGTTAGAAGATGAATCGTAAAAAAATCAATTCTTATATGTTTTCATCAATTATAATGCAATCATGAAAAATAGAACTAAGCAAATAGAAATATACCAAAGTAGTGATGGACAGA
>JAMOMK010000048.1 GCA_027067055.1 Lysobacterales bacterium | reverse complement strand
TACAAATTAAAGGAGAAAGCTATCGATTAAAAGAAAAAAGAAAAGCTGGTTTGATTAATCAAACCAACAACTAGTGGCGCACTTTTCGACTGTTGGAGTGGCTCACTTTTCGATTGTTGTTGACAGTACATGTATAATTAGGTCCAGGTGCTAATACTAATGTTTGGTCTTTAACCTCCAATGACCTTGATAAAAGAAAAAATTCTGCTTGACTCTCATCCATTAATGTAAGGATTTCGATGGCTTGATTGGATAGGGTTTCTTTAGCAAAGGAAGCTGCAAGTTCTTCTACACCTTCTGAGTGGCTTGCAATAATTGCGATTTGCTCTGAAATTCCATCGAGCTTTTGGTTAATACTATTTACGCCACTATTTAATAAAGCCTTAATGCTTATTGATGTTGATTGATTTTGTTCGACTATTTTACGGATTTCTTCGTGATTATGCTTCGCTAACCATTCAGTAAATTCTACAATACTGAGTATCTCATCAGATTGTCTACCTGATGAGAAAGCAGAGAGTAATCCTATTATTTGTGCAAATTCTGCGATCATTGTTTTCTTCTTCTAACAATTTATTATATGTGCATTAGTGCCATATATTATTGTTAACTTGTGTTTATTATCGTCAATTCTCATGGTTTTTATCATATCACAGCCATTTTCTAATTAAAAGTGTAATAATTTTGCGTTAATTTACCTGTATCTCATGTTATATGTGCATTTTATGAAGTTATTTTATCTCGTTACCATGCTCTCAGTGGTCATGCATATCCTGAAGATACAACTCCGAACCCGTAAGGTGTGGCTTGCCCACCATATTTAACACGAATTAATTATTGAGGTATCGGAAACACTGCCGATGGGCGAGGCCACATCTTACGAACTGAGTTTTAAATAGCTTCAATATTTTTCTCCTTCATCACCAACAATTATAGATTTTAATTTATTAGTAATTTCCTTTGCTTTTAAGTTCATCAAGTATAATGAATGTTGTTTTTTCACTTTTAATATTCTTTTTTCGGGAAGCTAGAACTTCTTCATGCCAATTAGGTGGGTTTATCTCTTTTTCTGCTCTCAATGAATCCCATAAGTCCTCCATAATTTGAAGCCTTTGGGCGACACTCATTTTTGATATTTCTATAGCTTGCATATGGATATTCCGTAAATGTTAGCCTTATTTTAGCAGGTTTGATGAAATAATCTAGCCGAATATTTCATAGGAGAATAGAGTTTAAAGGAAAAATAGCGGTAAAGACTACACAACTATCATGTTTCTGGCTTACTTATTCGGCTTTACTGTCAACAGAATAACACCAATCATAACAAGGGATATTCCAATCACGTGAGATGTTGTAAAGGGTTCAGTGAGAATAATAATAGCTAAGACAATTGTGATAACAGGGCCTAATGTGCCAATATCGATAGGGTCAAGAGCATTTGATTTTATAGATTGCTGTTTTTGCGACTATGACAGAGTTTTTTATCTGTGGAGAATACCAAACAAAACCTCCGTAGGCACAAGGCACCGCCTTGTGCAATTCAAATCCGCCATGGATTTATTCAATACCAATCTGAAACATCGACAAGGCAGTGCCTTGTCGCTACGGTGTTTTGTTTTAGATTTTTAGGGGTTTGTACGGGTCAAGTCACTTGTTGTTAACAACTAAACTATAAAATATCTGTTAAATTGTTTCTTTAGTTGCCATTTTTACAGTTTTAATTATCGAGGTTTCTGATAGTCTGTTGATGGGCAGAGTCCATCTTACACTGTCATCTAATAGTAATCTTTTTAGCTATTGCATATGGTTTGACTTCTGGGTTGTTTGCAATGGATTACTGTCTTTGCAGGTATGACCGTCATACAGTACCTTTTATACATTTATAAATGGTAAAAGACTAAAACAAGTTGAAAGTATACGCCATTGGCGTATAATAAAAATCGATGGTTATTATCGAAACTAGCATATTTACGAAAATCATCACAGATATGATGAAAGATGAAGAGTACAGAGTGTTACAAGAGTCATTAATTATTAAACCAGATGTTGGTGTTACCAACAATGCAATAATAAAAGGAAGTGGTGGCTTACGAAAAGCTCGTTGGAAACTTGAAGGAAAAGGAAAAAATGGAGGAATTAGGTATATCTATTATTGGGTGAGTGAAGACGATAAAATTATTATGTTGTATGCTTATAGAAAATCTAAACAGGAAGCATTAACCAATGAGCAAACGGTACTATTAAAATCAGCTATAGAAAGGTGGAAAGATGAAAAATGAAATGTTTAATGAATTATTAGAAAGTGTCAATGAAGCAGGGCAAATCCTGAAAGGCAAGAAAAAACCATCTCGTAGGATTGAATATCCAGAATTGGAAGTTAAAGAAATACGTGAGAAGATGGGCTTAACTCAATTCCGTTTTGCAATGTTAATTGGAGTAAGTAAAAGAACCTTGGAAAACTGGGAACAAGGCCGTCGAAAGCCAACAGGTCCTGCTAATGCTTTGTTACGTGCGTTAAATGCCGACCCAAAACATGTTATTGAAGCATTGCATTCTTAGAAAAACATCAATATCGATAGGTGCAAGAGCATTTGATTTTAGATTCCCGCTTTTGCGACTATGACAGAGTTTTTTATCTGTGGAGAATACCAAACAAAACCTCCGTAGGCACAAGGCACCGCCTTGTGCAATTCAAATCCGCCATGGATTTATTCAATACCAATCCCAAACATCGACAAGGCAATGTGTTTTAAATCCATGTTATCCGCGCAAATCTGCGGGAAAGGTCCTTTGATTTTAATTATGCCTTCATGTCTCTGCGCGTTATTTTTTTGGTTTATAGGAATAATTCAATGCTTTTAGTCGTTGTTTAAAACTTGAGTGATAGGCTTTTTTGCTTGTTTCATTTAAAAAG
>JAMOMK010000047.1 GCA_027067055.1 Lysobacterales bacterium | reverse complement strand
AAAATGAATTCAATTTTAGCAGGTGAAGCCAGTGCTAAATTCAGTTTATTTTAAAACTAATGGGCGATTTGAAGAAGTTGTAAGTTATGAATGTTCTTGATAATTCAATATTGTCCGATAATTAAAAGCCGAATATAGTCAGTTTACAGCTCATTTCATGCAATAAGTTATTGTGATTTCAACTTGACAACATTGTAATTGTAAAGTTATACTTTAAATATGCAAGTTTACTACAGGCGTAATAAAGAACAAATAATCAAAAAACACTTGGATAACTTTCCTTGTGTGGCACTTTTGGGTGCAAGACAAGTTGGTAAATCAACACTGGCGAAGCACATTATAAAAGACATAGAAAATTCAATTTACTTGGATTTGGAGAACCCACGTGATTTTGCCAAATTACAAGAACCGCTTGCATTTTTAGAAGCCAATAGAGAAAAGCTTATTTGTATTGATGAAGTCCAACGAATGCCTGAAATATTTCAGGTATTCAGAAGTTACTTGGATCAAAGTAATCGAGTAGGTCAGCTACTCTTATTGGGTTCAGCATCACGAGATTTAATTCAACAAAGTTCAGAATCCTTAGCAGGAAGAATATCTTACTGTGAAATCAATCCATTTGTAGCTAGCGAAGTGACAGATTTAAATAAATTATGGGTTCAAGGTGGCTATCCTCGCAGTTATTTATCTGCTGAGGAGATAAGTTTTGATTGGCGTGAAAATTATATCCGAACATTTTTAGAAAGAGATATACCGCAATTAGGTATAAAAGTACCTGCTTTGACTTTGCGCCGTTTTTGGACAATGTTAGCTCATTTGAATGGTTGTTTACTTAATGCTTCAAAGTTAGCTTCATCAATGGGAGTCACTATACCGACTATTAAGCATTATATCGACATACTTGAGGGAACCTTTGTTATAAGGCAATTAAAACCCTACCACACAAATACAAAAAAAAGATTAGTCAAATCACCCAAAATCTATATTCAAGATACGGGTTTAGTTCATTGTTTGCTCGGGATTGAGAGTTACAACGATTTGTTAGGACATCCTGCCTTAGGAAATTCTTATGAAGCTTTCATTATTGCCAGTATTTTAGAAAAATTTCCTCGATATGATGCCAGTTTTTATCGTTCCGCTACTGGTACGGAGATTGATTTGATTTTACAAAAGGGCAAAAAAAAAATTGCCATAGAAATTAAATCATCACAAGCACCCAAATTAAATAAAGGTTTTTATGAAGCGTTAAAAGTCGTAAAACCCGATAAAGCCTATGTGATAGCACCAGTTGATGAACCCTATCCAATAAAAGGAGGTGTTTGGGTTTATGATTTAATGAGTTTTTTGGCTATTGAAATTTAATGAATAAAAAATAATGAGACTCATTCCTTTCCATCAATTTAATCTGACATTACCTTACGATTCTAAGCAGTTGTTTCAACGTATGTTTGAGAACACTGAAGCGGGTTCAATTGGTCAAACACACAGTAAGGATAAAACATTTATTGGTAAACTCGACAAGAACAGTTTTAAAATAAAAAAGAGTTTAGGACGATTTATTGAAAATTCATTTGTACCCATCGCCATTGGTGAGTTTGTTGATGATGGTTATTATTGTCAATTATCAGTTAAGATGAGACCTTCACTTTTGACTATTATCTTTATGTCAATTTGGATTGCTTATTTTGCAGGTGGTTTCATCAATTTTATAAGCACTACTTCGACAGTCAGTTATACATATATGAGTTTTATCTTGTTTGGTTATTTATTGATGTTTTTATCTTTTTGGTATGAAGTGCCAAAAGCGGAGAGTGCAATTAGGCAAGTATTGGAAGTTTATCAAAATGACAATAACAGAGTAAATTAATACAATGCAAGCCCAAAAAATACAATTTAAGATTTTCGATAAAGATAAAAATGAGCAACAAGTCGATTTGGTCTATTCTTTGCTTGGTTCATGGTTGCAGAATGGTCAAATTCTAGGTGAGCAATCTCCAATTGCTGAAAACAAAGAGAGTTTTAGTGTCTTTGTCAATACTCCCGAAGTGGATTCATTAGATGTTAAGTACGACAATAAATATACGCAAGAAAATTACGAAAAACTTAAAAAAGTTGGTTTGTCTCTTCCAGTCATCGAAGATTTAGGCGTTCATCCTGAAAGTATTGGGTTATGTGATTGTGAGAATTGCAGTAGTTATATTCTTTACACCACTTTTATTTTAATTGAGTCGCCATTAAGGTGTGGTGATTGTTCTGGTGTAATTCCTCTTTACAAAATCCCTAAAACTAGTGAATATGGTTATTACGATATTATGGCTTGGCAAAGTAACTACCAATCTTGCGATAGTTTACAAATGGGATGTCGAGTAGGGGAGCGTTTTGGCACCAATCAAATGATGGAATATGATTCACCTTTATCGCGTGATGGCTTGGCTATTTGCCAAAAAATTCAGGAATTAACTCAAATGCCAACTTATTATTACTTGTATAAAGGTTCTGCACGTTCAGAAAAGGAAGAGTTGAATCGAAAATGCCCGAGTTGTGGTGGTAAGTGGTTAAGAAAAAAACCGTTGTGTGATTTATTCGATTTTCAATGTAAGAAATGTAAGTTATTATCAAATATTGCGTGGGAGTTAAAATAATGCTTAGAGCCAAATGCCATTGTGGCACTGTTGAGTTGTCTTTTGAAGAATTGCCAGATAGTTATACCATCTGCAACTGCTCTATTTGTCGCCGTTATGGTGTGAAGTGGATTTATTTCACTTCGAGCGAGGTGTCTATTAAAGAGAAAATACCGACTACGGAATATATCTGGGGTGATAAAATGATTGCTTTTCACCATTGTTCATTATGCGGATGCGTGAGTCACTATACGGGAGTGGTTGATTCTGAATTAGATAGAGTGGCAATTAATGCCAACTTGCTTGAGGATTCACAACTCTTAGATGAGTTGACGATTAGAAAATTTAATGGGGCAGATATGTAAAGCAAGCCCTACAGTTTAGAAATAAGAAAGTAGTGGCTTCCCTTGTGGGAGCCTTGTTGAGAATAGCAATGAGCCAAACGAAAAAGGAGCCCACAAGGAGCTCCACTACTTTGTGTTTATTTAAGGAAGTAAGCTCTTTATTAGGGAAGAGTTACTTTCTTCTGTTAATTGGTGAGTAATAAATTTCTTTATTGGTGGAAATCTATTGCCAAAGCGCAAGAGTCCTTTCCTTACAACCTTTGCGAATGGTTTATCATTGGTGTAAAGTCCGACGATAGCATTGGTGCCAAGATATAAAGGGCGAGAAACATTACGGTGTTTGCGGTTGTAGCGACGCAATAAAAATTCTGAGGCAATATCTTCACTTTTCTCATGAGCATTGATGATAAGTTTGCTCAAGGTGTCGGCAGAACGTAGTCCTAAATTAAATCCATGTGCGGTTACTGGGTGCATGCCAACGGCAGCATCTCCGATTAATGCAAAGTGTTTAGCGAAGAATTTATTGGCGTAGGTGGCAACCAGTGGGTAGTTGTGGCGCTTGTCGAGTAATTTCATTTTGCCCAGTTTATGCCCAAATCGTTGAGCAACATCTTGGTTGAACTCTTCATCTGTCATGGCAAGTACATGAGCGGCATCGGGTGATTTCAATGTGATGACAATGGATGATACGTTATTATTTAACGGTAAAACTGCTAAGGTACGTTCATAATGGAAACATTCGCTGGCGGTGTCATTGTGCGATAATTCATGACTCATACGACAAACAAGGGCACTGCGCCCAAAATCATGCATATCGGCGGATATGCCCATCATTCTTCGCGTAACGGAAAAGCGAGAATCGGCACCAACTACAAGGTTGGCACGAATTTTTTCGCCATTTTCTAAAACAACAACACTGTTTTTGTCTCCAGCAATAATAGATTCAACTTTATTACCATATAATGTTGTGATGTTTGATTTTTCTTGGATGGCATCAAAACAGGCTTTGCGAATACTGAAATTTGGTACCATATAACCCAGCTCTTCAATGTCTGATTTAGATGTATCAAACTCAAGAGAATAATCAGAATCACCATCAAAAACATCGGCTTTTTTGATGTATGAGATATTTTCTTTAGGAATTTTTTGCCAAATACCTAATTGTTTCATAATTTTTAAGGACAAATGGGTTAAAGCGATCTCTCTACCGTCGGGTGCTGGATTTTGGATAGATTCGAGTGATTGCGATTCAATTACTGCAATTGACAAATCGGATTGGGATAGGGTGTTAGCAAAACTGAGTCCTGCAGGACCTGCACCAACGATGGCAACATCATATTTTTTCATTACTTTTTTACCGTGTTTAATCAATGGTTGTTATTAAAGCAAAAAGTAAATGATTGTGACTTGATGATTGTCAATTCTCTTGCGATAAAAGACAAAAGTTAAGCATTGATAAATGACATAAAAAAGCTTACAATAATTGGCAATTTTTGGTTAAGAGAGAAAAAAGTTTGATTAGAGTCTCTTTACCCGAAAATCTATTTTAGTTAAACAAAAAAGAGGAGTTATATATGAGTTTAGAGCTTATTCCTATTATTCTAGGAGTTGCAGGTCTTATCATTGCAGTTTTGATTTTCATCATGCTGTCAAGAATGCCGTCAGGTTCGGGCAAAGTTAAAGAAATTGCCGATGATATTCACAATGGTGCAATGGTATTTATGAAGCGTGAGTACACGATACTTGTTGGGTTTGTTGTAGTGTTATTTATTGCCCTATACGCTGGGTTTGGTACGTGGCACACGCCATTTGCATTCTTGTTAGGAGCTCTTTGTTCTGGAATTGCAGGTTATTTTGGCATGTTTTCAGCAACCAAAGCCAATGTCCGTACAACAGTTGCTGCCAATGAAAAAGGTGCAGCAGCGGCATTGTCCGTAGCTTTCTATGGTGGTTCAATTATGGGCTTAACTGTAGCAGCGATGGGACTTGTTGGCTTAGGATCTTTGTATTATATGTTTGGTAGTGACCCAGCACATGTTCATGCGATTCATGGATTTGGAATGGGTGCATCCTCTGTGGCTTTGTTCTCCCGTGTTGGTGGTGGTATTTTTACTAAGTCTGCCGATGTTGGAGCGGATTTGGTTGGTAAGATTGAAGCAGGTATTCCTGAAGATGATCCTCGTAATCCAGGTGTGATAGCCGATAACGTTGGTGACAACGTAGGTGATGTGGCAGGTATGGGTTCTGATATTTTCGAATCTTACTGTGGCGCGATGATTGCTTGTATCGCTATTGCCTCAACCATGACTGCTGGAACAATAGCCATCATGGGTGGTACACAATCACACTTAATGTTTTTACCTTTAGGACTGGCGTCAGTTGGTTTGATTTGTTCAATCCTTGGTATTTTCATTGTTAAAATGTTTTCAAACAAACCTGCAGATGTGGCATTAAGAGCAGGAACAATTGGTGCCGCCATTTTATTTATTTTGGCAGCTTATGTTGTTATTCATAAACTAGGTATATCCGTAAATGTTTGGTGGAGTGTTGTTGCTGGTGCCGTTGGTGGAATTATTATTGGCTTGGTAACAGAATATTATACAGGTGGCAAGCCTGTTCGTACACTGGCTAAAAGTGGTGAAACAGGTCCAGCTACTGTGATGATTTCGGGTTTGGCTATTGGAATGGAGTCTGTCGTTGTTCCTGTGATTACTTTAGCAAGTATCATTTTAATTACATCATTGTTGTTACCTGAAGGTGCTGGTATTTACGGTGTTGGTATAGCGGCTGTTGGTATGTTAGCAACTGTTGGTATAACTATGGCAATTGATGCTTATGGTCCTGTTGCTGATAATGCCGGTGGTATTGCAGAAATGGCAGGTCTTGGTGCAGAAACACGTGCAATTACCGACGGTCTTGATGAAGTGGGTAATACCACAGCAGCTATTGGTAAAGGTTTTGCCATTGGTGCAGCAGGTCTAGCAGCTTTAGCCATTATTGCGGCATATATTGAAACCATTTCAGCAAGCAACCCTGATTTTTCATTAGATATTGGCAATCCAAAAGTCTTAATGGGCATGTTTTTAGGTGGTATCTTTCCTTTCTTAGTTTCTGCCATGACTATGCGAGCAGTGGGTGATGCGGCATTTGATTTGATTAAAGAAATCCGTAGACAGTTTAAAGAAATTCCTGGGCTTATGGAAGGTACAGCGAAACCTGACAGTAATAAATGTGTTGATATTGCCACAACTGCGGCATTAAAACGCATGATTGCTCCAGGTTTATTAGCGATTGTTTCCCCTGTTGTTATCGGCTTTGTACTGGGAGCAGCAGCTCTTGGTGGTATGTTAGGTGGTGCATTAATTACTTGTGTATTGATGGCTTTGATGATGGCAAACGCTGGTGGTGCTTGGGATAACGCTAAAAAATACGTTGAAAAAGGCAATTTTGGTGGTAAAGGAACAGACACACATGCAGCGGTAGTTGTTGGTGATACTGTTGGTGACCCATTCAAAGATACCTCGGGTCCTGCTATGAATATTTTAATTAATGTTATGGCAATTGTTTCATTGGTAATTGCTCCATTATTGGCAGCTAATCCAAATGGAATATTTGGTTAACATTTTTTAAACTCAGAAAATAAAACCTGATAGTTATTTAACCTATCAGGTTTTTTTTAGTAAAAAATAAGTAGTTATGTTTTACTAAAAACGTATAATGTCATTTTTATTACTAATTCGTCTATGTCAAAAACTCCAATCCAAATGTTTACCGATGGTTCATGCCTGCAAAATCCTGGTCCAGGGGGGTGGGCAGCTTTGTTGCGTTATAAAGGCACGGAAAAAATGTTCAGTGGTGGAGAGTTTGACACAACCAATAATCAGATGGAATTGATGGCTGTTATTGAGGGGTTAAAAGCCTTAACCAAACCTTGTCCAGTTGAGATTTATACTGATTCGAAATATGTTTTGGATGGTTACACTAAATGGCTTGATGGCTGGAAAAAACGTGGTTGGAAAAAATCAGATAAAAAACCCGTTTTAAATAAAGAACTTTGGCAAGAGTTGGATAAAGCAGCCGAAATTCACATAATTAATTGGCATTGGGTCAAAGGTCATAGCGGTCACGATGAAAATGAACGTGTCGATCAACTCGCACGCATGCAAGCTGAGAAGATGAAGAGTTTATTGCCCAAATGAGTAGAAATACCGACAGACTTATCATGCTTGATACTGAAACCACTGGAATCTCAGTAGCGCAAGGTAATCGCATCTTGGAAATTGGTGCGGTAGAAGTGATTAATCGTGAAGTGACAGGTTCAACCTATCAGCAATACATCAATCCCAAACGTGACAGTGAACCTGGCGCTTTGGAAGTGCATGGAATCACCACTGAGTTTTTATCCGACAAACCACCATTTGAACGCATTGTTGATGAATTTATCAATTATGTTAGAGGCGCAGAATTGATCATTCATAACGCTCCTTTTGATGTAGGCTTTATCAATCATGAATTTGTTTTGTGTGGTAAAAATATCAAAATTGAAGACATTTGCACCATTACCGACTCATTAGACTACGCTCGTAATAAACATCCGGGAGCCAAAAACAACCTTGATGCATTATGTCGTCGTTATGGCATAATCAACGACCACCGAACATTACATGGCGCATTATTGGATTCGGAGATTTTGGCAGAAGTTTACCTGATGATGACAGGTGGTCAGACAAAATTAAACTTAGATGCCAGCAATGATAATTCTGGTACGGGTTTATCATTAGATTTGAGCAACTTACCACCCCTACGTGTTGTTAAAACCACAGATGATGAACTGCAAAAGCACAATCAATTGTTAGATAAATTATCCAAGAACGGTGATAATCCATTTATTTATCAAAAAAATAATCAAGAACTTGATTAAAACAATCTAAAGAGCTCAACAAATCTTCTACAAAAAGTTACAATACACGATTGTAATAATTATGTGTAAGAATACTAAAAATGTTAGATCCTCAAATACTCAGAAACGATATCGAAGCAACCGCCCAAAAACTTGCCACACGAGGCTATCAGTTAGATGTGGATGCATGGAATGAATTGGAAAAAAACCGCAAACATTACCAAGTGTTACAAGAACAATTACAAAATCAAAGAACCGTTAAATCCAAGTCGATAGGGCAAGCCAAAGCAAAAGGCGAAGACATCCAGCCATTGATGGATGAAGTCAAAGCAATCGGCACACAATTGGATGAAGCCAAAGCCAAATTTGAAGCTATTCAAAAAGAAGTGCAAAAACTAACAATGTACATGCCAAATCTTGCCATGGATGATGTGCCATTAGGTAAAGACGAAGACGATAATGTCGAAGTGCGCAAATGGGGAATACCAACCACATTTGATTTCGAACCCAAAGACCATGTCGATTTAGGGGTGAAAAATGGTTGGTTAAACTCAGAAAATGCTGCTAAATTATCAGGTTCTCGTTTTACTGTATTATCAGGAACTATAGCAAAATTACAACGTGTATTAGCACAATTTATGCTCGATACCCACACAAGTCAAAATGGTTACACCGAACATTACGTGCCTTTTTTAGTTAATGAAGCAACCATGACAGGCAGTGGACAATTACCCAAATTTGCCGATGATGCTTTTATTACCACCGATGAAAAGTACCTCATCCCAACAGCCGAAGTGCCATTAACCAACCTTTATGCCAATGCTATTATTCCAAAAAACGAATTACCAATAAAAATGACTGCCCACACACCGTGTTTCCGCAAAGAAGCAGGCAGCTATGGTAAAGACACACGCGGAATGATTCGACAGCACCAATTTGAAAAAGTAGAAATGGTACAAATCATTCACCCAGATGATTCAAACCAAGCACTAGAGGACATGACTGCTTGTGCTGAAGGCATACTTAAAGCCTTAGAAATTCCTTTTAGAACCATCGTACTATGCACAGGCGATATGGGCTTTGGCGCAGCAAAGACCTATGACATTGAAGTGTGGTTACCAGGTGAAGATCAATACCGCGAAATTTCATCCTGCTCAAACTGCACCGATTTCCAAGCACGCCGCATGAAAACCCGCTACCGCGATGAAAACGAAAAGAAACCACAACTAGCCCACACCCTAAACGGATCAGGACTAGCGGTCGGTCGTTGTTTAATCGCAGTCATGGAAAACTACCAAAACCAAGACGGCACAATCCGAGTACCAAAAGTCTTACAACCGTATTTTGGAGGGTTGGAAGTTTTGAGTTAAATAGATATATCGTGTAGGTTTGGTTCCACCAAACAGTTTAGAATTGATTGATTATCGAGGTTTCTAAAACATTGTTTGTTTGGTGAAACCAAACCTACAAGAAAGTAACGTTCAAGCAAGTCTGCTTAATGAAATTTTATTATCTCATATAATAATCCCTAAGTGATCCATCGTATTTGCCAGATTTTAAGCAACACTTCTTGAAAGCGAAGTGATGAACCGCAAGGGCAGGGGTCGTTTCTGCCGAGTTTTTCTACTAGTTCTTTGTCATTATGAATCACTCTATGCCCTTTTTTCACTTGTGTTTCAGAAGGATAACCTTTTCCTCGTTTACTTGTGGTTTCGAAAAAAGAAGTTGTTGTTTGTATTTGTGAATTTAGTTTTCATGATAGTTCTCCTGTTTATTGTAATTGGCAGGGAAGGTAAGACTTGAACTTACAACCTACGGGCTCAAAACCCGCTGTTCTACCATTGAACTACTTCCCTACATGAAGTTTTTCTTTAAATTTAATTTGAGTCAGTGTTAAATAAAAGCTCTGACTCAAATTAAAGTTTAAGCACTGATTTTAATAGTGTCTTGAATCACGCCTTCCATACCTCCGAAGACGGTAATTTTATCCACTTTATCAGCGATTTTTTCCAAAGTTTCCAACTCTTTTAAACGTCTCAAGGTTGCACTTTCATCCATCAACTTTGCAGTGTTTAACAAAGATCGGGTGGCTGCGGTTTCTTCGCGGCGTTTAATAATATTGGCTTTGGCTGCTTTTTCAGCTATAACTACTTGGTTTAAGATGGTTTTCATCTCACCTGTCAAGATGATGTCTTTGACACCAACATCCAACAAGCTCAAACCATACTCACTGACTTTTTTAGCAACATATCTTTTCACAAAAGCATCAATAGATTCTTTGTCAATCAATAAGGCATCCAAAGTTTGAGAACCAATGGCTTTACGCAAAGCTAACTGCAATTCGGTGTACAAAAACTCTTGGTAGTTAGTCAAGTTGCTCACCGCCAACACCGCATCAGTCACTTGGAAAGAGGCTGATAAATTGATGCGAATACTTACCTTGTCTTTGGTCAAAATTTCTTGTCCAGAGACTTCCATAAATTGAGCACGGGTATCAACCACTTGCACAACTACGGATTTGTTGTAGTTCCAAAAACCGTATTTTCCGGCTTTTAAAATTTTGTCAAACTGACCATCAATAAACAATAAACCGACTTGTTTATTGGTGATTTCTTTAACGTATAAACCCTTAGATAAAACAGAAGATTGAGCGCATTTAGATACCAAAGTCATTAATTTTGTACTGGCTTGAATATCTTCTGAAATGTCAATTTTTACCACTTTAATGGCATTTGTTTTCCAAAATATTTTCTCACTTTGGGTTGCCAATAAAGTTTTAAACTTGCCATCGATATAAATCAAAGCGATTTCATTTTCATCAGTGACCACTTCTTCAAAGTAGGCTTTGCACAATTCGGTTTTGCTTTTTATCAAAGTTTTGATTTGAATATTACTTACCTCTTGGTTAGTTACATCAAATACATTAACTTTAACTCGCCCCCAAAAATCGGTGATGTAGTGTACGCCTGTACCCAAAATTTCAACCAATTGGCGGTCTCGAAAAACCAAAGCACGTTCGTTATCTGCGATAACAATTCTTTTTCTAAAAATCATAATAATTCTCCTGCGCATGCCTTCATTATTGAAGCTGCACTAATAAAACTCAGTCATTTAAACCTCATCTTTAAGTTAAACGATGACAAATGTCACCGAAGTTATCGTCATTCCAGCTTTAGCAGGAATGACGGTGTTTGTTAAGTCCATCTCACGGCATCACTATGGAGTTATGCTGCTAATCAAGTCATTGATTATTGATTCCAATAAATTCACGCCTTGTGAATCGTATTTCCTATTATTTATTTTCATCAATAATCAAATCACCATATTCATGGCTCTTAGTTATTAGCATTACTACAAACAGTAATACCGTTGCAAAGTACTTAAAAATCCTTTTACTCTTTGCTGAGATAAACTTGCAATAAATTTATAGACTTTTGCAATCGTCTTACATTAGATATGACTCTCGTCGTTGCATTTTAAGTGCAATTTGGACGGGATTCGAACCCGCTACACGCAAATTAATAGTTTGCTGCTCTACCAGATGAGCTACCATGTCGTTTGGGAAGGAATCGAACCTTCAACTAATGAAATCAATGTTCATTGCTCTACCTTTGAGCTACCTAACGTTATCTTTCATCAGGAATACGTTCAAATCAGTGATTTGTCGTACCAGTCTGTTATTCAGAAACAGAGCCAAATGATGAATAAGATTCTTTTAAAATTTATTTTGGGCATAAAAAAAGCCCTTTTTGGATAACCAGAAAGGGCTTTTTTAAAAGTTTTCCTAAAAGGCTATCATTGCCTTTCAGTACTATTGAAAGGCATTATTTCATACAAGTCCACGACTGAATCTGACACGGGAAATTCCCGAACATATTCAGTGTTCTGCTTGCTATTAAATTGTGTAAATAATGTTTTTTCATATTTGTTTGTTAAGAGATTTTGCTCTCGTATTTAAGTTGGAGCGAGATGTTATGGATGAGTTGTTGTTTTGTCAATTAATATTTTAAAATAAATACATAAAAATACATTTTTCGCATTTAAGGCTAAATATTTATTAGATTTTTTAAAAGGGTTATGGTTTAGCTCATTATCATTTAAAATAGATTGCTATGAAATTTTCACGCAGACAATTTATTTTAAAATCCTCTTTGTTTTCTATTGGATGTATTGCCTCACCATTTGTATTTTCATTGGCAAAATCCTTATTTGGTACAAACTATTATGTTGATGGTACTAGCGGAGATGATACTTTTCCTGGAAGCTTGGCACAGCCATTTAAAACTATTCAAAAAGCCGTTGATACGGTTGTTGCTGGCGATACAATTCTTATTAAAGCAGGGAATTATAATGCTAGAGTCATTTTTTCTGCCTCTGGTACGCAAGCTTTGCCTATTACAATTCAAGCTTTTGATACTGGTGTAGTGTTGGATGGAACGGGGATTTCGTGGAATCCTCCTGGCACAACCAATCCGTTTAATGGCTTGTTTGATCTATTTGGTGTTAGTCATATCATTATAAACAATCTAGGTCTCATTAATTCGACTTATGCTGGTTTTTTTATGGAAAATTGCAGTAATATCACCATTAGTAACTGTCAAACGGACAACACAGTTTCTAGTGGCATAGGTGTGTGGAGTTGCGATGCCATTATGGTTGACAACAATACTGTTCAACGAGCTTGCAATGGTGGAGGGCAAGAATGTATAACATTGGCAACAACCACAAATAGTGAAGTCAAAAATAATGAAGTTTTCAACAATATTGGCGGCGTTCTTGGTGGAGAAGGTATCGATGTTAAGCAGGGTTCGCATCATGTGAAAATTCACCATAATCACGTCCATCACCTGAATGGACGTTTGGGTATTTATGCCGATGCCTATGATGCTTATACCCACACTATCGAAATTTATAATAATGAAGTTCATGATGTTCCTGATTCGGGTATAGCCATTGCCAGTGAAGGAGGAGGCCTGTTGGAAAATATTATGATTTATAATAATTTGATTTACAATAATGCCTTTGGTGCAATTGAAGTGGGTGGATGGACAACGGTTGCAGGGACAACAATCACGCCAATTCACAATGTAAAAATCGTCAATAATACGCTTTACAACAATCAAGAGGGTATTAATATTGACAACGCACATGCTCAAAATATCAGTGCCAAAAATAATATTTGCAGCCAAAATAGGGGTGAACAAATTGTTGTGGGTGCAACACCACTTGCTGAAGTTACGATTATGAACTGCCTGATTGATGGCGCCTCAAGCTTAATTGGATTAAATGCCATTCAGTCTTCACCGCAATTTGTTGATAGCAATTCCCAAGATTTTCACCTGTCTCTCCATTCGCCAGCAATTAATACGGGAATACAAACGGACTCACCACCATTCGATTTAGATGACTTAAATCGAAATGATGGTTTGCCAGATATTGGTGCTTATGAGTTTAATAATCAAATCTTTAAAAATGACTTTGAAGTTTAATGATTTAAAGTTGAAAAGCGACTTTATTGTGTAATATCAACACTACGACTCTCATCATTGGCTTGTTTAACTGAGGCCAGTATTGCATCAAGTTTCTGACGATTCAGTACTTTACCATTAAGAATAACGGTATTGATGGATTGGGTGTTTTTGATGTTTTCCAACGGGTTTTTATC
>JAMOMK010000046.1 GCA_027067055.1 Lysobacterales bacterium | reverse complement strand
CGGAAGAGTCAGATTATACCTCTGTCCAAGAAAGAATCATCAGTAAGAAAACCAAACTCAAGTCCTTTGGGAATCATGAGCAAGATATTCCTTTCGCTTTAGATGACTATTTAAGCTTAGTCGAAACCACTGGTAGAGCCATTATTAGTGTGCAAAATGGTTATATTCCTGAAGAATTGCCTGATATTTTGCAAAGAATGGGCTTAAATAATGATACTTGGTTGAATCAAATCAAATATTTTGATAAATGGTATTACAAAGCTATCGGAACAGTAGATAATCTTAAAAAATATTGCCAAACACTCAAACAGAAGTATATTAAGGGTTTGCCTAAGAGCATCAAGCAAAGCTGCTAACTCATAAAAATATTATTTAACGTTATTTATTCTTGACTAGTGTAATCAATTGGGTTTGTGTATTTGATTTTCTTGTTATTAGGAAGATGTCGGTTGTTTCAAGAGATTGTCATTTCGCTCCTTGCATTGACGGCTTTTTGTTTGTGTATCAAACCAAACATCGACACGGTAGCGCCTTGTCGCCACCAACAATTAGAATCTTTACAATTTTTTTATAAATTTCAAGGGCCTTCTAAGTATTTTTAGAATTGAACAATTCATTAAAGTTGTTTAGACTATTGAAAATAACAGGAATACCACTATATTTCATTGATGCGCTATTTTCTATTATTTTCATTTTCACTTTTCATTCTTTCGGCTTGCAACCCAAATGACCCTTCTCCTTTAGTTGATGATAAGGCTCAAGAAATCCAGGTTACTTATAGAGTTTTAGCTTTGGGTGATTCCCTAACTGAGGGTTTGGGTGTGGCACAAAAGGATAATTACCCATCCCAATTGCAACGTTTATTGCCAAAACATGTTGAAGTGATAAACGCAGGTTTAAGTGGTGAAACTTCCAGTGGTTTGTTGAACCGTCTGGATTGGGTTTTGAAACAAAAGCCAGATTTAACTATCTTAACAATTGGTGCAAACGATGCCATGCGAGGTTTGCCTCTTGATTTAACCAAGCAAAATATTGATGATGCCATTAAGCGTATTGAACAATCGGGTTCTAAAGTTATTCTTGCAGGTATGCAAATCTATGATAATTTGGGCTCTGATTATGTCACTGAATTTAAAGAAATTTATCCACAGTTAGCACAAAAGCATCAAGTGGTTTTGATTCCATTTTTCTTGCAACATATTGCAGGCGACTCGAAGTATAACCAGAATGATGGTATTCATCCCACCGCAGCGGGTTATAAAATTATTATTGAGAAGAACATTCTCCCTGCTGTCTTACCTTTTTTGGAGCATTTATAAAGCCACGATGAAATCACTATTATTAGCACGAAACATCACCAAATCTTTTCAGTTGGAAGACAATACCATTGAGGTGTTAAAAGACATTTCCTTGGAAATAGAGGTGGCAGAATTTGTCGCCATCATGGGGAAATCGGGTTCAGGAAAATCTACTTTGTTGAGTATTTTGGCAGGATTGGATGTGCCAGACTCTGGCAATGTATTGCTTGACGAGGTTGATTTGACTTTATTAAGTGAGGATGAGTTGGCACTTAAACGGCAAACTGATATTAGTTTTGTTTTTCAATCATTCCATTTGATTCCAACTTTGACAGTGGCAGAAAACATTGGTTTTCCCCTTAAATTAAATGGCAGCTTTTTTCAGCAAAAGGTGGATGAATTGCTTGAAAAAGTAGCACTGTCTCATCGAAAGAACTCTTTTCCACATCAACTATCAGGTGGTGAAAAACAACGCACTGCAATTGCCCGTGCCTTAATAACACAACCTAAGATATTGTTCGCAGATGAACCAACAGGTAACCTTGATGAAAAAAACGCTTCAGGTATTATGCAATTGTTGATTAACCTACAAGCAGAATTTAACACGGCTTTGGTGGTGGTTACACACGATGAGGCGATTGCTGAGTTGGCCAACCGAACCATTCATATTGTCGATGGTAAAATATAAACCATGAATCCGATTATTTGGCGCGAATGGTTTAATCACAAACTTTATCCACTGCTTTTTAGCTTGTGTATTATTGTGTCATTGGGTGCTTATTTAACTCTGGATGCTTTGCAACAATCGGTAGATGATTATATAGCAATAAATCAAAAGCAAATCGTCGGTGGCGACATTATCTTGAGCAACCACCAAGATTTTCCAGCCAATGTCTTAGAACGCATCAATCAGCTGGACAAATCTCAAGTTGTTTATGATTCTCAATTCAATACAATTGCTTACACCTCGGATGCTTCTCTATTAACGCGAATCAAAGCGGTGACACGTACTTACCCGCTTTACGGTGAGTTGCTGTTGAAGAATAATGCTTTCAGCCCCTCATCTTCATGGCAAAAGGGCAGTGTATTAGTTGAACAACAGGTGTTGAGTTCTTTAGATTTAGCTATTGGCGATAAGCTAAAAATTGGTGAAGCACAATTTACTATTGCAGATGAAATAATCACCGAACCAGATCGCCCTTTAACGGCTTTTGGCTTTGGTGCACGAATTATTATGCATCAATCTGATTTAGCCAAGACACAATTGATGGGTAAAAAAAGCCGCATTAACTACCGGGTTGAAATAAAGACAAGCAGCCCTGAAGAGACACAAAGTTTATTTGCTGAACTCTCTGAGTTAACTAATAACACAAAAATCACCCTTAAAACGGCCGAACAATCCAACACCACAATTTCAAATTTAAGCCAAAACTTTTTAGTTTTCTTGAAGTTGTTGGTGATTGCCGTGATTATCTTATCAGCCATCGGCATGATGAGTGTGGTCAATGCTTTTGTAAGTAAACAGAGAAACACCAATGCCATTCGCACTGCCTTGGGTGAAACTCACAGCAGTATTATTGCCTCTTATCGGTGGTTGTTTTTATCAATGGCTTTAGTCTCCGTTACGCTCGCTTGGTTGCTAAGTTTAATAGTTTTATCTTTTGGCAAGGAGGCTTTTCTTGCTATTTTACCTAATTCAATTGAATTATCCATTCCAGTCTTTAGTTTGTTTAAAGCGGTAGTTATTGCCCTTAGTATGACTTTGTTGATGATTCATTTGGCTCTTAATGGCATAAAATCCATCAAGCCAGTTGCGGTCTTGCATAAACACGATAATAAACAGGGAAAACAAGCCAGGCCTTGGCTGTGGTTTATTGGTGCAGGCTTAGGGGTTTTGTTGTTATTATTTTCTGAAATTGGAACAGTGAAACAAAGTGTGCAAGTTTTTATTGGTTTACTGCTCGTGTGGTTAAGCTTTTCATTGTTAATCAAGGCTTTGATGTGGTTGTTGAAGTTGTTGGTCAATTCAAATGCCATAAAAAACTGGAAAACTAAGTTGGCTTTGCAAAATATATTTAGGAAAGGCAATCAATCACACCTTTTTATCACCTCGCTGTCCATGACGGTGATGATATTGGGCAGCATTAGTTTGCTGGATTATTCTATTCAACAACAGTTAGTTTCGACTTATCCCGAAGATGCACCCAATTTCTTCTTATTGGATGTGCAAACAGGTCAGCAAGCTGAATTGGATCAGTTGTTAGGGCAAGAGTTAACCTATTATCCCGTGGTGCGTGCACGTATTGAGTCAGTTAATGGTATCAAGGCCGAAGAGTTAAAAACAAAGCTCGGGCGCTATGACAATATCTCGCGAGTATTTAATCTGAGTTACGCCAATGAATTATTGCCAACTGAAGAGTTGCATATAAGCAGTAAAGGCAAACAACTTTTTGTTGAGGTTGGTGATGATGTTCCATTGTCAATATTGAGTAGCTTTGCGGAATTTTTACAAGTGGATTTAGGTGATAAAGTGACTTTTAATGTGCAAGGCATCCGCATTAAAGCTCAAATTACTAGTATCCGAAAACGACTTAAACGCGGACCATCGCCTTTCTTCTATTTTATCTTTCCACCAAAAGTCTTATCCGACGCACCACAAATTCGATTTGCTACGGCTAAAGTATCAGATCAACAACGCGTGATGATGCAAACACAAATTGCAAAAACATTTCCTGGCATTACCACTTTGGATGGCGGAAATATTGCTAAAAAACTAAAAGAGTTTGTCGATCAACTCAAAGATTTAGTGCAAATATTTACTGCCTTGAGTCTGTTTGCTGGTTTATTAATTTTTATCACTTCATTGGTTTCGACATCGCAAGACCGTTTGCGTGAAAGCTTTTACTACCGCATGATGGGCATGGTTTCTAAAGATATGTTGCAATTGACCTTGATTGAGTTTTTGTTTTTAGGCTTGTTTGCTTTCGCCATTGGCACATTGATTGCCAGTATTCTTTCTTATGTAATTTGTATAAATTGGTTCAGTATTGATTTTATTTTTCCGTGGCCGCTATTTCTATATTCCACTTTTGTTATCAGTGTTTTATTGATACTGATAAGCTTAGTTTATAATAACCACGTTAAAAAATCTAAAGTGATTACTTATTTAAATAGTCAGAGTTAGTAATCAAAAAAGGCCTCTACAAGAGAAGCCTTTATATTCAGTTTAATTTAAGACTTGATTTTGACCGATGTAGCGACGATTTCATAGACTTTTTCTGCTAGTTCGCCTGCGCCATCATCTTTTAAGTGTTTACGCATTTTATCGCTCATCATTTTTGATTTGAGCTTTCCATAAACTTCAGCTGTTCCTTGGGTGTCTTTTGGAATGAAAAAAGAATGGTGGTTAAAGTCAACTCGTGCGGTTACTCCGTTGCTTTCTAACATCATCCAGCAGCCACTGCCTTGACAAACTTTACCAATATTGCCAGTAAAAACCATGTCTTCACCGATAATCATTTCCTGCTCTGCGATAGCCTTCTCTATGGACATTTTTTCTTCACTGTCTTGCCATTTGTTACCATAGACTTTTGCACCGTCAATAACTTGAGTAACAACAACTTTTTTTTCTTTGTGTTCTTTTTTTGTTTCTTGGTCTTGGGCGATACTTACTGTGCCGAAGATGAGAGATGTGATTAATAGTAATTTTTTCATGCTATAATTATTTGTAGTTAAAAGTTAATTATACTTGATTGAGGATAAAACTAAAACAAAGATGTTATATTCCTTTTAAATTACTAAACCCTGAAATTCAACACACTCTTAACCAAATCTTTAGGCACTTGTACATGATAGCCTAGCTCCAAAAGGTTAGTGTTAACTTTATTGATGTCTTCATTGGCAAGTTTGTCGCGTGTGCTTAAATCCAGTTCCATGATTTTGCTGTGTTTACCGATGAGCTTGATTAATTCATCAGGTAAGTCATCAATCTCTTTATCTTTCTCAAGATAAAGATAGAGACCTGGTTTTGTATCGGAGCGATAAATATCACATATCATTCAACTGTCACCGATTTGGCTAAGTTGCGAGGTTGGTCAACATCTGTTCCGCGTAATAGGGCGACATGATAAGACAACAATTGCAATGGAATATTAAAAACGATGGGTGAGGTGAATTCGCCACTGGCTTCTAATTCAATTAAGTGTGTATTGGCGTTATCAAGTCCGTGGTCGCCTTTATGGTCAACAAATACGAATAACTCACCGCCACGGGCTCGGACTTCTTCGATGTTTGATTTGAGCTTTTCAAGCAAGGCATCATTGGGACACACGGCTATAACGGGCATTTTTTCATCAACCAATGCAAGCGGTCCATGTTTAAGCTCTCCCGCAGGATAGCCCTCGGCATGGATATAGGATATTTCTTTGAGCTTTAACGCGCCTTCTAATGCAATTGGAAAATGTACACCACGCCCTAAAAACAAGGCATTGTCACGTTTTTCAATTTTTTCTGCAAAGGCTTTAATTTTATTATTAAGCAATAATGCCTGATTGATTATGCCTGGCAATGTTCTAAGTTGTTTTGCTAAACCGCAACGAATACCCTCATCAATATTGTTAATTTCAGCAAATTTAAGTGTGATTAATGCCAGTACTGACATCTGGGTGGTCAAGGCTTTGGTTGATGCCACGCCAATTTCTGGTCCTGCACGAGTCATCAAGCAATAATCACTTTCTCTATCCAAAGTTGAGTTAGGTACATTGCATACGGCCAATGTTGTTAAGTAATTTTCTTGTTCTTTGGCAAAACGTAAAGCCGCTAGTGAATCAGCAGTTTCACCAGATTGCGAAATGGTTAAAAACAAACTGTCTTTTGGAACAACTGGATTGCGGTAGCGGTATTCACTGGCAATTTCCACTTGAGTTGGGATTCGAGCAATACCTTCCAGCCAGTATTTAGCAATTAACGCGGCATGATAGGATGTTCCACAAGCAATTATGTGTACTTGCTTAGTTTTGATTAATACAGCCTCCAAATTAGAGCCGATAAAGTCTTTTGTTACTTTATTGTCGTATAATCTATCCGCCAACGTATTGGCAACTGCTGTGGGTTGTTCGTATATTTCCTTAAGCATATAATGATCGTAACCGTTTTTGCTCAAAGCTTCTGCCGATAATTCTACCGTTTTTAATTCTCGCTCTACAATCGCATCATTTTTGTCATAGATCACACAGCTACCACGGGTAACTTCGACAATGTCGCCTTCTTCGAGGTAATGAAATTGCTTGGTTTCATTGATTAATGCCTGTACATCTGAGGCGATAAAGTTTTCCCCTTTTCCTCGTCCTACGATTAATGGGCTGCCCTTGCGTGCCGCAATTATTTTTTCTGGTTCTGCACTGTTGGTAATAGCAACAGCATAGGCACCATCGAGTTCTCTTACCGCTTTATGGCAAGCTTGTGAAAAACTCATGTTTTGTGATTGATAATAATGAATTAAATGAACCAAAGTTTCAGTATCAGTTTCAGATTTAAACTGATAACCTTCTGCAAGCAACATATTGCGTAATGGCACATAATTTTCAATAATGCCATTATGAACAACAGCAATTACACTATCCGAGTCATGTGGATGTGCATTATTGGTAGTTGGTTCACCATGAGTTGCCCAGCGTGTATGCCCAATACCCGAATGACCTGAAACAGGATGAATTTTTAAGTTTTCAATCAGCTTATTCAACTTACCTGCTTGCTTGCGAATACTGATGTGGTGGTTTTCTTCATTAATAGCAATGCCTGCCGAATCGTATCCGCGGTATTCCAAAGTTTTCAAACCATTAATAATAATGTCAGTGACATCTCTATTGGCTGTTGCTGCGACAATTCCACACATGGACTATTCCAAATTTTTCAAAAATGTTATTCTAGTTGAATTTATTAGAATTGTCTATTTTAGGCTTTATTTTTAGCAGGCTTTTGCCACCCTTCCACAGTTCTTTGCTTGGCACGCGAAAGCGTCAGTTTTCCAGCTTCACTGTCTTTTGTGATGGTGCTGCCTGCACCGATGGTAGCACCTTTTCCAATAGTAACGGGTGCAATAAGTTGTGAATCTGAACCGATAAAGACCTCATCCTCTACAATTGTTTTGAATTTATTAACGCCATCGTAATTGCACGTTATTGTTCCAGCTCCTATATTGCAATTATCCCCTATTTCACAGTCACCTAAATAAGTCAGATGAGAAGCTTTGGAGTTATGTCCGATAGTGGTTTTTTTAGTTTCGACAAAATTGCCAACTTTTGCTTTTGTGGCAATTTTTGTGCCAGGTCGTAATCGAGCAAAAGGACCAATATCACAATCACCTTGGGTGATGACATCTTCCAACATCGAATGAGGTGCAATACGCGTGCCTTTACCCAATATACAGTTTTTGATAATGGAATAAGCACCAATGGTAACATCATCGGCTATTGTGTTTTCACCTTCCAAAATAACACCTACATCAATGCTAATGTCTTCTCCACAATCAATAAAACCACGAATGTGTACACTGTTTGGGTCACGCATACTCACGCCTTGCAGCATCATGTTTTCGCGCAACATTTCTTGCTTTATCCCTTCATTTTTTGCTAGCTGAACACGATCATTTATGCCGTTTATGGTGCGAGCATCAGAAACAGGAACTGCTTTAAAACTGTTATTATCTTTGTGTGCCAGTGCAATAATGTCGGTCAGATATAGTTCCCCTTGAGCATTATTGGTGTTTATTTGTGTCAACCATTTTTTCATATTGGTCGTTGTTGTCATAATAATGCCCGAATTAATTTCATCCACTTGCCTTTGCGATGGGCTGGCATCCTTTTCTTCGACAATCGCACTAATAAAACCATCCATATTTTTAATAATGCGACCATAGCCAAATGGATTATTTACTTGTGCCGTTAACACCGCTGATGTGTGCTCCAATAGCTTATTCAAATCTCCTGCTTGAATCAAAGGTGCATCACCAACTAACACCAAGACTTTTGCATTTTCATCTAACAAAGGCAAAGCACATTGAACGGCGTGTCCTGTGCCGTTTGGGTTGACTTGTTCAACCCAATGAATTTCTTCGTCTTTTAGGTGTGCTTTGAGTTGCTCTCCCTGGTGACCATAAACCACTATTATTTTACTGGGATTTAGGGCATAACTAGTGTGCAAAATATGCTCAATAATGGTACTGCCGGCAAATGAATGCAACACCTTTAGTTTTTTTGAATTCATCCGCGTGCCTTTGCCTGCTGCTAAAATAACAATATTAAGTGATTCAACCATATTAATAATTCGTTAAAAAAGACTCATTTTACACCATCTTTTAATCTTCAAAGATAAATTTGTTTCTTTGGCGTTCTAATCAGGTAGAATAGTGCAAAAAATACTGAGACAAACATGTCACTAAGTACAATCAGCACATTTAATTACCGTGTCTATTATGAACACACAGATGGTGGTGGGGTGGTTTATCATTCCCGTTATTTGAACTTTTTTGAACGTGCGCGGACTGATTGGTTAAGGCAACGAAATATTATTCAATCAGATTTACAAAAGAAGCATAATATTATTTATGTTGTCACTGCAGCAAATATTCTATTTAAAAAACCCGCTAAGATGGATGATACGTTAACAGTAACATGCAAAATGACAAAGATAAAAAGAGCAACAGTTGAATTTTATCAAGAGATGACTAATCAGGGTAATTTATTACTGGCTACTATCGAAGTTAAAGCGGCTAGTCTAACAGCTGATAGCTTGAAAGTTATTGCTTTTCCACAACTATTAAAAGAGGATTTATTAAGTGAACCAAGATTTTAATTTTATTGAACTCATAATGAATGCCAGTCTGCCAGTTAAAGGAGTCATGTTTTTATTGGTATTGGCATCTATTTCATCCTGGTGGATTATTTTTGCCAAATGGATGAGTCTAAAAGCTGATAGTAAAAAGAGTAAAAAGTTCGAAGACACCTTTTGGTCTGGTGTTGATCTCAATCGCTTGTACGATACTATTGCCAAAAATAAAAAGAAACCATCTGGAATGGAGCAGATTTTTGAATCCGGTTTTCGTGAGTTTTTACGCTCACGCAAAGCCTCACAATCTGATGTCAAAGCCACAGAATCTGCCGATCGTGCCATGCGTATTGCACTAAATAAGGAACTTGATGGACTCGAACGCCACCTGCCTTTTTTAGCAACTATTGGTTCAATCAGCCCCTATATTGGTTTGCTAGGAACCGTAATTGGAATCATGATTTCCTTTCATGCTTTATCCAATGTAACACAAGCCACGATTGCATTAGTCGCACCAGGGATTTCTGAGGCGCTTATTGCCACAGCGATGGGCTTATTTGCAGCAATTCCTGCGGTGATTTTTTACAATAACTTCAATGCTAAAGTGGAAAGATTGTATAGCTCATATGACATTTTTAAAGAAGAGTTTTCAACAATATTGCACCGTCAGGCTGGGGGATAAGTCGTGAGAAGACGCAGAAAAGCCATCGCTGAGATTAATGTTGTGCCTTACATTGATGTGACATTGGTTCTCCTTATTATCTTTATGATTACCACGCCTTTACTTAATTTAGGTGTCGAAGTCAGCTTGCCAGAGTCCGATGCCAATACCGTTCCAATCGAGACCGAACCTGTCATTATCAACATTGATGAAAATGGTCAGTTTTTCTTGAGCAAAGGTGGAGAATTTGAAGCCATTGATGAAGCCCAGCTTGAAGTTAAGCTAGCTGCTTTCTTACGTGCAGATAAAAAGCTACCCGTTTTAATTGGTGCAGATAGAAAGGTTGACTATGGTCGAGCTTATGAAGCGTTAGTTGTCGCCCAAAAAGCAGGGGCATTAAAAGTCGGCCTGATTTCAGACCCTGTAGCAATGGACAAATAAAGTTATTAACTCATGCTCGATACTAGAATAAAAGTCCTCGCTAGTTTATACACAGTCATTTTAATTGCTGCTGTTATTGGCTTGTTGTTATTTGGAGGTTTTCAGTTCAAATCAAAGCCAATTAAAGCACAAGCGATTCAAGCAATAATGGTTGATATTTCACAATTAAATATCAAAAAATCAAACAACACAACAAAGCCAGTTAAAAAACCAAAGGTTAAACCACCAAAGAAAAAAACACCTAAAAAGGTTGAGAAAAAACAGCCTAAACCACTAAAAAAGAAACCGGCAATTATCCCTAAAAAGAAAGTACCAAAGATTGACACCAAAGCCTTAGAAAAAGAGCGCAAAGAGCAAAAAGAACTCGAAAGAAAGAAAAAAGCGTTAGCAAAGCGAAAACTTGAAAACAAGAAGAAGCTAGAAAAAGCCAAACGCGATTTAGAAGCACTTGCCAACAAAACAAAGCAACCAACAAAGACTAACAACCCAGTCACAACTGGAACAGTCAAAGGCAAATCTGAAGCAGATAAACGCAATGAACTGATGTCCTTGTGGATTAATGCCGTACAAACAGCCGTTTACCAACAATGGAGTCAACCAGCATCAACAAAACTGGATATGCAATGCAGCGTAAAGGTTCGCCAAATTCCTGGTGGTGCCGTCATTAATGTGTCAATAACCACGCCCTGTAATGCCAGTGAAATTGTCAAAAAATCCATTACAGATGCCATCATGAAAGCCGAACCACTGCCCTATAAAGGCTTCGAAAAAGTCTTTGACCGCAATGCTATCTTTACATTCAAAGCGCAAGAATAATGTAAGAGCCAAGCCACTTATTGGGGTATGGAAATCAGTAGTTGAAAGAGCTACAAACAGTTCTCAAAATCTAAACTCAAATGCCATTTCGTCGATCATTTATTTCTAAAACTAGATACTTGTTTGGATTTGAATTTTTGGTTTGTGTCTGTCTATGCTATTGACCTACTATTGTTTTAAAAAAAGCCTGAACCGATCTCAGGCTTTTTATCCTATAGTTAATTTTAATTCAGTTTATTAATGAATGTTCTACCAGTCACAAGAAATGTTAATAACAGCAGAAGTAAAGACCACTGTCCCAAAGTTGAAATTACAGCTGGAGCAGTTACTACTCTTTCCGTTGGAACTGTCTCGGTGTCAGTTTCAGGATCAGCAACTGTTTCATCAGATAAACCTTCTGCCACATTGATAATTTGCCCATTGCCAATGTCAGATTGTTGAACTACATAAGTACCGACCAATACAC
The DNA here is from genome assembly GCA_027067055.1 of Lysobacterales bacterium. Classification (GTDB taxonomy): domain Bacteria; phylum Pseudomonadota; class Gammaproteobacteria; order Xanthomonadales; family Marinicellaceae; genus NORP309. The sequence continues at coordinate 615 of JAMOMK010000046.1, read as the reverse complement.
AGGTCGCGCCAACAGCTACCGTAGGACAAGTGTTACTATTAGGTGTAATCATAGGATCTGTAACGATTACATTGGTTAATGGTATATTGCCACTATTAGTCACTACAATAGTAAATGTCAAAGTGTCATTGATTGTAACAGTACCTGACGCATCTTCATCTGTGTTATCAGTTAATGATTTATCGATAACTAAAGCTGGAGAACCTATTACAGGAGTAATCAACACATCATCTACTGGCGGTGTTTCATCTGAATCACCAGTACCAGTATTGGTAATCGAGCCTGTAGCCACATCGCCTGCGGTTACCACATAAGTGCCGACCAATACACAGGTCGCACCAACAGCTACCGTAGGACAAGTGTTACTATTAGGTGTAATCATAGGGTCTGTAACGATTACATTAGTCAATGGTATATTGCCACTATTGGTCACCGTTATGGTAAAGGTCAGAGTGTCGTTCTCAGTAATAGTGGTACTGCCATCTTCATCGGCATTGCCAGTCATGGCTTTGACCGTAGCTAAAGCCGGCGAACCTACTACAGGAATAATCAATACATCATCTGATGGTGGTGTTTCATCTGAATCACCAGTACCAGTATTGGTAATCGAGCCTG
>JAMOMK010000045.1 GCA_027067055.1 Lysobacterales bacterium | reverse complement strand
CAATATAGCAGAAGGTTATGGTAGAGAATCAAACAAAGAATTCATTAGATTTTTATACATTGCTAAAGGTTCATGCAGTGAACTTGAGACACAAATAATGATAGGCCAGAAAATTGAATTCATACACCCAAAACTTGCAGACAAATGGCTCAAAGAAGCAGAAGAAATATCTGCTATGCTAGGAGGATTGATTCAAACAAGAAAAACATTCACCTAAAACCTGAAACCTGAAACCTGTAACCTGAAACCTAAGTTATTTTAAACTTTTTATTGATTTTAATGTCTTTAAGCCACATATAATTTAAACTGAAAACCTATTTACTAGAGATTTACTATGAAAAAAATATTAGCCTTATTATTGCTATGTACTGGATTAACCGCATTTGCCGCACCAGTTTTGGTCAAAATGGAAACCAATCGAGGTGACATTATTCTTGAATTGGATGCCGATAAGGCACCATTATCCGTCACAAACTTTATTCAATACGCAAAAGATGATTTTTATGATGGTACTATTTTCCACCGTGTTATCAGTACATTTATGATTCAAGGTGGTGGTTTTGATGAAGATTTGGTACGTAAAACTACCCGTGCTCCTATTAAAAATGAAGCCTCTAATGGTTTAAAGAATGTGCGAGGTACGATTGCTATGGCGCGTTTGCCATCACCACATTCTGCGACTGCACAGTTTTTTATTAATGTTCAGGATAATCCTTCTTTAGATTTTACCAGTGAAGACAATGGCAGGACTTGGGGCTATGCTGTTTTTGGTAAAGTAGTAGAAGGTATGGATGTAGTTGATGAAATTCGTTTCACTCAAACGGGACCATACAATGATTTTCCAAGTGATGTACCAATCAAGACAATGTTGATTAAAAAAGTATCAGTTATTGATAAAATGCCTGAAGCTAAAAAAATTGAAGACAAGCCTGTAAAGTAAGTTGAAAGATTTATTTATAGCTGATTTACATTTAAATGAAAATCAGCCAGGTATTTACCACAGATTTAAAGCCTTTTTAGATAACAAAGCCCGAAATGCTCGGGCTTTGTATATTTTGGGAGATTTGTTTGAATACTATCTGGGCGATGATGCCAAAATTGGAGTCATTAAACAAGTGGCACAAGATTTGGATGAATTGTCTGAAAAATATCAGACAAAATGCTATTTCATGGCAGGTAATCGTGATTTTCTCTTAGGTCGAAAATTTAATAATTACCTAGTTCTGCTAGATGACTCTAGTTTAATTGAACTGGATGGACAAAAGGTTATTTTGACGCATGCTGATGCTTTATGTACGGATGATAGTGACTATCAGAAAGTAAGGCTTCAACTACGAGATATTCAATGGCAGGAGTGGTTTTTGAGTCAAACCATCCCTGAACGTATTGAATTTGCTCAAAATGCACGAATACAATCGCAACAACACATACAGTCAGCAGATAGCCAAATTATGGATGTTAATCAACAGGCAGTTGATGATTTATTTATTCATCATCATGCTTCATTAATGTTACATGGTCACACCCATCGCCCCGGATTTCATCAAACACAAGCAGTAAATAAAACCAGACAAAGAATGGTCCTAGGTGATTGGCACTACCAAAACTCATACATCGAGCACTTCAAAGGTGATTTTCAACTCATCACCAGTTAGAGACCTTTGCATAACCCGTGAAACGAGTAAAAAAGATGTGAAAACCTCACTCTGCGTTAAAAAATCCGCAAAAATAATTTCCTGAAGTATTTTTTATTATTTTCCATCGTCCCAGAATTATGTAAAGGCCTCAATTAATATTTTGCCTTAGGGGGTGATATTTAGGGTTACATGTATGGTAAAATGTTGCGCTATTAAATTCATTGAGGGTTGCATGACTCTCTTATACAAATATCTAGAGGAAATATATGTCAGTATTAGAAAAGTTGAATACTATTCGAGCCGCTAAAGGTAGCGTGCTAACAAAGGGTTTAAGCGATGATATTATTGCTAATTTTTTACAACGTGACTCTGCTTTAACTGTTGCCATTGAAAATGCGTACACTAGTTTTTTAGCTATCAAAGATGAATTTCCTGAGCTAATTGATATGGATGAGTCGACTCAAATGAAGACTGTCCAAGAAGATTACATTAACTTTTATTCTGAAGATGCAATCAACCCATACGTTTCACTTGGTGGTAAGGGTGCTTGGTTGATCACACTTAAAGGTGCAGTATTACATGATAATGGCGGATATGGAATGTTGGGTGCTGGTCATGCTCCGGATTTTGTTTTGGAAGCTATGAGTCGTCCTCATGTGATGGCGAACATTATGACACCTTCTTATTTGCAAATGAAACTCAGTAAAGCCATTAAACGAGAAGTAGGTCACTCACAAGGATCTTGTCCTTTTGATAAATTCTTATGCATGAACTCAGGTTCTGAAGCAGTAACAGTTGCTGCTCGTATATCTGATATTAATGCAAAAAACATGACAGCACCTGGTGCTCGTCACGAAGGTAAAGAAATTAAAATAATGGCACTGAAAGGTGCATTTCATGGTCGTACAGATAGACCTGCTCAGTATTCTGATTCATCATTACCTAGCTACCGTAAAAATTGTGCATCATTTGCTGCGCGTGATAACTTAATAACCATTGCTATTAATGATGTTGCTGCTCTTGAAGCGGCATTTGCCCAAGTGGATGCTGATAATATTTTTATTGAATCATTCTTTATGGAACCAGTAATGGGTGAAGGAAATCCTGGAATGGGTATAACTCGTGAATTCTATGAAACTGCCAGACGTTTAACTAAAGAACGTGGAACATTGTTTTTAATTGACTCAATACAAGCAGGACTAAGAGCTCAAGGGTGTTTGTCAATTGTAGATTATCAAGGTTTTGCTGGAATCGAAGCTCCAGATATGGAAACTTATTCTAAAGCACTTAATGCAGGACATTATCCATTGTCTGTATTGGCAATGTCACCAACCACGGCAAAAATGTACGTCAAAGGCGTT
>JAMOMK010000044.1 GCA_027067055.1 Lysobacterales bacterium | reverse complement strand
TCTCCACCTCTTCAGTACAAACCACACCCCAGCCACCTTCGGCTTTAATCCCTCGCATCTTAGCCAAAGCCTGCGGAAACCGATGTCCCATACCATTACAATGCGGCACTTGGTAAAAGCGATTAGGAGCCGTCACAGGACCAATTTTTACTTTCTCGAAAAGAATGTCGTAGCGTGAATTTGTCATTACTTGATTTTAATCTGTGGACATTTTTATTACAAGTAGTGTTTTCTTCTGATGCTAGGGGTGTTCTGATTGACTGTTAAGTATCACAGAGGCTCGCAGAGGAGGCGCAGAGTTACACGGAGGTTTTTATTTCTCTCGTTCCTCATGCTCCTGCGTGGATATGTATAATTTATCTTCAAACCAAGATATACCAAAGCTCTCTAAATCTTTGATTGTTTTCTCAATAATCGCATCCATTTCTTTTTGAAATGGGCTAATCTTCCACCAATTATCTTTTGGTAAAAAAAGACCTTTCCACCAAGGGTCATAGTTACCGAACAGCCAATTGATAAACTTAGAAAAAAGCGTTGGTTTTAACATTGCGAGTCTTTGATATGAGTTACCAACAATTAGGTTTATCGTAAATTTTCCACTCATTGAATGTGTACCAACTTGGTATTCTATTATTTTTTCAATATTTTGATTGTGTTGTTTTCTGAATCTTCTTTTACCATCAAAGTTAAATCCCAATGATTTAAACTTTGGAACTGCAACTTTTCTTAATGATTTATTAAATTCTGGCCCCATGATTAACTCTTTTTATCACTGCTAAGCAAGCTGTTCTGCCATGGCGCTATTTTAGTATTCTTAAAAATATTTTCTTTATCACCACAATATATCACTTGGGCATTGGTTTCAGGAAGTTGTGTACCTGCTTCTTTTTGCAGTTTATTGAAGTATTTGGTGTTTTTTATAAAACTGCTGTTAAAGGTTTGGCTGAGTTTTATTTCTATAGGAAACAGATAGGAGGAATGGTCTAAAACAAGGTCAATTTCGTGTCCTTTTTGGTCACGCCAATAGTAGAGGTTTTTTTCTTGGGCATTATTGACTTGGTTTTTGTAAAACTCGCTGGTGATGAAGTTTTCAAATATATGACCACGTAGAGGGTGGGTGTCTAATTGTTTTGAATCATTTATGCCTAATAAATAGCACAATAAACCTGTGTCATAAAAATACAACTTTGGGCTTTTAACAATGCGTTTATTGAAGTTTTTAAAGTGTGGTTGTAGAGTGAAACAAACAAACGTGGTTTTTAACGCGCCTATCCATTGACTTATTGTTGGTGCGCTGACACCTGTTTCATTGGCTAGACTGTTAGTATTTAATAATTGTCCTGCGCGCCCTGCTGCTAATTTTACAAATCGTTCAAATAAGTCTATGTTTTTTATGTTGGTGATTTGGCGTATGTCTTTTTCGACATAGAGTTGAAAGTAACTGCGTAACCATTTTGTTGCATCGAGTTTATCTTTATAAATGCGTGGATAACCACCGTTAAATAAATAGTCATTAAGCTTCATTGTTTTATTTTTCTTAACTATTTCATGATAAGACAATGGCAACAGTTCAAATAACTCTGTTCGACCTGCCAATGTTTGGGTGATGCTATCAATCAATAACAATCCATTAGAGCCTGTTAAGACAAACTTTCTTTTGTTGTTTGGTTCATCGACTATGCCTTGAATATAGGACGATAGTTGCGGCACTCTTTGAAATTCATCAAGAATACAGTTTTTATCTAAACCGCTCAAAAAGCCTTTAGGATCTTGGGTTGCCATGCTTCTTTCATCTGGGTTTTCTAGCGTCCTGTAATCAAAGTCAGGAAACAAAAGCCTTGCCAGGGTTGTTTTGCCTGACTGCCTTGGCCCAATAATGGTTAACACATCCATCTTTTTTAAGGTTGTTTTAATCTTTTTTGCTAATTTTCTTTTGAACATTGCTTAATTGTATCAGTTTTAAAAACGGTGTCAATTGAAAGTTGAACTTTCAATTGACACCGTTTTTGAAAGACCATTAATTATTTGTTTTGGTACAAGATGGCTTCAGGATGGCATTATCTACGCTAATTTCATACAATAAAACCATGACTGATATTTTATTAACCACACTTAATTCTAAGTACATCCATTGTGCTTTTGGTTTGCGTTATTTGTACGCCAACCTTGGTGAATTGCAAGCTAGAGCAAAGATTCATGAGTTTACTATTCATGAGCGCCCACTGGATATTGTTGAAAAAATCTTAGAGCATAAAGCAAAAATTATTGGCTTTAGTGTTTATATTTGGAATGTAGTGGAAGTCGGTCAATGCATTAAGCTGTTAAAACAGGTTCAGCCTGATTTGAAAATCGTTATTGGCGGTCCAGAGGTTTCACATTATCCCGATGTGCCAGATTGGTTTGATGTGGTGGATTATTGTGTTACCGGTGCAGGCGAATTGCAATTTAAGACCTTATGCACACAATTATTAAACGACCAAAAACCTTTAGAGCGAGTCATTGCGGGTATCGAGTTGCCACTTGAGCAGTTAAATATGCCTTATGAGTTCTACGATGATGCAGATATTAAAAACCGAATTTTGTATGTCGAAGCTTCACGTGGTTGCCCTTTTAAGTGTGAGTTTTGTTTGTCTTCATTGGATAAAACCTCCAAATCTTTTAGCATAGATTTGTTTTTAGTGGAGATGGATAAACTGATTCAACGTGGCGCTAATCATTTTAAGTTTATCGACCGTACCTTTAACCTTAAAGTCAAAACAACAGTGGCAATTCTAGAGTTCTTTTTAGAGCGATTAAGCGATGATATGTCGATTCATTTTGAAGTCGTTCCTGACCGCTTACCTGAAAAACTGCGCGAAGTATTGTCACGATTTCCTGATCATGTTTTGCAGTTTGAAATAGGCGTTCAGACTTTTGATCCAAAAATTCAAGATCTCATTTCTCGTAAACAAGACAATGAAAAGACTTGTGAAAACCTTGTGTGGCTGCGTCAAAATACAAAGGCTCATATTCATGCTGACTTAATATTTGGTTTGCCAGGTGATAGTTTGGATAACTTTGCTAAGAGCTTTGATAAATTGGTGACTTTAAACCCTCAAGAAATTCAGTTAGGCATTTTAAAACGCCTTCGTGGTGCACCCATCAACCGCCACACCGAAGAATACCAAATGATCTATAACGAAAATCAACCGTACAATATTCTGTCCACCCGAGATATTGATTACGTGACGCTTCAAAGGGTTAATCGTTTTGCTCGTTTTTGGGATATGATTGGTAACTCAGGACGTTTCCCTAATACCAAGCAGGTTATTTTTGGCGATGCGCCTTTTGCGAACTTTATGAAATTATCGGACAACCTGTATAAAACAGAGGGCTCTTCATGGAAAATTTCACTTAGGCGTCTATTTAAAATGCTTCATCAACAGCTCATACACGTATTACATATTGATGAAGACATCGTTTTTGAAGCCTTGGAAAAAGATTTTATTCACTGCAATGAAAAAGGCCGTTTGGCTAACTTGTTAAGCTTACAAAACAAATCAGCCAAAACAGGTAATCGAAATAAACGCCAAAAACAACACGGTTAAAAAATTGCTAATATTTTAAGGTTTTGGCGGGTTAATGCCGTTGCTTTCATACCAGTTAATTTTACGGGTTAGGTACATAACTAAAGCCAGCACAATCCACAAACCGATAGAACCCATCAGTAGAGAGCTCTCTTCGGCTTTCACTAATACAAATATAAAACCATAAAGAGTACTAAAAAGAACTCCTGTGTAAATACCACGTATACGCTGACCCAAAACAACTGAACAATAACCGGCAATTAAAGCAATAGTTGAAAAGGCTGAAAGTAAAAAAGCTAAATTAAAGCGCAGATGTTCGGATAGCGACAACAAAAGAAGGTAAAACAAACTTAAAGAAACGCCAATTAATAAATACTGGAAGGGATGCAAGCGTATTTTGAAAAACACTTCGGATAAAAACAACCCAGCAAAAGATAGGAGTATAATTAACATACTGTATTTGGCAGTGCGGGTATTAACCTGATAGGTGTTGGCAGGAATAATGATTTTAACTCCAAACTTTTCCACTTTTGGTTCATAAACAAAGTGGTTTGAGGTTGTTGCTCTGGCATTTATCGGTGAAGTAAAATTAAGGTGATTAATTGTCCATTTAGCAGAAAACCCCTGCTTTGATATTTCACGTGAGTCGGGTAAATAATTGCCAATAAAAGAGGGAGATTCCCAGTTTGATTGCATAACAACAGAGGATGATGATGCGTTTGGTATGATTGAAAAAGTTTGCGAGCCAGTGGTTTGCAATTTAATAAGGTAGTTAAATGTACTAGGCAAATCAAGAGAGCTAATATCTAAGGTAAAACCCTGTATAGAATTATAGGTTTTGTATTGAGGAGATGAGTCTATTTTTATGTCATTGATAAAAATGCCATCAATATTTTTAATGGAGCGTACTTCACGCATAGGTATAAAAATTTTGCTAACCGTGTTTAGGGGTTGTAAGTTTGTACTATCAATTTCTCCCTTTAATTCTATCTCAGCCGTATATATGGCTGCTTCAAAGATGCCCAGATAACGCTTTTGTGCCTGTAAAGCAATACTGTACACAGCAGATGTAGCATTGCTCGAATCGCTAATTAGTTGTTTTTCACCTTTGTCATTGAGGCTATAACTGTTTTTTATGAGAACAGGTGCTCCAATATATTGATTTGGACCCCATCGTTGGCTTATGGTTTCTTGTGCCTGAAACTGCATACTTTGTCTATCACGAATCACATCCTTGACTAAAAACAACGGAATTTGTAAAAAAATTATAAGGCAAAAAATAACCAGCAATTTAAAAGATATTTTTTGAGTGAAAGAAAATTTTGACTTATTTATTGTTTCCATAATTTCATATTAACGATTTAAAACTCACATATTAAAATTAAAAACGGTTAAAATAATGGCAAAGTCATGATTATTTATGGCAGTAATTTTTGGAGAAAACAATGAAAAATATTTACACTTTACTTTTTTGCAGTATTTTAGTTACGGCATGTAGTTATAAAAATACAAAAATACAACAACCACAAAAGGCAGCCACTACTTTGGATGAGCTATATCAACAAAGCACCCAAATACTTTTTAAATCTCGCCCAGCGACAGCAACGATGCTTGGAGTTGATTTACAAACGGTAGGAGGTAAATATAATGACCGCTTAGCGGATTTTTCACCAGAGTCAGAAGCACAGCTACGTGTACAATTGCGCCAAACCACAGATAAATTAAAGAATATACAGGCGTTAGTTTTGGATGAAAACAAAGAGGTCATGCAAAGCCTTGGACGTTATTTTTCTGGTAATAAAGACTTTGATATTGGTTATATTGATACATGGATGGGCTTATCTCCATTTATTATTAACCAAATTAATGGGCCGTTAATTGATGTACCAAATACATTAATTACAAACCAACAAATAAACTCTCTAGGGGATGCCAAGGATTACATTAAACGCTTGGATCATTATGATTTATTTGTAGAAAGAATTTTAGCAAAAATGTCAGCAGATAGCGACAACAACTGGGTGCCTCCTTTAGTCATTGTCAATAAAAGCATTGCTTCCATGAAAGGGTTTATCAAACCTCCGGTAAACCAACACTCTTTTGTGACTTCTTTTGAAAGTAAATTAAAAAATAATAAAACCATCTCGGTAAATGATAAAAAACATATGTTGGATAAAGTCAAACTTATAGTTGCCATAAAAGTTTATCCAGCTTACCGAAATGTTGTAACAGCATTGGAAGATTTATCCATGTCTGCGCGTAGCGAGTCAGGTATTTGGGCACAACCAAATGGTGCAGAATATTATAAAGATGCGGTTAAAATGTTGGGTGATACTGACCTAACACCTGCACAAATACACCAACTTGGATTGGATGAAGTGCAAAGAATTTTAAAGCAAATGGATGCGATTTTAAAATCTCAAGGAATGAATAGTGGCACAGTTGGGCAAAGAATGACTGCACTTAATGACGATACTAGATTTTTATATGAAGATTCTGATGCAGGAAGAAAACAATTACTTGCTGATTTGAATGGTTATATTAATGAAATAAGCAATCGTATGGATGAGCAGTTTGCTACCCGACCCAAGTATGCTGTAGAGGTACGAAAGTTTCCAAAGTCACGTGAAGAGTCTGCCCCAGGTGGCATGTATACCAACCCACCTATTGATGGATCACAGCCAGGCATATATTGGATAAACCTTCGTGACATCAAGGCGAACCCAAAATTTGATTTGAAAACACTGACCTACCATGAGGCTATTCCCGGACATCATTGGCAGATTGCATTAAATTTAGAACAAGAAAGCTTGCCTTTATTGCGAAGAATTGCTCCTTATAATGCCTACATAGAAGGTTGGGCTCTGTATTCGGAAAAAGTAGCGGCAGAAATGGGCATGTATAAAAACGACCCTTTTAGTGATTTGGGGCGATTAAAAGCAGAGTTATTTCGAGCGGTTCGATTGGTGGTCGATACCGGTTTGCATTATAAAAAATGGACAAGAGAACAAGCCATTAAATACATGGCTCAAACCACAGGAACGGTAGAATCAGATGTTGTGGCTGAAATCGAACGCTATATGGTTTGGCCTGGTCAGGCTCTGGGCTATAAGCTTGGTATGATTAACATCTTGCGATTGCGTGATAAATCACAAAAACAATTGGGCAACAAATTTGACATCAAAGCCTTTCATGACTTGATCTTACTTGGAGGAGCTGTGCCGATGGAAGTGCTAAATAGTAAAGTTGAGGCATGGATAAAGTCACAGTAATGAAAATTTCGCAATTAAGTCAAAAAAGTGGTTTGAGTAAATTTACCATTAGGTATTACGAAAAAATTAAATTATTAGATAAGCCGCAAAAAGATCAAAGTGGCCATAGAAATTATGGAGCAAAAGATGTTGAAATTGTTAACTGGGTTACTTGTTTAAAAAAATCAGGTATGCCCTTAGAAAAAATAAAAACATACACCAAAGCGTATAAAGACAATGACGCTAATAAAGTGTCAGAGTTGCTTGATATACACTTAATGAAATTGAAAAAACAACAAAAAGATATTGAGCACTACATAGAAATAACAGAAAAAAAGTTAAAAAAACTAAAAGGCGCTTGACTTAGACTATACTCTAACTAGTTAGAATGCAGCTATAACTAATAGGAGAAAGAAAATGAAAGTCACAGTAAAAATACTTAATGCCTTTATTGATAATAATAGCGGAGGCAACCCAGCAGGAGTTGTACTAGATGCTGATGAATTAAATAATCAACAAAAGTTAAGCATTGCAAAAAAAGTCGGTTTATCTGAAACAGCCTTTGTTTCAAAATCAACACAGGCTGATTTTAAGTTAGATTTTTATACACCTAGTCGTCAAATAGCACATTGTGGTCACGCAACTATCGCTGTATTTAGCTACTTATCTCAACTTGGGAAAGTTAAACAAGGTTGGTATACAAAAGAAACAATAGAAGGCACTCGTAAAATTCAGATTGATGGTGATATGGCCTATATGCAACAATTGGCGCCAAAATACTCAGCAATAAAAAAGCACCATAAACGAATTCTGAACTCTATCGGCGTTACTGAGTTTGATATAATTAACCAGCCTTTGCTGGTCAATACAGGAAATTCATTTGTAATAATTGGTGTTAAAGATAAAAACATACTGACTAAATTGAAACTAGATTTTGAAGCCATTTCGTCTGTTTCAGAAGATTTGGATCTAATCGGATATTACGTCTATACTAATGAAACCCAGGGCAAGGGCAGTGATGTATCTACCCGAATGTTTTTTCCGCGCTATGGTGTTGATGAGGAAGCGGCGACAGGAATGGCGGCAGGTCCAATGGCGTGTTATCTTTTCGATAAAATGGCTATTAAAAAAGAGAAGTTTAGCATAGAACAAGGGCATTTTATGCCCACACCATCAGCCAGTAAAATCATTATTAACCTTGACATAAAGGAAGGTGAGATTGTTTCATTGATGGCAGGTGGGAAAGCCAACATTTCTAGAGAGGTTGAAATAGAAGTTTAATCACTTAATCTAATATAGTCGATAATATTTTCCATAAAAAACCCCACTTTAAGTGGGGTTTTGAATTAGTTAGAAGCAAGGATTAAAGCAGTGTTAAAAGTCGCCAGCCGCACCTTTTTCCATAACAGCTAATATAGTTTCTTTTACACGCGAAGCTTTCTTGAATAGTTCCGGAGGTAAAGTTTCGCCACCATGCAAAATCATATCCATATTCATTGAATACAGAGCAAAAGTGCCATCTTTACGTTCAACCATCGAAACACGGCAAGGAAGATAGGCTGAAATGAAGACATTGTAGTCAACCATCATTCGAGCTGTTCTTGCATCACAAAATTCGAATATTTTTAAGTAACGTTGAGGTTCACCAGTTTCTGCAAAAACTTGCTCTGATAAAGGCAGCTCACCCACAATTTTCATGTTCATTTCGTTGGCAACTAACTTCATTGATTCTTCGGCATCTTCTTTTGTGACACCTTCATCAAACTCTTTAATCCAAACAGTAGCCTCTGCGGTAACGCGTGATTTTTTAAGTTTTGTCCACATTTCCCAGTAAACTTCACCAGCCTTTGCATCAAAAGACTTAAAGGTTTTGTAATCGTCACCAAACTTTGTCCAGCCGTATATCCCACCGCCGATGGCTAATACGCCAACCAAAGCCAAAATATTTATTATTAATCTCATACTATTCCTCTTTAACTTGTAGAAAATAAGAGTGATGTTATACCACTCTTATTTCCGTTTGATTTTAATGTTTTGAACTAGAGCCTTCAAGAACAAATCCACCATTTTCGACTTTGGCAGTTCCTGTAAATTCAAAAGGAGCTCCTTCAATTTGAGAAAGTTTAAGGGTATAAGTTTCACCCTCTTCAACTTCAGTATCACCAGTTGCAGGTAAAGTAATGGTTGCTTGTGCACCTGTTTTTCCACCAATACCAAAGCGAGTACGAACAAATTTTGATCCCCATGGCATTTTGAATGTATTATCAATATTTTCATCTGACATGTTTGCCATTGTAGCACCACTCCAAGTTGCAACATTATCGCCAAACTCATCTTTGAGCTCTGCCTTAATCACATAACCTTTTTGCGTATCAGGCCCTGCATTGACATAACCATAAAAAGAAAGCGAACCATCATTTTTAACATGAACATCAGAGATTTGAATGTTTTGGTGATGGAAACTAACACGAGGCTTAAGTTTGCTGTAAGTTGCGCCATAAAGAACGTTGTAGAAGCCAACAACAAAGATAAAAGTCAGTGCAGTAATCCATAAGCTCATTTTCTTTAAAGCGTCATTACTAATAGGGAAAGGACCAGAAAATAGCCAAGGGAATATTTTCCATTGACCCATTTTCCCACTAGCTAACTTATTATCAATAGAATAATAGCCCGCACCTGTTATATAGACTGCTGCAGAAATAGCGAACCCGAAAGCTGCCATCGTCCACTCATCAAGACAGGTTGATCCCATCCAACCAAACACCAACATCATGCCAAAATTAAGCGCCATTCCACCCACAGCCGCTAATCGCGTAGCAAAACCGAAGATTAACGCTAAACCCACTGCCAGTTCAGCAAAAGAGAATAGCCACATAGTGAAATTCATTAAAGGAACATTTTGAATAACAGCCACTAATGTTTCTGGCATAAAAGAGCCTGGGTAAGCAGCAGCTATTTTGTTACCTACAAAATTAGCATGCTCGACATCTAACTTAAAATGATTGCCATCAGCTGGTGCTACGGCATAAATGGCTCGGCGTGAAAAGCCACCCCAAAAAATGAAGCCCATGGTAAAACGAATAGCAAGACTTGCTAACCCCATTTGCCCATAGGTGTTTTGTGTTTGCTCGTTATTTATCGACATTTATTAACTCCTCAAAATCTGTTTATTTTTCATTAACTTTGAAGTATATCATATAAATTTAGCAACGACTACATTAGCATTTGCTTATATTGATAAAATTTAAAGCAAAAAAAAGAGGGCCCCAGCCCTCTTTATCAAAATAAAGTTGTTGTTTTTATTCGACAGATTCCTCTTCCATTGATAAGAAAACAGTATTTGCATTAAGTCGATTAACTGCATCAAAAGCAGGCATTGAAGCAAACTTACCCCAATCAACGGCCTCGTAAGCTTCGACAAACTCTTCTAGGTCTTCTACAGCAGCTCCCATTACTTCGCGCATGAATAAAAGGTAACTTTTAGTTAATTTAATGGCTGATGCAGGATCACTTGATGCGTCTCCATGACCAGGGACAAGAACACTCAACTCTAAACCAGTTTCCATACTAGCTAATGTATCTGCCCATTTTTTTGTACTCCCGCCACCAATAAAAGGAATGCGGCCACCAAATATAATATCACCAGAGTACAGTACGCCATCTTCTTTAACTAACAAGGTTAAATCGCCATCAGAGTGAGCGGCACCAACAATATTAATTGTGAAGTGTAATCCACCAAGCTCAAAATCTGTTGTTTTGTCAATAATGGTATCAGGTTCGACAACATAAGTTTGTTCATTAACCCAAGGTTTTAGAGATTCTCTTCTCTCAGCTAGACGCTTAGGAGTGGAGTCAGCATTGATGTATTTGTAACTACCAATTGGTGCGATAATTTCCGCACCAAGCTCTTTAAACACTTGAGCTCCAAACAAATGGTCAGCATGATAATGCGTAATAATTAACTTTTTAATAGGTTTGTCAGTGACTTTGCGAATTCTTTTTAATAATTCTACAGCTAAAGGGGGTGACCCTAAGGCATCAATAACTACTACACCAGCATCTGTTACCACAAACCCTGAGTTTGAAATAAATCCACCATTATCAGTTGCAATACCTGCCTTTCCTTGAACCTGATAAGAGTGATTAGCCAATTTTTTAGCACTCATTTCAATTTCTAAGGGAGGGTATTTTGTTAAAATGTTTTTTTCTGTTGCAGCTAGACTGGCAGCTTTTTTATCGCCGCACTTGCCTTCGCCGCACTTTTTAGCACTCGCTTCTTTATTGCCACATTTTTTAGTATTGGTTTTATTATCACCACATTTTTTGACTTGTTTAGCTGCAGGCGCAGGGGTTTTAGCTGTTTGAGTGGTTTCTTTAGTACAGGATGCTAAAGAAAAAGCACCTACAATAGCTAAAATTAATGATAGTTTTTTATTCATAATTTTCTCCAAATAAACTCTTATAAATTCTTTAAGCGCACAAGTATAACATAAAATATTTGTATATTAGCAACTTCTTATAAAGCAAATAAAAATGGGTGTTTTTTTAGTGCGGTTAATACCATAAAGACAAATAACAAAGTCGCTATAATATAGCTTAATTTGCTTTTTATGCCGCTAGATTTTAATGCTACAATGCCAAAGCCTATGTAGAGGACTAAAGCAATGATTTTTGCTAATAGCCAGTTATGTTCCATCGGGTTTATACTAGCTTGGTAAGCTAAAGCAATACCAGTTATTAACAATAAGGTGTCATTAATGTGGGGTATAACTTTTAAAGGTTTAGCGATAGGTTTCTTTAAATTCTTTAAGAAAAAGCGCAACTGAAATAACACAATGCTAACCGTGATGAAAAGCATATGAGAATGTTTTAATCCTGCATACATATTATTCTTTAACGCCTAAAGCTTTTAAAATATTTGCCATAAGACAGAACTTTGTAAAGCCTGATTGAAACAAATTAGCTCCAACAAAGGCAGTAAACCACAGCCATTTAGCTTGAGCAAAGTCAACTTGACCACTGTAATGCGCCATAGCCAAACTGAGCATAATGAAAAAGCCAGCAATAATTCTAATCATTCGTGAAACGTTCATAATCTTTCTCCTGTTTGTATTTTATTAGTACACTCTTGATTTTTAAGAGCTTGATTGATTGATCTTTTTAAATAAAAGTCATAAAACTCCATAGCACCGCCTGTACCGACAATACGCTTTCCTATTTCTTTGCCGTTTTTATCTAAAAATAATACGGTTGGTGTTAAGGTTGCTTTAATTGACATGGCATATTTAACTGATTCGATTTCTTTACCGTCAAAGCCAATATGCTTATCTCCACCGTCAATTAATAATTCGCGCAATAACCACTTGTCATTTAATTCGCCATATTTGACTTCGGGAACAAAAATTTCTTTTTTTAATTTGACACAATAAGGACAACTTTCACGACTGACCATAATAACCATAACCTTGTTTTCATCACAGGCACGTTGTCCCAATTTTTGAAAGTCTTTGAGGTAAAGTAATCGCTCGTAACCGTCAGATTGAGCACAGCTTACGGAGCAAAATAAGGTTATAATAATCAACAGACCACGAAGCATAAGTATAAGCAACTATTTAAAAAAGATTATTTAAACTTAATTTGTGTGATTAAGCAAATATTACCCTTGTGAAAATCGAGTTTTGTAGGTAAGCCCTAAAAGTAACAGCATGAATAGTAGCAATAATAGTTTTAAACTTAGTATAGGTATAATGGGAACAGAGTAGAATTTTTCACCAACATACCTTCCATGGGCATTAGTACCTGCACGACCTTTTTCAAAAACTATGACTTCTTGGCTGGTTTGATGGTTTTGAACAGATACTTTCAAAGGATAATAGTTGTTACAATCCATTCCTGGAGCAGGTACTCCACAAAATGGTAACTCTGGTCGATTAGTCTTTAGAAAAGTGTAGTCTGTTAGACGCTGATAAGGATGATTGTAATTACCTAGACTAGATATTTTAGTACCAACACCTGAATCTTTATCTATTTCGTAACTGCCGTGCCAACCAATAGCTAGAACCTTATTGTTTTGTAATGGATATACATTCGCAAATTGATCATTTAGACCGCCAATAGGTCCAGGAGCATAAACATAGTAAAAATACCAATTTGCAGTTGAGTTGTTAAAATTGAAAGAGTATAGACGACCAGCACCAAAGTAAGGATAGTAAAACCTTAAGTTGTCTTCATCAATAAAGTAACTATAAGTGTCTCCAACAAGCCGTACAAAGTTTAAATTCATACTGTTTAAGTCAAAAACGTGTAAATTATAATCTCCAGAAATAGAATTATGTGTTCTAAATACAATCGTATCTAAACTTTCTGAGTACCAAAATTTTTGAAATCCTGAGAGGGTAAGTGCAACAGAAACTTGATTAGAGGTAAGATCAATTTGATAAATGGAATCATTATTGTATTCAGAGAAGTATAAGATGTTATCGGCTTTATTTAAAATAATTTGTTCAGGCTTTATTGCTAAACCAGTCCATTCATTAACAACCTCTAGAGTTGTTGTGTCAATTAGAACAATTTTATTGTCATCTTTTGCACTAGCGTAAAGTTTATCCCCTACTGAGTTTAAGAATACTGCTCCAACGCCGTTTCCAATTGGAATTTTTTTTAAAAGCTTGCCATTATCAAGGTCAATAACAAGAATGGAGTTTTCTTGAATGTTATTTAAGTCGTACCCATCAAACAGGGGCAAATAGGCAACTTTAGCGAATACCAAAAAACTTGAAAGTAATAGACAAAAACACAAGCACAGGTTTTTCATTGGTTTATTCCTTAAAATAACAATATAATAAATTATAGCAGGAAGCATGTTAATAGTAGAGACCTTTGCATAACTTTTCCAAATACTGCTTAAAAAAATGTTATAATATATAGTAAGAACAAACAGTTAAAATACTATGGCTTGGAAGAATTTACGACAACAAGATTTATCAGATGCACTATTAT
>JAMOMK010000043.1 GCA_027067055.1 Lysobacterales bacterium | reverse complement strand
CAATCTTGCCAGAGACTGTAGTAGTTGAATTGTCAACCGACACTCCAATTGTTCCATTGACGGTATTTGGTAACAATTCAGGTATACCAATAATGATACCAGTTAACAGGTGGTGGGCATTATTAATATTAAGCCTGTTAATTGGCTTTACAGTTAAATGGAGATTTAAAATTGGTTAACTCTATAAACCATTAAATCCATTGAAATTAGGAGTACTTTTTGTACTCCTTTTGTATAAATTCAGGTGATAACTTGAGTGCCTTGAAATTACGAATTAGAATGATTGTATTTTTGCTAGAACTTTAAAAAAGCAAAATAGTGAGTAGTAATTAATGGTTAAATTCAAGAACAATGAAGGCGTTACATATTTAATAATGGCATTTTTCCGATTACCAAATAAATATTTCCATGCATTATTCTCTCTCATTATGGTAATGTTTTTTTTATCTTCATGTTCATCAGAACATAATGGGTCAAATGAAGAAAACACATATGAGTATACTGGTAAACTGATTACTAATAATGACAGAAAAGAACACGTTAACCTAGCTATAATAAATGATTATATATTTGCGGTAAAACAAAGCCTAAAAAAGCCTATACCTATATTGAGACTTGGTAAACAAGAGCTAACACATCAAGATGAATATCGTGCTCAAAAAATTGTAATACAAAATAAAGACTTTACAAAATATACTAGGCACCCTCAAGGAAATAAGCCTTTAAGAAATGAAATTATGACAATCAGGAAAGTGCTGGCTGCTGATGTTTCTTTGAATAATAAGAAAAGGTTGTCAAAGTGTGGTAAAAGCTGTTATCGAGTTGAAATGTATAATTATTTTTATAACATGTCAACTGTTGGGTTTGTAGATGTTAAGTTACAACAGGTGTTAGCTGTAAATTATTACTCGGATGCACAGCCTGACATTAATAATCGATTAAAAAATATAGCTATTGCCATAGCTAAAAATTCAAAACTAGTCAAACAAGAACTTTTAGAAGTGACACAAAAGCCAACCATGTCACAGATAAAAACGTCACTTAAAAACTCTCGTTGTGAGCGATCATACCATTTGTGTGTTGCCCCCACTTTTGTTTTAAATGATAAGGCGTTATGGGCAATTGTTGATTTAACTGACAGTACTCTTGTCGGCATACGGTGGACCAACCTAGGGGAAAGCGGGCCTCCGATAGATGTGACTGAAAGGCAGTTAGAAAATGAATATGTTTTCAGGGAGTTTTGTGAAAAAAGTAACCATTTACAAAAAGGTAACTGGCAATTTGACTATCAAATAACGGCATCTGATGGGATAGAGGTCACGCAATTAAAGTATAAAAATATTCCAGTGATGAAGTCAGCAAAGCTACTGGATTGGCACGTTAATTATTCCACGCGAGAGGGCTTTGGTTATTCTGACGCTATTGGCTGTCCTTTGTTCTCATCGGCTGTTGTTATTGCATATGAAGGGCCGCAAGTGGAAGAAATAAAGCAAGATGGTAAAACAATTGGCTTTTCTTTTACGCAGGATTTTAGGCAACCTCCTTGGCCAACACCGTGTAATTATCGTTATGAACAACGTTTTGAGTTTTATAATGATGGACGGTTCAGAGTGGCAGCAGCAGACTATGGAAGAGGCTGTGGAACAGATGGTACTTACAGACCAATTATTCGAATTGATATAGATGCTGATAAAGACCATGAAAGTATCTCTCAGTGGAATGGTGAACAATGGAAGTTGTGGACTGAAGAAAAATGGCATTTGCAATCGAAAAACACTAAGTACACACGAGAAGGCTATCTTTTCAAAATAACAAATGAAAAAGGCAATGGCTTTTATGTTGAGCCGAACAGAGGGCAATTTAATGATGGCTCCAAAGGAGACAATGCATTTAGTTATATTTCAATAAATCACCCTGGTCGAGATGAGGGTAGTAATGATATGGTTACAATGGGATCATGTTGTAATACTGATTTTCGACAAGGGCCAGAACAATTTATCAATCCACCTGAGTCATTGCAAAATAAAAACTTGGTTTTGTGGTATGTACCCCAACTTAAAAACAATGGAACAAAAGGAGAGGAGTATTGCTGGGCTGATACACGTATTAAAAATGGGATAAAAAAGGTAAAAGTTTGGCCTTGTTATGCTGGACCAATGTTTGTTCCTGTTGGGTTATGATAAAGGTTTTTGTATTGGGTTTTTTAATTTTATCTCTTTTTGTTGGGGGATACTTGTTAACTATTCAGAATAAAAATATTACAAACGATACACATTTAGCAACAAGCTTTAAACTAGGTGTGGTGAATAGTTGTAGAAAAACCCCAAGTTTTATTCACACTCTTTCTATGAAGCAACCGGCAATTGATACAAAACAACAGAACCACCAAGGCGGTTTGGTCATAAGGGACATGTCAAACAACAGGATCTGGCAAGATGAATCATGGACAAAATCGGGATATTTGGCAGGATTTGATAGAGATAACAAGGGTAATATGTATGTGGCACCTTTGCCCTATGTGAGTTTGAGTTTAAACCCACCAGAACTTCAGAATCAAATTTATAAAATTGACAGTAGCACTGCAAAAATGCAATTGTATTTAAAAATGCCATCTGAAGAAAAGCCAAACAACAAAAACCCTTTTGGGACAATGGGGCTTTTTTACGATTGCGACACTAATTCACTCTATGTTTCATCGTTAGCTGGCTCATTACCAAGAAAAGAAAATGGTGTTATTTATCAAATCAATCTATCGACCAATACAGTTGTTTCACAATTTAATACAATTGATGCTATTGGAATAGGTGTGTTTAACACACTTAAAGGTAAGCGTCTTTATTATGGATTGGCACGAAAACCTCATGTTTATTCTATACTTTTAGATGAAAATGGAAACTTTACCCAATCAAAGCGTTTTGAATTTTCTTTAACTCGTCTACAAGGCGGTGATACAACAGTTGCAAAAAAAATTCAATTTTCAAAGAAAGCCAATAAATTTCACATGACAGTCAAAGAGACAGAGTTTGGTTTTAGGCTATTAGCAGAAAATAATCCAGAGAAAAAAAAATACCATTTTATTTACAGTATCATTGACGATAAATGGTCATATGTTGAGTATTCTTATGAATAAGAAATTGTTTTTAATACCGTCACTATTTTTATTAACTTGCTGCAATGAAAGCTCATTGATAAAAGAAGGAGAGTATTTGTTTAAGTCGCTTCATTTGGGTAAGAACAATGTGGTGGGTTGTATTTCTTGCCACACAACAAAGAGTGATGTGGTTACTGTTGGACCTTCATTAAGTGGCTTGGCCTTAAGAGCAGATAAAATCATCAAAAATATGTCAGCACAAGAGTATATTCGTCAATCAGTTATCAACCCTGATGCGTATATTGTGAGTGGGTATTCACCTGCTGTTATGTTTTCTCATTATCAAGAAGAATTAAGTGAAGCAGAGATAGATGCTTTAGTCGTTTATTTATTGCAATTAAAATGATCTCAAGCTTTATGCTGGCTATTGTGTTGTAATACCCAAATCCCGATATAGAAATGCGTTTGAGAGTGCAAGTAACTGATGTGCATAGGAAATCAAGAAAAACTAAAGTCACCTCATTGGTGATGAAGCTTTTTCTGGGTTTTCTAGGTGCATTAAGGACTTGTGCTATCATCGTACTTTCTATATCGGGATTTGGGTAATAGATAAACCCTTAATGGCTTTTAGTGTCTCAGGTTTCACAGTGACTTTTTCATGGGTGTTGTAATCCAACATAACAATTCTTCCTGTGCCAATTGATGAGACAGTTTGATGTGTTGTGCTATAAATTGCATATTCCATTAGAAAACCATGGGAGTGGTTTTCAATAACACGAGCGCCAACTAATATTGTATCTGGGTAATTTAATGGTAGGCGATAGCGGCAACTGGTTTCTGCTAAGATTGGAGCTATCTTGTTATTATTGCTTTTATCCATAACTCCAATGCGTTCAAAATAAGCTAATCGAGCCGATTCAAAATAGCGAAAATACATAACATTATTAACATGGTTAAAAGCATCCATATCGCCCCACTGGACCTTTAATTCTATATTGACTGGATAGGTTTTATTAAATTTTTCGAGTTGATTCATTGTTTTTTATACAAGTCAAAACCAAAATCACCTTTATATTCAGCCGCTAATGCGACAAATACAATCCATGTAGCAGTATTTTGTGCAATTTCTTCAGGTACAATCTTATCCATCGTATCATCTTGTGTATGGTGAAGATCAAAATATTTAGTGCCATCTTGGGACAATTCCATCGTTGCCATACCAGCCTTTAATAGTGGTGAGATGTCAGCTCCGGACCTAGCATTGTTGCCCACATAAGTCACACCAATTGGAGCCATTAATTCTGCCATTTTAGCAATCACAGGTAAGGCCTGAGCGGACACGTTGGATTTGAATTGATAAACAGAGGAAGCTCCAAAATCAGACTCTGCGCCGATGATATGGTTGCTTAAATCATTTCTATGGGTTTTTTCGTATGCTCGCGCACCATGTAAACCATTTTCTTCATTTGCCCACAAGACTACTCGAATGGTTCGGTAAGGCTTAATACCTGAGTCTTTGATTAGTTTGGCTGCAGCCATAGTGATTCCACAACCTGATGCATCATCAATAGCACCTGTAGCTAAGTCCCATGAGTCTAAATGCCCACCAATAATAACAAGCTCTTCAGGCTTTTCTCTGCCAGTAATCTCACCAATAACATTTTGCGAAGTGTATTGCCCGTCCCAATGTGAACCAAGTGTGTATTTAAAAATGACAGGCTTGCCACGTTTAAGTACATTAACTAAAAGGTCAGCATCTGGATTAGAGATAGCCCCAGCTGGAACGATTTCACCTTTTTTCAATAAGGTGATTTCACCTGTTTCTTTGTTAAAATTAACCGATTTCATACCACCCGTATGTGGGTCACGATTACTGTCTGTGCCGATTGAGCGAATAATAGCACCAATGCCACCTTTGTCGGCGGTGTATTTGGCAGCCATATAACGCGCACCATTTGCCATGCCATAACCTTTACCGTTTTTATAGCGTTCCATGCGGTTACTGATAAAAGTAATTTTGCCTTTAACTAAGGACGCATCGGCATTTTTTAAATCTTCGATAGTTTTGAAATGAATAATCTCACCTTTTAGTCCTCTTTTTGGTGTCGATAAAGAACCGCCCAATGCTGTGATTTTTATCTCATGTGGAAAAGGAGCAATGATTTCAGCGGTTTCAACACCACGAACCCATTTTGGAAAGGTAACTGGCTCTGTCCATACCTTATCAAACCCTAGTTCATTAAATTTAGCCACAGCCCATTTAACCGCGAGTGCATCACCTTTGCTTCCACCTAGACGAGCGCCAACTTCTGTTGTTAAGGATTCGGTAATGTCATAAGCGGTTGAATCAGTTAACGCTTTGTCACGCAATGTGGCAACACTTTCTAAGAAATCAGCATTAAAGAGTTCTTGTGCTTGAAGTGTGCTAATTGTTAAGAGTAAGACTAAAGCTTTAAACATGATTTTTCTCAAAATAAAATAAGTTATAAATTCTAACACAGCAAACAGACATAAAAAAGGGCAGTAATGTTACTGCCCTAAAAAATGCCATTTGAGGTATTTAATTTAATTCAAATTTATAAATATCACTATTGAAAATATGATAAATTTCACCCGCTTCATCTTCACCAAATCCACGCGTGCCAAAATTGACATCTTCTAACATTTCAAATGACCAAGTGGCACCAGTCGGGGTGGCAAAATTCATTTCCCCACCGCAATAATCAGAAAAAATATACAAACCTTGTATAGCAGGAATTGCAGAGCCGCGATAAACATAACCACCCATAACTGAGCAACCACCATCTGAAGCTTGTGGCAAGTCTATTACCGGTTCTGTAAATACTTCACTTCCAGTACACATACTGGTATTAAAGTCATGCGCACCTTCACGACAACGCCAACCGTAGTTTTCTCCACCGACACTTGAGGCCGATTGAAAATTAACTTCTTCATATAAATTTTGCCCGACATCGCCCATAATTAAATCGCCTGTTTGTTTGTCAAAACTCCATCGGTAGGGATTTCTTAATCCGTAGGACCAAATTTCTGCACATTGCCCCGCCTGATTGATAAATGGGTTGTCATTTGGAATTTTGTAAGAGCCAGTAACGGAGTCTAATCCACATAAATTGGAAGGGTTTTCAAAAGAATCAGAATAAACAAGTTCTGTGGAAGAAACATCAATGCGTAACATTTTTCCTAATAACAAAGCTAAATTTTGCGCATTGTTTGGTACATCGCCAGCACCACCACCATCCCCCATGCCAATATATAAATAACCATCTGGACCAAAGTGAATATCTCCGCCATTATGATTTGATGCTGTTTGGGGTATCCTCATAATCACTTGGCCACTGGTAGAATCTGCAATATTAGCGTTAGCAGTTACACTATAGCGCTCAATAATGGTGTCGCCAAAGTTACTACCGTTTTTGGTGTAATTAACATAGAAAAAACCATTGCTAGCATAGTTTGGGTCAAAATCTAGCCCTAGCAATCCACGCTCTCCACCACTGGCAACTTTAGCACTAATGTCAATAAAGTTTGTGGCTAATAAACTGGTGCCATTATATATTTTAATAGTGCCAGCTTGTTCAACAATAAAAAGGCGACCAGAGCCATCACCAGCATGGCGAACTGCTATTGGCTCATTTGCAGAAAACAACCGTGTTCTTTGCAAATTAACAGGTAGTGCGCAATAAGCACTATAAGATGAGAGAATAAGTAACCCAATAAGAATTGTTTTCATGTTTTATTCGTGTATTTAAAGTTACCAGTGTAATGCTTTGATTGAAGAAAAATGTTAAATCCGTCAAGATTTTGTATTTTCAATCATGTTTTGGCATAATGAAAGCATGAATAACATAACCCGAATTTTAGGTATAGACCCAGGTTCTCGTACAACGGGCATTGGCATAATTGATACGGATGGTCGCAACACCAAACTGGTGCATTTTCAACCGATAAAATGTGGAAGTGGAGAGTTTCCACAACGGCTAAAAGTTATTTTTACCGAAATAACCGCATTGATTCACAAATACCGCCCTGATGAAATTTCAATAGAAACCGTTTTTATGGCAAAAAATGCAGGCTCAGCACTAAAACTAGGACAAGCTCGAGGTGCAGCAATTTGTGCAGCTGTGGCAATGGATTTGCCCGTTTACGAATATGCACCCAAAGCTATAAAACGATCTGTAGTTGGCAAAGGATCAGCTGCTAAAACACAAGTGCAATACATGGTGCAGCTCTTGTTAAACCACAAAGAAAACATTCAAGAAGATGCCGCCGATGCATTAGCGGCGGCCATTTGCCATGCCAACTCCCGTTGGACTATAGCAGCAATTAATCAAGTCTCGAGTAATTACCGCAAAACTTAAATTTACTTTGTTGCTGCTTTGGCAAAATTACCTAAGGCCTTAGTGATTTTTGCCAAAGGTTTTTCACATTCTTTTATATTATGGCGGGTAACTAAGTATTGTGGATTGTTATAAGCATACCAAACTTGACCCTTTGCATCTTTGTAGATTAAGGCCTTTTGTGGCAAATCAATAGCGGCTGTTTGCGCGCATTGCATCAATGGCGTTCCGACCTTAGGGTTGCCAAAAATGACAACCGTAGTTGGTCGAAGTTTTTTGCCCACTTTTTTCGCGCCTTTTTTATGGTTGATGACCTTAAAAACAGTCATGCCTTTTTTCTTCAAGACATCCAACAAGTTTTTAGTGGTTTGTTTGACACTGTGGTGACTTTTTAATTGGATAAGTCCGTCAGCAGCAAAGCCAATTGAGCTGAGCAATAAAAAGGTGAGTAGGGTGAGTTTAATTATTAACATATTATTTCCCAAAAACCTTTTTTAACAAGGCGGTGGTTTGTTTCAAAGGGTTTTTACGTATCTGAGCTTCTTGTTGAGCTAAATAATAAAAGATACCATCCATGCCTTTTTCAACCACATAACCAGTTAAATCGGGCTTAACCGACGACACAAATGGAATATTGTCGTATTTATCCATGACCTTATTTAAAGATTGCACTGCGCCAACATCAGCCAGACTCTCCTCAACAATGGGGTTCATTTTTTCAGTAAGAGATGCCGACATCTTTTCCTTAAAGTATTGTGTGGCAGAATCATCAGGACCACTGTAGATTTTTTTCACGTCTTCAAAAGTCATGTCTTTAATGGATTGCACAAACAAATCTTTAGCCACAGGAGTAGCCACCTCGGCTGCACGATTAAGTTTAACCTCTAAATCATCAACCATTCCCGACATGCCAATTCTTTTGAGGATTTTGCGAACCTTTTCTAAATTTTCAGGTAAAGGAATATGAATCGCTTCATCAGCATTAAAGCCATCATTTGTGCCTAATTGAGAAACAACATTCTCAGCACCGATACTCAAAGCTTGTTTAAATGCGCTACCAATATCATCATTGCTTAAAGAACTTGTGGTTTTATCCTCATCTTCAAGAATCTTTTTCCACCATTTACTTTTGGCATTGGCAATGGAAAAAACCAGTGAAGTTAGAATGAGAGAAAATAGAATTGCTCGTTTAAATTTATGCATAATTAATCTCTAGTAATAAAGTGTTGATAAATTATACGTTAAACTGTTACCATTGGGATAATTATTTATTCACGATTTACATTATGTTTTTTTTTAGATAGTCGATATTTACCCTTGTTTTTGAAAACTAAAATGAAAAGTAGTCCATTTTCCACAACTAATGCCTTGATTTTTAAATGATGATTAATCAATCTTGCTTTTTACAAATCAAAAATGCAATGAGTGCAATTTGCCCATTTGAAGAATGCTTCTTTGATGAGCTTAAAGAAATGATCAGATACCAAGAATTGAAAAAGCTTGAATATTTTTCGCGAGTAGAAGAACCTAGTACAAGATTTGCTTTTCTCGTTGAAGGCATATTAAGGATATACTATTTGTCTGAAAGAGGTGTTGAGCACAATAAACATTTTTTATTTAAAAACAACTTTTTAGCTGCAAGTATAAATTTACATAAGAAAAGTATAACAAATATACAAGCCTTAACAGCAACCAAGTTAATATGGTTTGATCAAGAGCTGTTTATTTCTCTTTTAAATAAATACAATCATACTAGCTTTATACATCTCGTCTTGGAAAACTATTTAGAAGAAAAACAAAATAGGGAAATTAGCCTGCTTTCAAATAATTCTAAAGAAAATTACAGAAAATTTCTTGTTGATTATCCTGGGCTCGAAAAAAATATCGCCTCCTATCACATAGCCAGCTATCTTGGTATTACACCAACTCAACTTAGTCGGATAAAAAAGTAATTGCTAAAAATCAACATATGTAAAGGATACTTTTTTCTAATCTCTTACAATGGCAATCTCATAAATAGTTTACAGAGAAATCTAATGAATGCTTCAAAGAATGCCATCTTAGTTGTTGAGTTTCAAAAAACTTGGACTCAGGACAGTCTTTTTTATCGTTTAATTAAAAAAAATTACGAAAAAAATGGAGTACTTATCAATAGCCTTAATTTGCTCAATACAGCCAGAAGCCATAAAATTAGTGTTATACAGTCACCATTTATTATTGATAAATCTAAAAAAGAGTCTTATGCAAAAATTCCATTTTTACCAAAGCTATTAAGGCAGTTTGTTGCTAATACCTGGAAGGCGGAATATACCGATGGTATATTTAAAGAAGGTGATTATGAAGTCACTGGTCGAACGTCTTTTGATAATACCGTGGATAGTAATCTTGTTGCCATTTTAAAAAAGATAGGTGCTGAAACTGTTTATATAATAGGTTTTACAACAGACCATTGCGTTGCAGAAACAATTGATTCATTAACTGTGCTCGGATTTAAAGTTGTTCTTGTTAGTGATGCAACGGCGGCGATACTAAATTCTGCTCAAATTAAAATGGAAAAAAAGTACAATACCATTACATCGAATGATTTAATCAATAAAATCAAACAAGCTTAATAGGAGTTTGGGTACAATAATAAACAGGGATATAATTTTATCTGCTGAATACAATTATAAAAGGTATTTAATAAAAACTAAAATTGCCAACCTTAAAGCTTGTACATAAGCAACCTCTTTAAAGAATATGTTGATAAATTATACATTAAACTGCTACCATTGGGATTATTATTTCCCTCATTAAAGTCATTATGTTTTTACTTGATAAACCCTATGTTTCACCCTTTCTAAAAGACACAATAAAGAATAACGCATTACCCGTGCTTGAAAATCCTCTTGTCGATGAATTAACTACCATAACAAGCGAGCAAGCGGTTGCTTATATAAAAGCAAAGCAAACACCGATTTACAGTAATTCAGAAAATGCTATCGACTGGATTGCTCAACACTTGGATTTCACTGATTTGCCAGAGAAAATAAACCTCTTCAAAGACAAATACAAATTCAGGCAATTAACCCAAAAAATGTACCCTGATTTCTTTTTCAAAAAAGTAAACATAAACGAATTAAATACACTTGATATTGCAGCCTTTCCATTGCCCTTTATCATCAAACCTAGTGTTGGGTTTTTTAGCATGGGCGTATACAAAGTCAACGAAAAATCCCAATGGCAACAAACGGTAGAAAAAATCCACACCGAAATGCAACAAGTCAAAAACTTGTACCCACAATCAGTAATGGGGCTTGATGATTTTATAATCGAACAATGCATCAATGGCGAAGAATATGCTGTCGATGCCTATGTCAATGCACAAGGCGAAGCGGTGGTACTAAGCATACTCAAACACACCTTCGCCTCCGAAGATGACGTCAGTGATCGCGTATACACCACCTCAAAAGCGATAATTGAAGAAAATTTACATGAATTCACCACTTTTGTGCAAAAAATAGCAGATTTATCCCACATTAAGACATTTCCACTGCACATAGAGCTACGCCGAGAAACCGATGGCGAACTGCTACCTATCGAAGTCAACCCCATGCGATTTGGCGGCTGGTGCACAACCGCAGACATGTCCTATTTTGCCTATGGATTCAACCAATATCTCTATTACTACCAGCAACAAAAACCAGATTGGAACGAACTATTAAAAGACAAACAAGACAAACTCTACAGCGTCATTGTTCTTGATAACTCCACCGGAAAACCCAGCGAAGAAATCCAATCATTCAACTACCAAAAAATCACTAGGCAATTTGAAAAAGTCCTAGAACTGCGCAAAATCGACCACAAAACCTATCCCTTATTCGGCTTCCTTTTCGTCGAAACACATATAGATAACTATAAAGAACTCATCAACATCCTCGAATCGGATTTGAATGAATTTATAGACCTAAGTTACCATGGCTTTAGGAAGAACGTGTAAAGTGGGCTTGCCCAACATTGTGATTATTTCACGCACTCAGATTGTAAAAACAAGATAACTGGGTTCTGAAAACTAGAACTTGTAGGATGCGGCCCCGCCCATCGGCAGGGTGTCAGAAACCTAGATAATTAAACACGGCTCTTTTTTTGATTTCAGAGCTATGGTAAACTATATTTTTAACATAAAAGTTTAATGCCTATTTATTCACCTGTGCATTAGAGATTCATATGATAACAGACCAAATAAAAAACGAAGTTGAAAGACTTTCACTATCCGAAAAACTCTTAATTGTTGAAGATATCTGGGATTCAATTGCTGCCAGCAACTCGCAAATTCCTTTGCATGATTGGCAGAAAATGGAATTAGATCGAAGGTATAAAGAATACCAAGAAGGAGATTTGCAACTTCACAGCTGGGAGACGGTGCATAAAGGTTTGCGTAAAAAATACAAATGAGATTGCGCTACACCCAAAGAGCGAAGGACGATATTGAGTTAGCCTTTGCATGGTATGAGAAGCAACGCAGAGGTTTGGGCTTTGATTATTTAGATTGTATCGAATTAGCCATAAAGTCAGTTATAAAAAATTCCAAAATTTACCAAAAGATATATTCAAAATTCAGACGTTGTGTGATTAGAAGATTTCCTTTTTCAATATTCTATACCATTGAAAAAGATGAAATAATAGTACACTCGGTTTTTGATAACAGACAAGACCCTGAAAAAAGACCCTAATAATCAAATTCTGAGTTACCCTCATTCCAGCGTTTCATTCACGAACTAAATGGGTTGTCAAATAGTAACACTTGTAGGATGCGGCCCCGCCCATCGGCAGATTGTCAGTAGTTTGAATCGTTAGTTAGGAATAAAGCCTTACATGTTTAGACTATTTCCACTTGTTTATTAATCACACAAGGGCATAACAACTAGATGAAAAAGCAATTTCAATGTTAAGTCAAAAGTGATAGAATTAAACATCTTACTAACACGAAACTTTCAATTATGACTGCTCAATGCATTTTAATCTGTGAATTCAATAAATATTTGTGCAATGTACGCTCTTAATAATTGTTATGTGTTTAATTAATAACGGAGATTTGAATGAATCACAATGGAAATTTTGATGACTTGCAGACGATAATTAAAGGATGCGGTTTCAATATAGATAAAGTAAAAGAACAAGAACATGGGCATCAAATTCGATAATGTCGTATTGTAAATTCAACGATTCAATGCCACAATGTTAAATCTAAATAATTAGTACGTACTATTTTAATGACTAAAGTTAATACATTTATCAAAATGAATTCTAAGCTACTCGATACCGTTGATGACCATTGGTTATTCTCAGAATTTTCAGAATATGTTGAAGAGTTAATGGGAGAAAATTGGCATATTCCTACCAACGTTGAACTATTAGAGGGAGTGCCTCAAAGTGCCAAAAATGCAGTTTATGCATGGAGTTTTCACTGTACGGCGTCAAGCCATGGTGACATTACTACTAATTTATTCAATAACGACACTATTACGGACGAAAATTTGTTGACTAATCTAAAAATGATGCAAGAGGTTGGCTGTTACGAATTAGCAGAGAGATACGAATCAGCTTTGAAACTTGCTAGTTTAGATAAAAACTTCATTAAATTAAACCATGAACAAGAAAAGTATTACAATCTTATAACCTCTGAAAAATACGATAATTTTAAAGCTATAGATTCAGATTTGTCTTTTTTTATTAATGAAGACTTCTCTTGCAAGGTTGCCAATTACATAAGAAGACACAAGGAAGAACTCTTTGAATTATGATAAATCAGTATCTTACAAACAACCCTTTTCCTGATTGTCATTGGTCTTCGGATATGAAGCCTGTAGTGATTATTGATGGCGTATAGCCCGTGCTATAAATTCATTAGTTGAACCACTAGTTGGAAAATTAGGGGTCAAGTAACATTTTCATGAATTAAACTGAAAAAACAAAAAATCTATCTCATAATACACTTTTAAACCATTAAAACCCATTGGATTAATCAAAGGGTTTTTACTAAAATAGCCATTAAATCTCATAACTAACATTCTTCCAATAATCCAAAAAATCGAGGGTGTAAATACAACATAATCTCAATTAAATAATTGACTAATTTAAAACTAGAATTTGTAGTGGTTTCCCTTGTGGGAGCCTTGCTTGATATAACTCATCGGTATTGTTACATAAGGAGCCCACAAGGGACTCCACTACGGCATCAAACAATAAACAAACTCATCGGGCAGTTAAATAAAAAACCTCCGTGCAACTCTGTGCCTCCTTTGCGAACCTCTGTGTTCCTTAACAGTCTCAAACAAAACCAAGATACCCAATTAAGCGAAATTAGGGGTCAAGTAACATTTTCATGAATTAAACTGAAAAAACAAAAAATCTATCTCATAATACACTTTTAAACCATTAAAACCCATTGGATTAATCAAAGGGTTTTTACTAAAATAGCCATTAAA
>JAMOMK010000042.1 GCA_027067055.1 Lysobacterales bacterium | reverse complement strand
GTTTAACAATTTTGGGATTGATAAAATACAAGTTGCGAAGATAGATGACTACACCGAAGGTTTGTCCCATTACAAAAATAGGATCTCTTCGATACAAGGCATAAGACAATAAGGTGAGGCTACCAGCAATAGAGAAATACCAAAAGGCTCTTGGGATGACGCTTTTTTTCTGTTTTTCAGAGGCCAGCCATTGGACAATAAATCGACCCGTAAATAAGGCTTGACCAATAAAGCCAATGACTAACCAAAAACTATTAGTCATTTTTATTGCTGACTTCTGAAACTTCTGGACGTTTACCACGACGAATCAACCAGGATACGCCAAATAAATCAGATATACCTACAGTTGCGCGATCCCAAAATCCGTACTTACTCACGCCCATTTCACGGGCGCGATGCGAAACTTCGACATTTTCAACTTTGCCACCTGCGCGTTGGTACAAAGCAGGTAAATAGCGGTGCATGTGATTGAAGTTTGGTAAATCGACAAAAATATCACGACGAAATACTTTCAAACCACAACCCGTATCAGGTGTTTTGTCTTTTAACATCCATGAGCGAATAGCATTGGCGTACTTTGATGATTTAAGCTTTAACCATGAGTCATTACGCTTTTTGCGCCAACCAGCAATCAACCAAATCTTATCTTTTGGGTCTGCATCCATAGCTTTATTGTATAAATTAGGAATATCAGCAGGAACATTTTGTCCATCGCCATCCAATGTAGCAATCCACGGAGCTTTGGAATTTTTAACACCAGTACGAACGGCATAAGATTGCCCGCAACTTTGTGCGTGTTTGAATACACGAAGAGCTGGCGTGGTTTTTTGTTTTTCAATCAAAACATCAAGTGTGTCATCACTGGAACCATCATTGACATAAACTATTTCGTAGTTTACAAAGCCTTCTAAAGCCGCAACAATTTCATCAACAAGTGGAATAATATTATCCCGTTCATTATAAACAGGCACAACAACTGATAAGTCTGGATTATTTTTCATAAGTATTTTCTAAATTTAGCAGGACATTTTAGCAAATAGATGAGGCTTTTTCACTCAATCACAGCTTTCTAACAAAGGTTTTATAATATCAGTTATAAATAAAACTGATATACTTCATAAGAACTATAAATTTTACTATTTACAAAACTCTGTTAGTATTGAAGGACTATAAAATTAAAATGTAGCATGATGAGAGAACTATTTGTCATTCTCGTGAAAACGGGAATCCAGTAATTTCGTGTCTTCTGAATACCCGCATCCGCGAGTATGATAGAAGCGTTTTAATTAGAATTGTCCTATGTTATCGAGAAAAACATGAGTTTATACCACCATTCCCAAGCAAAAGACAGTTGTGGTTTTGGCTTAATTGCCCAGTTAAAAGGTAAGCAATCACAAAACCTTATTTCAACAGCCATTAGTGCTCTCACGCACATGACCCATCGTGGTGCGGTGGATGCTGATGGTAAAACCGGTGATGGTTGTGGTATTACCATTCAATTATCGGATTCATTTTTTCTGTCAATTGCTCAATCTTTCGGTGGCAATGCAGATGCTTTGTTGGCAGTGGGTCAAATTTTTCTCTCGCAAGATAAAGATAAAGCCAATGCCGCTCGATCAATACTAGAAAAAGAAATAAGGCGTGAAACCCTCAATATTATTGGTTGGCGAAAAGTCCCTATTGATACAACAACCCTAGGAACAACAGCAACAAACTCTCTACCTCAACTTGAACAAATATTTGTTCAAGCACCCGTTGGTTGGAGTAAGGATGATTTTGAACGCCGTTTGTTTATGTCCAGACGAAGAGCAGCAGATTTAATCGATGATGATGAGGATTATTATGTCGCCTCTTTATCAAGTAAATTGATTGTTTATAAGGGCTTGGTTTTGCCTAAATACTTAAATGTGTTTTACCCTGATTTGGCTGATGAAAAAATGCGTTCTGCTATTTGTTTATTTCACCAACGTTTTTCCACTAATACTGCACCCTTGTGGAAATACGCCCAACCATTTAGATTGCTGGCACACAATGGTGAAATAAACACCATTAATGCTAACCGTACATGGGCAAAAGCACGTCGCAAAAAATTATTTACCCCTTTAATATCTGACTTACCAAGCTTGAGTCATTTGGTGAATCAATCGGGGTCAGATTCTTCTTCATTGGATAATATGTTAGAAGTCTTGTTGGTTGGAGGTATGGATATTTTTCGCGCTTTGCGTTTATTGATTCCTCCTGCTTGGAAGAAACGTAAAAATATGGATTCCGATTTGCGTGCTTTTTACGAATACAACTCCATGCACATGGAAGCCTGGGATGGTCCAGCAGGCATTGTCATGACCAACGGCGAAAAAATTGCCTGTACTTTGGATAGAAATGGTTTACGACCAGCTCGTTATGTTATCACTAAAGATGATATTTTGACGGTGGCATCCGAGGTCGGTGTGTGGGATTATAAGGAAGAAGATGTGGTCGAAAAAGACCGTGTTGGACCGGGTGAAATGCTGGCAGCCGATATTCAAACAGGTCAAATTTGGCGCAGCAACAAAATTGATGACAGTTTGAAAAGCCGCCACCCTTACCGTGAATGGTTGCGCGAAAACACCATAAGATTGCGTTCTAACCTCAAATTAGAGCGTGAAGGCGCACAAAAACACATCAATGATGACATTAAACGTATTGGTATATATCAAAAGTTGTTTAATTGCAGCATTGAAGAACAGCAAAATGTTATCCGTGTGATGGCAGACGATGCTGCAGAGGCGACCAGTTCGATGGGCGATGATACACCGATTGCTGTGTTATCAAAAAAAAGCCGCAATTTGTTTGATTATTTTCGTCAACAATTTGCCCAAGTAACCAATCCACCGATTGACTCCTTGCGTGAAAAATCGGTGATGTCCTTGGAGACTTGTTTTGGGCGCGAGCATAACCTTTTTCAAGAAACCAATGGTATGGCATACCGTGCTATTATCTCAAAACCCATTATTAACTTTGCCAAACTGACCCAAATTAAGGCGCTTGATCAACGCTATTACAAACTTGAGTTGTTGTCATTGAATTATCCGATTTACCAAGATT
>JAMOMK010000041.1 GCA_027067055.1 Lysobacterales bacterium | reverse complement strand
ACCGATGCACGGTTTTCGCCCAAAGGAAAGTATGTTTCTTTTATTCGTAAACAAAATATATACATTGTAAACCTTGCCAAAAACAAAACGAAACAACTCACCTTTGATGGCAAAGGTGTTATCAAAAACGGTATGGCAGAATTTGTTGCACAAGAAGAAATGGATAGAGATACGGGATATTGGTGGTCAAATGATGATAAAAACATTGCCTATGTGCAAGTGGATGAATCGCCTGTTGCTATCACCCAACGCTATGAAATTAATGCCGAAAATATCGAAATCGTCAACCAACGCTACCCTTATACGGGCGAGGCCAATGTCATAGTTAAATTAGGTATACTTAATTTAAAGAAGAAAAAAACCAAATGGATTAATTTAGGCGACAACCAAGACATCTACCTTACTCGTGTGCAATGGTTGCCAAATGGTAAAAAACTTTCCTACCAAATCATGAGTCGCAACCAACAACACCTTGATTTAAACATAGCAAATTTGAAAGGTAAAAACACAACTGTATTACAAGAAAACAGCCAAACATGGCTTAACTTGCACGATGACCTTCATTTTTTAAAGGACAAAACCTTTATTTGGGCATCCGAACGCGATGGTTTTAAACACTTATACCACTATTCTAACAAAGGTGAATTGCTTAAACAGTTGACCAAAGGCGAATGGATAGTCGATGGCATTAAAGGGCTTGATGAAGACAAAGGCTTAATCTATTTTACTGCCAGTAAAGAAACAGCCACCGAAGAACACCTCTATGTTTTGGACTTAGTCACATCAAACATCACTAAAATCACTAACAAATCAGGTTGGCACAGTATTGCCATGGATAATACCGCACAATTCTATATTGATGATTGGTCAACCCGTGACCAACCGCCTCATACAACTCTGCATGATGTGACTGGCAAACAGTTGACCGTATTAAATAACAACACGATTGAACAAGATCATCCCTATTACCCTTATTTGGACTCACATCAACCAACAGAGTTTGGCACATTAAGCAGCCATGACTGGCAAACACTGCATTACCGCATTATCAAACCCAAAGATTTTGATGCCAACAAAAAGTACCCAGTATTTGTTTATACCTACGGCGGACCACATGCTCAAGTGGTGGTTAATGCCTGGGGACGCAGCATAGATCAATACATGGCGCAAAAAGGCTTTGTGGTTTTTGCCTTAGATAATCGTGGCAGTGCTAGGCGTGGAGTGAAATTTGAATCACCTATCTACAAACAAATAGGCACGCCAGAAATAGCCGATCAACTCATTGGTGTTGATTACCTCAAGTCATTACCTTATGTTGATGGCGATAAAATAGGCATATTCGGCTGGTCTTATGGCGGATTTATGACACTCAAGGCCATGACCAAAACCAATGCTTTTGCTATTGGTGTATCGGTAGCACCAGTTGCCGATTTTGAATTATACGATACGTTCTACACCGAACGGTATATGTCAACCCCACAACTTAATGAAGAAGGTTACAAAACAACCGCCGTGTTCGATGATGTTAAAAACATCAAGGCCAAGTTACTCGTCATTCATGGCATGGCTGATGATAACGTCTTATTCACCAACTCAACCAAACTTTTCAAAGCCATGCAAGATGCAGGCATACTTTATGACTCAGTTATTTATCCCGGAGCCAAACACGGCATAAGCGGTGAAAAATCACAGAAACATGTGTGGAAAACCATCAGTGAATATTTTATTAAGCATTTGAAGGAATAAATTTTATTGCATATGCCTTGTATATGTCTTATAATTAATTTTACTTCACAAAATAGGTTCGAACATGTCAAAGATTGCTTCAATTTTCAAGAATGGTAAAAATCAAGCCATTCGACTGCCAAAAGAATTTGAGTTTAAAGGCGTTTCTGAAGTTATTATCACTAAAGAAGGTAGCTCAATCGTTTTAACACCTAAACTAAAATCGTGGGAGTCATTTTTAGAAGCTGAAATAGCCGATAGTGATTTTTTACAAGAACGTGAAGATATTATTGAGGATGGCAGAGTGCAATTGTGAAAACAATTTACATGCTTGATACCAATATATGTTCCTATATTATTCGCAACCATCCACAACAAGTTATAACAAAGCTGCAAGACATAGTAAATAAAAGACACCGAGTTGTCGTTTCCGCTATCACTTATTCTGAACTAAAATATGGAGCTATCAGCAAAAAAGCCTCACCAAAACATGTAGGAATAGTGAATGACTTCATGAAGCGAATCGATGATGTCATTGCATGGGATAGAGAATCAGTGGATGAAGCAACAATAATAAAGAAATACTTGAGTGATAAAGGGATTTTAATCAGTAATAATGATATTGCCATTGCGGGAAATGCAATTGCCCACTCTTGCGTCTTAGTGACAAACAACACAGGTGAATTTAAAAGAATCCCTCATTTGTTACTCGAAAACTGGGTTTGAAGCCAAATAGAACTCTCTCATAACTTTTAAATCAACTCCCTCAACCGCTTCTGCAATACATCTAAACCTAGATTAGCTGCGCCGCCGTGTTTGATGATGTCGGAAACATCAAAGCCAAATTGCTGGTCATTCACGGCAGGGTAGATGATAACGTCTTATTCACCAACTCCACCAAACTATTCAAAGCCATGCAAGATGCAGGCATACTTTATGACTCAGTTATTTACCCCAGAGCCAAACACGGCATAAGCGGTGAAAAATCACAGAAACATGTGTGGAAAACCATCAGTGAATATTTTATTAAGCATTTGAAGGAATAAACTCGCACAGCGACACGACGACACTGTGAAAGAATGAAAGCTACTCCATTTATTTGATTGTTATTTCTTCTTTAAACTAGCTTTTTATTATTTATAAATGCATTATTTGCACTTTATCTGCATTATTCTTATTTATAGGGTTGTTTTATCTTTATTTAAACACATATAAACTATTTAATGAGCAAGAAATTTAAATGACAGAGTTACAAACAACCGAAAGAAAATTTAGAACCTTTACAAATAAATATTATTTTTTATTAGAAGGCACATGGAGAAAATCCAAAAAAGACTCTGCATTAAGAGAACAGTTAGATGAGCGTCAATATAGTATTCTAAATCGTGGAGAGGTAGAGTGGAATTCATACATCGAAGAAA
>JAMOMK010000040.1 GCA_027067055.1 Lysobacterales bacterium | reverse complement strand
AGCTTGATGCTATTTATGTGAATATAGAGCTTTATCGCGAACGTTTGATGGATATTTCGTGGTATATGCGTGGCATTAATGAATCCATTGCCAGACGCTCTAATGCTGAGGATAACTGCAAAGGCAGATTTTGGGATGGACGCTTCAAATCGCAGGCATTGCTTGATGAGCAAGCCGTGCTAACTTGCATGGCTTATGTTGATTTAAACCCTATTCGAGCCAATATGGCGCAAACACCTGAACAATCTGATTATACCTCTATCCAAGAAAGAATCATCAGTAAGAAAACCAAACTCAAGTCCTTTGGGAATCATGAGCAAGATATTCCATTCGCTTTAGATGATTATATCAGCTTGGTCGAAACAACGGGACGCGCCATTATTGATGACTATAAAGGCTACATACCGCATGAATTGCCCGATATTTTGCATCGATTGGGTTTAAATGATGAAACATGGCTTAATCAAATCAAATATTTTGATAAATGGTATTACAAAGCCATCGGTACAGTAGATAATCTTAAAAAATATTGCCAAACACTCAAACAGAAGTATATTAAGGGTTTGCCTAAGCGAAATGATTGTAAAATTTAACTTTTCACCATCGGTAAAAACTCAATGGTGTTGCCATCATTCATGGTGTGAATTATTGTCTTGTCACCGCGATAGCCATGTTTTTTATAAAAGTTAATACCCGATAACGTGGCCATTAGTTCTGTTGAATGAAAGCCCTTTTTAATCGCTTCTTGTTCGCATCTTTGAATGATTAGATTGCCCAATCCTTGTCTTGCATGATCGGGGTGTATAAAAAATGCCCGAATTTTAGCGGCATCTGTCTTTGGGTTAAGTTTTTCAGGGTCTCGTAGGTTGTTGTTATCACTGCCAAATAAAG
This sequence comes from Lysobacterales bacterium, assembly GCA_027067055.1. Taxonomy (GTDB): domain Bacteria; phylum Pseudomonadota; class Gammaproteobacteria; order Xanthomonadales; family Marinicellaceae; genus NORP309. The sequence goes on along the minus strand of JAMOMK010000040.1, from coordinate 13,678 downwards.
TTTTACGGCAACTCCAGCCTCCACAGGCGATGAGCTGTGAGTCTTTTTCAATAACAAAATAAGTTTGGTCTTTAATGAGTTGTGTATCCACACCAAAGGCGCTTTTTAGAGCAGACTTAATTGTGTTTTTATCATAAAATTGACCACCAAGTTGTCGGGCAGATAAAGCAATCAGTTTGGTGATTGCTTGAATATCATCAACTTTGGCGTGGCGTAATTGACTCATTATTCTTTAGGGTAAATCCAACCTGAAATTTCGGCACCTGTTTTATTGTTTTTCTTGTTTGGAGCTACATCAATCAAAGTGTAATGACCATTAACATTGAATAAACTAATTTTACGTGCATATTTCTTGGGTTTTCTCCACTTCTTGTTATCGTAGTTTTCTTCTGCTAGCGAAACAGTACCTTTTTTAAGATTGACACCAACAACAACCGCCACATGCCCGTGTTGCCATAAAGGGTTGTTTCTGTCTGGGTAGTAAATAATTAAGTCTCCAATTTTTGGTATGCGAGTGGCAGTACCATTGATGGAGCGAGCTAGAGGAAATGTTTTGTTGGTTCGAACATCTTTGCCTTCGGAGAGGTAAATGATTTCATGGGCGCTGTCAATACTTCCATAGGTGATGCCTTTATTTACCATCCACCAACGACGAGAATATTCTACACACTGGTTAATCAATCCGATGTAATGTAGGTTGTCGTCTTTGGGGTTGCTTTTATGAATAGTCACCTCACCTGTTGTGAGGTTCAAAAAGGAATATTCATTTTTAACACACTCGGAACGGCAATTCGAATAGGCATCAATACCATCAGCTGAACCCAATATTTTGCCAAAATCATTGACACAATCGGTTGCACACAGTTGTTTGTTTTTTTCAAACATGGCTTTGCTTTGTTCATTAGTAAAAGCAGGAGGCTTGGCTCGTAGCCCATAACCATCGGTGTTGGGCAGTTGAGCAAAGGATGCGGTTGTCATTAATAATAAAAGCACGAATTTCATAGTTTATTCTCCTGTGAAGTTGGCTTTTCTTTTTTCTAAAAAGGCCTTAGTGCCTTCTTTCATGTCATTGGTAGAACAAGTCACAGCAAAGGCTTTGGCTTCAAACTGCAGACCTTCAGTTAAACTGCATTCTGCTCCGTAGTTTATGCTGTCAATAATGCATTGCAAGGCAACAGGTGCGCTAAAGGTTAGTTGCTTGGCCATTTTTTCAACAGTCGCTGTTAACTCATCTTGAGCCACAACTTTATTAACTAAACCAATTTCATAAGCACGACTGGCATCAATCATACCGCCCATAAGGTTCATTTCCATGGCTCTGCCTTTACCAATTAAACGCACCAAGCGTTGTGTTCCGCCAAACCCAGGAATAACACCGAGTTTTATTTCTGGTTGACCAAATATCGCGTTATCTGAGGCTATTCGCATATGACAACTCATCGCAAGTTCACATCCACCACCTAGAGCAAAGCCATTTATTGCAGCAATTACTGGCTTGCAACTTTGTTCAATGTTAGTCATGACTTTTTGACCAAATTCAGCAAAAAACATACCAGTTACAGCATTAGATTGAGCTAATTCTGAAATATCAGCTCCAGCAATAAATGATTTTTCTCCACTGCCAGTGATGATAATAGCAGCGATGTTTTTATCGATTTGCGCTTCTGTGATTGCTTGGTTAATTTCGACTAAGGTTTGATGGTTTAAAGCGTTGAGCTTTTCAGGGCGGTTGATGGTTAGAGTTAAAATTTTATTTGTGGTATTTAAAAGTATGTTTGACATGGTTAAGTCTCAATTAAAATAAAGTTGAAATTATATCAATAATTGAACTCAAAAGGGATAAATGGGTCTATAGAGTTGTTAATATTTAGCGTGTGGCATAAAATACGCACCTTTTAAGAAAATCAACATCGAGGATTTAGAGATGAATTTTAAATTATTACTGGCTGGAATCATTGTTATTTCGACTACATTTGTATCAGCTCAAGATAAAACGAGCAAAGACATTAGTTTTGACAAGAAAAAAACGAGTTACGCTTATGGTTACCGCATTGGATTAGAATTTGCTAGTAAGAAAGGCAGTGAGTTTGAATTGATATTGGAAGATGCAATAAAAGGTATGCGTGAGGCGGCTGCTAAGAAAGACCCTACTGTATCTAAAGAAGACATGGTCTTGAACTTTCAAGCTTACCAGAAGAAAATGGAAATGAAGCAATTGGAAGCGTACAAAAAATTAGCGGCTTCAAACAAGAAACGCAGCGATGATTTCTTAAAAGCAAATCGCAAGAAAAAAGGCATTAAAGAATTAGCTTCAGGTATTCAATACCGAGTCATTGAAGATGGTAAAGGCAAGCACCCAACAATGGATAGTGAAGTTGTGATTCATTACCGTGGTTCGTTAATAGGTACAGAAAATCCTGACAATTACCAAGAATTTGATTCATCATTTGTTCGTGGAGAGCCAAAAGATATTAAAATTAATACAGCGCTAAAAGGATGGCAAGAAATTTTGCCATTAATGAAGCCTGGTGCAAAATGGCAAGTATTTATTCCACCTGAGTTAGCTTATGGAATCAGAGGGCAACGTCCAATTGGACCAAATGAAGTATTAATCTTCGATATTAACTTATTGAGTATTAAATAAGTTATATTTGACTTATATGGTTAAATTTTGTTCTACAAAAAACAAAGGCGGAGTAATGCAAATTGCTCCGTTTTTTTATGTTTAATATCCAAAATAAAGACAAGCTTTATGCTAATTTAAAATCAATCTTAAAAACGGAGTTGATTCCGACTGAAATTTGGCAAGCATCTGGTCATGATGAATTTAGACCCGCCGCTGTGCTTGTCCCGTTGTTTTGGCAAGATGAAGAAATACATGTTTTGTTAACGAAACGTTCAGAACAACTTAAACATCATTCAGGGCAAGTTAGTTTTCCTGGTGGTGGTTTTGACGAAGCGGACATAACTATTCGTCAAGCGGCTATTCGTGAAACAAAAGAGGAAATAGGTATTGATTCAGACTCTATTGATGTGGTTGGCTATTTGGAGGATATTGAAACAAATTCAGGCTTCTATGTCACCTCATTTGTCGGTATTTTGAAAGACGGGTTTTCAGTGACAATAAATGAAGATGAAGTGGCAGAAGTTTTTTCAGTGCCTTTGTCCTTCTTTTGTGAGGAAAAAAACTGCCAAAAACGCAATGCCAATTTTCAGGGAAAAAATGTCAATTATTATGTGTACCAGTACAATAATTACACTATTTGGGGTGTTACAGCTGAAATTGTCGTAAAATTAGTCAAGAAAATAAAAAACAAATAAAACTATGTCAGAACAAAAAAAAGGTAAGTTATTTATAAAAACACACGGTTGTCAAATGAATGAATACGATTCATCCAAAATGCAAGATGTGTTGATTGATTCGTACGGGCTTGAAATGACAGAGATTGAAGCCGAAGCCGATGTTATTTTATTAAATACGTGCTCTATTCGTGAAAAAGCTCAAGAGAAAGTCTTTTCACAATTAGGCAGATGGCGCAAACTTAAAGAAAAAAATCCTAACTTAGTTATTGGCGTTGGTGGTTGTGTGGCATCTCAAGAAGGTGATAATATTATCAAGCGAGCACCTTATGTTGATATGGTCTTTGGACCACAAACCCTGCATCGCCTTCCTAAGATGCTCAAAGCGGTAAATGATGAGCAAAAACCACAAATGGATATTAGTTTTCCCGAAATAGAAAAGTTTGACAATATGCCTGAGCCTAGAAAAGAAGGCCCCTCTGCCTTTGTATCAATCATGGAAGGGTGCAGTAAGTACTGTACATTTTGCGTTGTGCCTTATACGCGCGGTGAAGAAGTCTCACGTCCCTTGGATGGCGTACTGGCAGAAATCATGGAGCTGGCATTACAAGGCGTAAAAGAAGTTAACATGTTGGGGCAAAATGTTAACTCCTATCGTGGCGAAACACACGAGGGGGAAATTGTTGATTTAGCCCATTTGATACATTATGTGGCAGCCATCGAAGGCATAGAACGCATACGATTTACCACATCGCACCCAGTTGAATTTACTGATGCATTAATCGAAGCATATCGCGATGTTCCAAAACTGGCAAACTATTTACATTTGCCAGTGCAAAGTGGATCAGATCGTGTTTTGTCGGCGATGAAACGTGGACACACAGCGATTGAATACAAACAAAAAATTCGTAAATTACGTGAAGTTCGCCCAGATATATCTTTATCTTCTGATTTCATTGTTGGATTTCCTGGTGAAACAGACAAAGAGTTTGAAGCGACCATGAAGCTTATAGAGGATATGCGCTTTGATCAGTCCTTTAGCTTTATCTACTCAAAGCGTCCAGGAACACCTGCTGCCAATATTGAAGATGAAATTCCATTATCAGTTAAAAAAGAACGCCTGCAACGTCTGCAAGTCAAGATAAATGAATTTGCTGCAGAAATCTCACAGGATATGATTGGAGGTGTGCAAAAAGTTTTGGTTGAGCGCGTGTCTAAAAAAGATGAAAAACAACTTTCAGGTCGCACAGAAAATATGCGCATCGTTAATTTTGATGGTAATCCGCGATTAATAGGGCAACTAATAGATGTCGAAATCACCGAAGCCTACCGCAATTCACTACAAGGAAAAATAGTCACGCAATGAGCAAAAAAGCCATCACAATCCCAACATCGAATAATGATGTATTAACTAATTTATACGGCAATCACGACGAGAACATAAAGTTAGTGGCTCATACAACAAAAGCCATTATTCATGCCCGTGGCAATAAAGTTCAGATAGAAGGCAACGAAGAGCAAATTGGGCAAGTGCAAGTTTGTTTGGATTTAATGCTGGAAGAAGCACAAAGCCAATCACTGGATTTGGAAATGACTCACATAATATTGCAAGGCAATTACACAAATTCATCAGATAATGACGAAGAAGTCATAGAAGTTGAAGATGTCAAAATTCAAACCCGTAAAGGGGTCATCACGGGACGTTCGCCCAACCAAAAACTTTATCTACACAATATAGTCACTCATGATGTTAATTTTGGTGTGGGGCCAGCAGGAACGGGTAAAACCTATTTGGCAGTTGCTTGCGCCGTTGAAGCGATATTGAATCAAGAAGTTCAGCGTATAATTTTAGTTCGACCAGCAGTTGAAGCAGGCGAACGTTTAGGTTTTTTACCCGGTGATTTATCCGATAAAGTCGATCCTTATTTACGTCCACTTTACGATGCTTTGTATGAAATGCTGGGTGTTGAAAAAGTTGAGCGCATGATGGAAAAAAACATTATAGAAGTGGCTCCATTGGCATTTATGCGTGGTCGCACACTCAATAATGCTTTTGTGATACTCGATGAAGCACAAAACACTACCGTAGAACAAATGAAAATGTTCCTCACCCGCACAGGTTTCGGTACAACCGTTGTCGTCACAGGTGATGTTACCCAAGTGGATTTGCGCAAAGGCGAAACCTCAGGGTTAAAACACGCGTTGGAAGTGTTATCAAATGTCAAAGACATCAGTTTCAGTCACTTCCAATCACACGATGTCGTTCGCCACAACTTAGTCCAAAAAATTATTGATGCTTATGAAAAGGCTTAATTGCTTACAACGCCTTTTCTAAAATCTCACGACTAACATCCAAATCAATATCTTGATGTTCACCCAATGCAATCATTTGGTGCTGTTTAAGTTTTTCTAAAATAGCATCAATATCACTGGCTCCTAAATCAACATCAGATAATGAAGTCGGTACTTGCATGGTTTGAAAAAATTCGATGGTTTTGCTGATGGCTTGGTCGATTATTCCATCATCTGTACCCGATAGATTCAACACGCGTTTTCCGTATTGAATAAGTTTTTCACGCTTTTTTTTGCGTTTAACTTTCATCACCGCAGGATAGACAATGGACAATGTTCGCGCATGGTCGATATTATGCAAAGCCGTGAGTTCATGACCTATCATATGCGTTGCCCAGTCTTGCGGTACGCCGACACCGATTAAACCATTAAGCGCCATAGTTGCTGACCACATGATGTTAGCACGAATTTCGATATTGTTTTTATCACTTAAGGCCTTTGGACCTTCTTCAACAAGTGTTTGCAAAATCCCCTCGGCAAAACGGTCTTGAATCTTGGCATTAACAGGATACGTGAGGTATTGCTCAAGCGTGTGTACAAAGGCATCAATCACACCATTGCTGATTTGACGATCAGATAGGGTGAGAGTGGACTCTGGGTCGAGTATGGAAAATTGTGGAAAAGTATACGGAGAACCAAAAAACAATTTATTGCCATCACGGGTCATAACACTACCAGAATTACTCTCCGAACCCGTTGCCGGTAAAGTTAAGACAGAGCCAAAAGGTAAAGCCGCTTTAATTTTTAATTGTTTGGTCAAAATATCCCACGGATCACGAGAATTTTCTTCATCTCTAAACAAAGCGGCAGCCGCAATAAATTTAGTCGCATCAATCACCGAACCACCACCAACAGCCAATAAGTAATCAATTTCATGTTGTTTTATCACATACAAAGCTTTCATTGCCGTATCGTAATGCGGATTGGGTTCAATACCAGAAAACTCAAACCAAGTATGCTCAGACAAAGCCGATGAAACTTGATTATAAACCCCATTATTTTTAATCGAACCACCACCATATATGACCAAAACGCGCGAGTCAGCGGGAATTTCAGATTTAATTTTTTCAATTTGACCAACACCGAAGTGGATTCGTGTCGGGTTGTAAAAAGTAAAATTGTTCATGGCATACTATGGTGGTTGAGAATGATTATTATAGTCTAAAGATGAGTTTATGTCTGTTTAAATCTGTTGGGGTTTTAACTTGGATATCTGTAGTGACAAAGCAGCTAAGATTATCAATATCGCCATCTCATAATAAGTTGTTGAGTCCAGCTTTTTAGTGACAGTTAATGATGTTGAATACTAAACGTGATAAAATGAAGCAATTGACAACAAATATAGCGGCTATTAAACGATAGTGTTTAAAAGTAAGAGGTTATAATTAGTGCATGATTCGCCTTAATAATTAGTAACTATAAAAGTTGTTTGGTGTATTTAAATAGGTAATAAAGTTGAAAATTTTAATTACAGGAACAGCGGGTAGAGTAGGACGTGCAATCTATATTACCCTAATGAAGCGACATGAAGTCGTTGGGATAGATAGAACTCCCTGTTCAACAGCCGATTTTGTCGGGGATATCAGGGATAGTGCTTTATTGACCAAAGCTTTAGAAGGTGTTGAGGTTATTATTCATACAGCAGCATTACATGCCCCTCATGTTGGATTAGTCTCTGATACTGAATTTGAGGAGGTTAATATAAATGCAACTGAGCAATTGGCGTTATTAGGTGTAAAGAAAGGAGTTAAACATTTTGTGTTTACAAGTACTACTGCACTTTATGGTTTTGCATCAACACCAAAGCGTACAGCTGGTTGGGTTGATGAAACTATTACTCCAAAGCCTAAAACGATATACCACAGATCAAAGATTAAGGCTGAACAGATACTTGAAAATATCTCAACAGTATTCAATTTACCTATCACAGTTCTTCAAATGTCTCGTTGTTTTCCTGAGTCTGCAGACTTAATGGCGGTCTATCGCTTAACACGTGGCGTTGATGCAAGAGATGTTGCACGTGCTCATGCTTTGGCAGTAGCAAAACGTTTATCGGGTTTTAGACGCTATATCATTTCTGGACAAACTCCATTTAATAAAGTATGTTGTGAGCAGTTATTTCAAAATGCTAGTGATGTTATACAGGAGTATGCACCAAATCTTTTTGAGGATTTCGCAAAACGAGGTTGGCTTTTGCCTCAATTAATCGATCGTGTTTATGACTCATCATTGGCGCAACAAGAACTTGGTTGGTATTCAAAGTATGGTTATGAGAGTGTATTAAGTCTGCTAGATAACGAAATATCAGAAGTTCTTCCGGTAGCAAATAATCAAAACTAAATAAATAGGTTAGTCTTCTCAAGCAAAACACTACTCTCCTCAATTTTCAACGCCAAATTCAAAAAGTTACTCTTTTATAAATAATTATAAAATATTGACAAATACATTAGTACTTATATAATTGATGATATAATATTTTATTAATTGGATTGCTATGCTTTATAAAGATTTTTTTGATGAGTTGGGTGAGGTGGCTTTGGGGTCACGTCTTAAGCGGCTCAGTGATAGGGTGATGCAAGATGCGACTCGAACTTACAAGTATTCGGGCTATGAAATGCAGCCTAAATGGTTTACTTTGATGTCGTTACTTGCTGAAAAAAAAGAGGTGTCGATAAATCAAGCGGCTTTGTATTTGGGGCAGACTCAACCGTTTATTAGTCAAAACAGTAAAGAAATGTTTAAAGCGGGTTTGGTTGATTTTAATGCTGATCCTGATGATGCGCGACGTAAGATTATGCAGTTATCAAAACAAGGCAGAAAAAAATTTAAGCAAATGAATAAGCTGAGAGAGTCGGTCAGACTGGCAGCAGAATCCATTTGCGCAGAAACGGAACAGAACTTTTACCAGGCTTTAAAGCAATTTGAAAAGGCCTTAGAACGCAAATCATTATTTGAACGTACTTTGGAGAATTATAATGGTTAAACCAACACAACAAAACTTAGAAGTCAAAATTCTTACCTACACACCTGAGTTAGCCAAGCATTTTTATAGCATTAATGCCCAATGGGTTTCTGATATGTTTTATATGGAAGACTACGATGAAATGGTTTTGTCAAATCCGCAAAAGCATATTATTGATGAAGGCGGTCAAATATGGTTTGCTCAACACGAAGAATTAGGAATAATCGGTACATGCGCGGTGAAAAACTTTGGTGATAATTGGTATGAACTCACCAAAATGGGTGTACTTGAATCAGCACGAGGTTTAAAAGCCGGAGAAGTCTTATTGCAAGCGGTTTTAGTCGATTGCAATAAAATGAATATGGATACTTTGTTTTTATTAACCAATGCCATTTGTGAGTCAGCGATTCATTTGTACGAAAAAAATGGCTTTGTGCATGATAAAGGCATTAAAGAAAAATTTAATGGTTTGTATGAACGCAGTAATGTTTTTATGCGTTATGTTGGTAATAAGAAGGTATAATCCACTATTTAAATTAGGTATAAAAGTGGAAATTACAGATTATGATTCATTGTTAAGTGTGGCGGCTATGCAAGTTCAGTCACAGCATTTTCTTTTTGTTTTTTTAAAGAAGTCCTTGCCCGAGGATCATAAGGGTGATGAGGAGTTTCGCTATACTGTGGGTTTGGGCGGTGCTTTGACTCCGGTTATGACTTTAAATAAACCACTGAATGAATTAACTAATTTCACTGATTTAGTTACCGAGTCAAAACAACAAAATAGGCAGTGGGATTTAGTTTCTGTTGCAGTGTTGTCAGGGCAGGGTTCTGTTATGCCAACCGATAAAGAAGCATTAGCACAACTCGAGATAATGATGAAAACAGTGGAGTCTGGTGGTGATTTAAGTAAGTACATGACATTTGATAAATCAGGAGTTCCTGTAATATTTAGTTAATTGCCAATTCAAAATAAAATTATGAAAAAGTCACCAAAAAATGCAGCAAGCGATTTACAAGGCACGGCAAAATTAACTGTTGATGCCGTTAAAGGCGTGACCAATATTGTTGAGTCCTTACACAGTACCATTGCCTCATTTACGGGTATTATTGGTGACCCAAAAAAAGATGCCAAAGGGATTTCTGGCATGGTTTACCGCAATATTAGAAAAATTACTGATGCTTTTGGTGATGGTATTGATGTTATGTTGGGAAAACTCAGCGATACCATAGGGGAAAAACAGTCTTTTCGAAGTCGCGAAGCAATTGTTGCTGCAACCAATGGTGTTATTGGGGATTATTTACATAAACACGATAACCCTCTAGCTATCCAAATGAGCCTAAGGCGTGATGGACAGGCCTTATCAAAAGATGAAATTGCTGAGTTAATAGAACAATCTAATGGTAAGGTTTTAATTTTAATCCATGGCCTGTGCATGAATGATTTGCAATGGCAGAGAAACAATCATGACCATGGTCAAGCGCTAGCAGAAGAATTAGGCTACACTTGTCTGTATTTGCATTACAACACTGGTAAGCATGTCTCTGAAAATGGTAAAGAACTGGCACTATTGTTAGAACAATTTGCTAAACCGGATTTATCTTTTTCAATTCTCGCCCATAGTATGGGTGGGTTACTTGCACGAAGTGCCTGTTATTATGCGCAAAGAGCTAGGCAAAAATGGTTAACCCATTGCTATAAAATTATTTTTCTTGGCACACCACATCATGGCGCCTTACTGGAAAAAGGCGGAAACTGGCTCAACACCATGCTAAAGGTCAGCCCTTATACCGAACCATTCACCAAAATCACCAATATTCGCAGTTGCGGTATCACTGATTTACGTCACGGTAATATCATCGATGAAGACTGGAACCAACACGGTAGATTTGAGCACAATAAAGACAAAAGAACTTATGTACCGTTACCAGATAATATAAAATTCTACGCTATTGCTTCGACAACATCTGAAAAGCAGGATTCGATACTCGCTGCTCATGTTGTAGGTGATGGATTGGTGACTGTCGATTCTGCTCTTGGTATTCATAAAGATTTTGATTTAAAAATTCCAGAAGAGAATAAATGGTTAGGTCGAGATATCGGTCATATTGAACTACTAGAAAATGATGAAGTTTATCAAGTCATTAAAAAGTGGCTTGAAGATAAATAAGGATTAGCTAAAATCTTCTTCTATTATTTCTTCCAGAGCATATAAAGTCTTTTGAGGAAATCGCTCTAATGGATAATACTTAGCAATAACATCACAGGCTTGTTGGTAAGTTTCAATATTCAGGTGCCTAAGCAAATAACGTATATCGCTTATGTCATGAAATTCAGCACCAATACGCATTGCTAAACACTTCATAGCTAATAAATATTCAGGTGTAGCAGTATAAATCGTGAGATTTGATAACTGCAAGTAATTATTGAAATCACCCGATTGGCTAAAAAATCCTTTGACAGCATCATTAAGCCAGTTTTCATTAGCTCCAAATTCAGCACTTACTTTTTTTGCGAGTTTTCTCACAATAGTTGCTGGCTTAAACAAACCATCAACATCCATGGTTGATGCCCGAGCATCAAGTACCAAGCACATGACCGCACCACCAACAATATGAAGTTCGCATTGTGTCTTTTCTTTTTTTAATTGTTTATTGAGTAAATCAAATAACTTCAAGATGTCTTTTTTATTCAGTGCAAGCATTAAACTCGATCTCCAAGAGTTGAATCAATAAAAATATTTCGTTGCTTAAACGCGATAGGCGAATTGATTAACAAATGCAATCTTAAGTTTTTAAGGCTTGTTGCAAAATAAGGTTCATGAAGAATAGGAAAATCATTAATCCAATTAGGAATAGAACAATTTAATTGATAAGCGCGATGACATACCATGGCAATGGTGTAATTTATCTGAAAGTCAGATAGTTTACTGATTGGCTTAATGCTAACGGTTTGCTCAAAATCAGCTTGCGAACAATCCATAAGAAAATCATGTAATCGAGCAAAAATAAAGCTATCTTCTAAAGTGTTAAATTGAGATAAAATAGTTAAAAATTGCTGTGACTTACTGTGTAAAACCTGCTGTAACACCCAAGTTGACATATCAACACCTGCTGATTTGGCTGTTGATTTTATAATCTCCTTTTGTTGTTTGGAGACTCTTATTTGTAGGTATTCTGATTTTTTTAATTGATTCATCAGTTAATTATAAGCTGCTTTACAGCAATGTCAATACGTCTGTAGTGACATTTTCCCTCGTTCCCACACTCCGAGATTGTGAAATAACTAAAAAACACCACAGGAAGTGAGGTTTTAACCTCGCATTACTTTTAACTAAAGACTGATTGAGTTAATCAAAGTTAGCAATATGATCATTTAGTATTATTTATCATAATCGCAAATCAAAATGGCGGGACTGAAGTCCCACTTTCGGCGGTCAGCTGCATGTAATTGTTAGCTCTGTAACCCCGGTGGTAGACCGGTCCATGAATGTAGTGCCCCCGGAATATCTGCCTCTTTTATACCTCTTAACCGAAACACTTCTGCTAAAAAATCTTCGGCTGTTTTTAGAGCCTGAATAGCAGAATGCTCCCCTAATGAGTCAAAAGCACTCGTATCAGCAAGACCATTAATAGTAACACCCGGTATTTCTATAGTTTCCCATGTACTCGAAAAGTGTACCAATCCGTTTCGTAGTTTCTTTAGTTCCACAAACTTCTGACCAGCCCCCGAACCATAATTAATTTTCTTTCCGAAAACCACTTTAGGCCATTCCTTCAACTTTCTATCCAGAGGCGCTTGCCTTTTTAGGTCGTTTTGAATTTTTTCTTCAGCGTGCTTATAAGGCTTCTCGGATATTAATATTCTGAAATAAACATTAAGAAATACTTCTACAACCGTTACCGCAGTAATTACACATAATGCAGCATCCTCTTTTTTATGCCCATCGAAACTGTGTTCTTCAACTTGGTAACACATGCGCCGTAGAGCACTAAAATAAGACCAAACCATTTTGTTTGGGCTAGATAGAATTTTATTTTTACTCTGACTATTCATAAGGAGCTAACGCTGAGCTAAGCGGAAAATAATGGTTGGCTATAATCGCAAAGCGATGGCCAACTGTTATTTTTCCGTTTGAGCAACTTGTTGGACGAAGCCGCTATCGCGGAGTTTATCGAAAGTGGCTTTGTCATAAATTTAGTGTAACCTCATTCCAATTTAATTAATTAAAAAGTAAAGTTGTAATCTCTTAATAAAACAACAGAGGTTACCATGAAAATTAAAACACCAACCGATACAAAATTCAAGAAGTATCATTCACAATTACTAAAACACCTTAGACTCAAAGGATTACAACCTAAAACCATTGAAGCTTATGAACGTGCAATTAAAAGAATTTATGCATTCTTTAAAGGTGATATTGATGACTTATCTCAAGACCAAATGCTTGATTATTTTGACCAGTTGTTACTTTCTCATTCTTGGAGTGGAGTAAAACTTGATTTGTACGGTTTACGTTTTTTCACCATGCATGTATTAAATAAACCTTGGATTAATGTACCTGTAATAAAACCACCAAAATCAACAAGAATTCCTGACATAGTTACCGTGAAACAAGCACAACTAATATTTGATTCAACAACTAAACTCAGTTACAAAGTGTTTTTCTTTACCATATACTCTATGGGGTTGCGCTTGAGTGAAGGATTAAATTTGCAAGTAGGTGATATAGATGGCGATAGAATGCGTGTGCATATCCGCAATGCTAAAGGCAATAAAGATCGAATTGTTCCTATTAGTGATTTGGCATTGTCTGTACTGCGAAAGTTTTGGCTTACCCACCAAAACCCTGTTTTTATTTTCCCAAATAGAAAAAGAGGATTAAAAAAAGCTTACCGTGCAACATCACCATTAGATAGAGGTGGTGTGCAACTAGCCCTTAGAGCTGTCATCAAAAGTATTGGTCTAAAAAAAAGATTACTCCTCACAGCCTAAGACATAGCTTTGCTACACATTTGCTTGAAGCTGGTGTTGAAATCACTCAATTGCAAAAAATCATGGGGCAC
>JAMOMK010000039.1 GCA_027067055.1 Lysobacterales bacterium | reverse complement strand
TTAAAATCTATTAATCCTCTGGCGTATATCCTTCTACTGGTTCTACACCTCCATCAAAAAAGAATTTTTGCATGGCGCCTTCTATGCGCTTTCTGTCTTTTGGTTTGATTGGTGATAATCTATTTTCGTTAATGAACATCACTTGATAGCTTAACCACTCTTGCCAAAATTTTTGTGAGACCTCACTGTAAATACGCTGCCCTAAATCACCTGGATAGGGAACATAGTCTATGCCTTGTTGGTTTTCGCCGTATTTGATACAAATAATTTTGTGCATAAATTGTATTGCTGTAAAAATGACCTAATTTTATGGTGTAATCGCTTTAAATCAAAGATAATACGCTTTCATTCTTATAAATACATAATTAATGCTTAATAAAGTCAAAGCCCAATTGCTCGAAGCTGGTGGTTTGGATGAGTCCAAACTTGAAACTGCCCTTTCTCATTGTTTATCCAAAGGCGGTGATTTTGCCGATCTCTATTTTCAATCATCACGCAGCGAATCATGGATGCTGGAAGACAAAAAAGTCAAAAGTGGCAGCCATAGCATTGATGCTGGGGTTGGGGTTCGGGTTAACAATGGCGAAAAAACAGGCTTTGCTTATTCTGATGCCATGACTAATGGAGGCATGATGAGTGCTGTTAAAACTGCCGCCTCGATTGCTAAAGCTAATAAAGAAGTCGCTCCAGTTAAGATTCAAACCATAGAAATCCCTGCCATATACACTGGACAAGATGTGTTAACAGGCGTGACCAATAGCGAAATCATAGCCCTACTCAATCAAATGGATGCCACTGCACGCAAAGCTGATCCACGTATTTCAAAAGTGATATGCTCAGTGTCTACTTCGCAAGAATATATTTTAGTCGCTGCCAGTGATGGTACATTGGCTGCCGATATCCGACCTTTGTGTAAGTTAAGCATTCAAGTTATTGCCAATGATGGAAAAGGGCGCATGGAAATTGGTTTTTCAGGTGGTGGCGGTCGCATGACTTTGGATGAACTGTTTAAACAAGGTGTGGATGAAACTTTTATCAATCAAGCCGTTAAATCAGCCCTAATCAACTTAGAAGCTGTTGCCGCACCTGCTGGTGATATGCCAGTGGTCTTGGGCGCAGGATGGCCTGGGGTTTTATTGCACGAAGCCATAGGTCATGGACTGGAAGGTGACTTTAATCGCAAAGGCACATCAGCCTTTTCAGGCAAAGTCGGGCAACGTGTTGCCAGTGATGTTTGTACGATTATTGATTCGGGCATTTTACCTAACAGAAGAGGTTCACTGACTATTGATGACGAAGGCACACCAGCACAGGAAAATGTCTTAATCGAAAACGGCATCTTAAAAGGTTATATGCAAGATAAACTTAATGCCCGATTAATGGGTGTCAAACCCACAGGTAATGGCAGACGTGAAACCTTCGGACATTTACCGATTCCTCGCATGACCAATACTTATATGCTACCTGGCAAATACGAACACGAAGAAATCATTGCCTCGGTCAAAAAAGGCATTTATGCTGAAAACTTCCGTGGCGGACAAGTGGATATCACTAATGGTAAATTCGTCTTCTCCGCTAGCGATGCCTTTATGATAGAGAACGGCAAAATCACCAAACCCGTCAAAGGCGTAACATTAATTGGCGATGGCCCAACCGTACTAACCAAAGTTTCAATGGTCGGCAATAATTTAGAATTCGATCAAGGCATGGGCGTTTGTGGCAAAGACGGACAATCCTTACCCGTAGGTATTGGACAACCCACTTTGAAAGTGGATTCATTGACAGTTGGTGGTACGGAGTTTTGATGAAAAACCAAAAAGTTATTGAAATTGAATTAGCTAAACATTTTAGATTTATGTATTCTAATTTTGTTATTTCAAGTCAACAAAAACTCTATCTATTATTAGCTCAGAAAGATAATAATGTAGATGTATTGGAGTTTGACTTTTCTGTCTATAAATATGGATATCCAAATGATGAAGTTGGGCATCCTTTAATTAAATATGGACTTGGGACTTATGGTTTTTATGAAGTACAGAATTCTAAATGGATAGAGAAACTTAGAATTAATAATTCATCACACCATTCGCACTCAGATGATATGTTCAAGACAAAGAAACATTATGTGGTAAAATTTAAAGATGTTACTTTGGAAGTAATTGCTAATAATTATGAATTAAAAACTCTACCCAAAAGCTTTTTTACTGCATTGTTAAATAATCAACTTCTAGAATTAGATGATGATTAGTGAAAAGCGAAATACAAAAATCAGTAAATTCTTAAGTTTAGTATTAAGACATAAACCCGAGACTATACACATTCATCTTGATGAAAATGGCTGGGTAGATGTCGATGAGTTAATCGAAAAATTAAACAACAATGGAGCAGAAATTAGTTTTGAGATTTTGGAGCATGTTGTCAAAACCAATGTTAAAAAGAGATTTGCTTTCAATGAAGATAAAAGCAAGATAAGAGCAAGTCAGGGCCACTCTATGAAAGTTGATTTAAACTACAAACCCATAAGTCCGCCCGAGAAACTATATCATGGAACTAGTATCAGATTTTTAGACAGTATTTTAAAAAACGGAATTGAAAAAAGAGATAGGCAACATGTACATCTCAGTTCTGATAGACAAACAGCTTTGAAAGTAGGTCAAAGACACGGAAAACCTACTATTTTAGAAATACAAGCCTCTAAAATGCATGAAAAGGGATGCAAGTTTTACCTGTCTGAAAACAATGTATGGTTAACTGAACATATACCAACTGAATACATCAAAGAAATATAATCTTTTGAATTAGGAAATTGATTTATGCTTGCTTCTAGTATATACTTTATATATATACACAAATATAGGTATCAAAAATGTCATCAGGTTCAGTTTTTCTCAACAATAAAACACAAGCCGTTCGCCTGCCTAAGGACTCTAAATTCCCTGATGGTATTAAAAAAGTCAATGTGCGGAAATTGGGTGTTGACCGTATTCTTTCGCCAATCGATAAAATATGGGACAGTTTCTTTTTGTCTGATGATAACGTCAGTGATGATTTTATGTCTGAACGTGAAGTAGATAAATCCGACAAGCAAAAGCACGAAGAAAGAGAGTCTTTTTGATGTTAAAATACATGCTTGATACCAACATTGTTATTTATATTATTAAACGAAAGCCCATCGAAGTCCTAGAAAAATTTAATCAAAATGCTTTGAGAATTTG
>JAMOMK010000038.1 GCA_027067055.1 Lysobacterales bacterium | reverse complement strand
ACGACTAACCGTATGACTTGATATTCTCTGTTGGCTCATATGCACATTTTAGCACAGCTAAAATGTGTATCAGCTAAAGCCTTGCACTAAAAGTGCATAGTTTTAACTAGCGTGTTGGGACAATAAATGACTAACAACACAAACAATTGGAAAACTGGTCTATCTTTGTCGCTTTTAGTGGTTTTTTTCTGGGCAACACTACCTGTTGCGCTTAAAGTCAGCTTAAGTGCGGTGGATGCATGGACATTAACTTGGTTTCGCTTTTGTACCGCGACAATTTTTACTTTTTTCATTATTATTTATACCGGTTCTTGGCGTGGTTTTTTGCGACTAAAGTTTAAAGATTGGCTTTGGCTAGTTTTGGCAGGTCTTATGTTGATTGGTAACTACGTTGGCTATCTTTTGGGGCTTGAAAAAACAACACCTGGCAACGCCCAAGTATTAATCCAACTCGCGCCTTTTTTGATGATAGTTGGTGGTGTGTATTTTTTCAAAGAGACCTTTTATTTTAAACAAAAAGTCGGCGCAACTTTGTTGGTTGCTGGCTTAGCTTTATTTTTTAAAGATCAGTTAGATACAGTTTTATTGGCAGAATATAAAACGGGTGTACTTTTAATGGTTTTTGCCGCCTTCACGTGGGCAATTTATGCATTAATTCAAAAGAAATTACACGCGGTTCTGTCTTCCCAAGCTATTTTATCGGTCATTTACTTAATGGCAAGTCTACTGTTGTTGCCTTTTTCTACCCTAGAGCATTTATCAGGACTCGGCCAACAACAATGGATTGCAGTCGCCTATTCTTGTATCAATACAGTCGGTGCTTATGGTGCTTTTTCCTTGGCATTAACTTATTGGCCAGCCAGCCGTGTCGGGATGGTCATTGCCATTGTTCCTGTGTTTTCCTTGTTTTTTATAAATCTAATGGCGCAATTATTGCCTGACTTAGTGTTTTTTGAACACGTCAGCTTTATTGGTTTTATTGGTGTAATCTTAATCGTTAGTGGTTCAATGTTCGCAAGTCTAGGTAAGAAGTAACGTTTTTTATTAACCATCATGCAAAAGCACGTCAAAAAAGCCCAAGAGCCACGCCTATTAACGCGTCACTATTCATAGTTTTTTTCATGATTCTTCTCCGATTAATTTAGTGAAAGTGTTAAATAGTTCAACAGCTTTATGCTATCCCTGCCATATGTTTTGCAAGCTTTACATTGCAAAAATAGTAAAAACTTTGACTTGAAAACAAAATAGTAATCCCAAAATTATAGTTTATTAAAATATTAATGAGAAGGTTATGACACAAAGCATGCACGGCTATCGAGGAACTACTATTGTGGGTTTTCGCAAGGGCAATCAAGTGGTTATTGGAGGTGATGGGCAGGTAACCTTGGGCAATACTATAATGAAAAGTAATGCACGAAAAGTGCGACGTTTATACCGTAACGAAGTTATTGCTGGGTTTGCTGGGGCAACGGCTGATGCTTTTACTTTATTTGAAATATTTGAAGCTAAACTAGAAAAACATTCAGGTCATTTGGTTCGCTCAGCAGTAGAGATGGCAAAAGAGTGGCGTACCAATCGCTCTTTAGGTCGCTTGGAAGCCTTGTTGGCAGTTGCAGATAAAGAAACTTCTTTGATAATATCAGGTAATGGCGATGTTATTGAACCAGAACATGGGTTGATTGCCATTGGTTCGGGTGGTGCTTTTGCACAATCTGCTGCTATGGCCTTGATGCGTAACACGGATTTAAGTGCCAAAGAAATTGTACAAAAGTCATTAGATATTGCTGCTGATATTTGTATCTATACCAATAAAAACCAAACAATTGAAGAACTCAACACATAAAAGGTCACTATTAATATGTCAAAAATGACTCCAAGAGAAATCGTCCAAGAACTCAACAAACACATTATCGGTCAACACAGTGCCAAACGTGCTGTGGCAATTGCCTTGCGCAATCGCTGGAGGAGAATGCAATTGCCTGAAGCGTTGCGTAATGAAATCACACCCAAAAACATTCTAATGATTGGACCTACAGGTGTAGGAAAAACTGAAATTGCAAGAAGATTAGCAATATTAGCAGACGCACCATTTATCAAGGTTGAAGCAACAAAATTTACCGAAGTGGGTTATGTGGGGAAAGATGTTGAGTCTATTATACGGGATTTAGTCGAATCATCGGTTAAAATGACGCGAGATTCGGCCAAGGCAAAAGTGCAAGCACGAGCAGAAAGCGCGGCTGAACAAAGGGTGTTGGATTGTTTATTGCCAAAGGCTCCTTCACCTATACCTGGTGAAGAAGTTGATAATTCGAATGATGCCACGCGCGCTAAGTTTTTAGATAAGCTACGCAGTGGCAGTTTGGATGATAAAGAAATTGAAATCGATGTGTCATCTAATATAGGTGTTGAAATTATGGCACCTCCTGGCATGGAAGAAATGACTGATCAACTCCAGGGTATGTTTGAAAACATGGGGAAAAAACGCACAAAATCCAAAAAAATGGCTATCAAAAAAGCCTTGCCACTTCTGCAAGATGAAGAAGCAAGTAAGCTTATAAATGATGAAGAAACAAAACAGCAAGCCATCACCAATGCCGAACAAAATGGTATTGTTTTTATTGATGAAATAGACAAGGTAGCAAAATCACATGGCGCAAGTGGTGAGGTTTCACGCGAGGGTGTGCAACGTGATTTATTGCCATTGATAGAAGGGTCTACAGTAAACACCAAATATGGCATGATAAAAACTGATCATATGCTATTTATTACCTCCGGTGCATTTCATTTGGCACGCCCATCTGATTTAATTCCAGAACTGCAAGGGCGTTTGCCGATTCGTGTTGAACTTCGTGCTTTAACAGCTAAAGATTTTGCTCGTATCTTAACAGAGCCAGAGGCATCATTAACTGAACAATATGTGGCTTTAATGAGTACAGAAAATGTTGAGTTAGAATTTACAGAAGATGGCGTTGAAAAAATAGCCGAAGTTTCTTTTTCTGTCAATGAAAAAACTGAAAACATTGGCGCAAGACGCTTGCACACAGTGCTTGAACGATTGTTAGATGAAATTTCCTTTGAATGTTCAGATAAATCTGGCGAAAAATACATTATTGATGCCGCTCATGTGGATAAAAACTTGTCAGAATTGGCACAAGATGAGGATTTATCTCGTTATATTTTATAAATTCATGCAATTAATTGAGTTAATCAATACACATAAGAGATAATAGA
>JAMOMK010000037.1 GCA_027067055.1 Lysobacterales bacterium | reverse complement strand
GCGCTCAAACAAGCCAAAAATCAACGGGTTTCTACTGTGGCTTTTTGTACCAAATTCTTCTGGTTTTATTGCAGCAACCAACCCTCCTGGATTACTTATTTCTAATCTATCAGAAAATAGTTCAACCGTTATTCTCGCTCCTTTGTCATAATAATCACGGTGTGACAATGCATTGATAAGTGCTTCTTTTAAGGCAACCTCTGGAATTTCCCATACTTCTTTGCGCGGACTACTATCTTCAATGATGTAGCTTATATTTAGTTTTGACTTAAGCCATTGCATGGTGTTTTGGTATTGTGACATCAAAACACCGCCATAGACTTTGTCATCCAATATTTGACTTTTTGTTATTCCATCAAATGAAACACAGCGAATTACTGCCTTGTCTAAGAAAAATTCAGGTGCTTGTCCAAAAAATAATACACCGCCATTTTTAAACTTTCCCTTGTCTGTTGTTAGTTGTAGATTTTCAACTATTTGTGCTTGCGATATGGCAGTTGACAGTTTAGCAGCTATTTTAAATTCTTCAAAATATAATTCATCTATATCGAAGTCAACATCAAATTTGTCACACGGCACTTCATCAAAATAAATACGTGAAGATTGTTGAAAAAAATCACGCATTTCTTCAACAGAAACCAGTTTTTGAGTGTTTGAACCTTGTCTAATATAAATCACACCAGAAAGTACATAGGGTTTTTGTTGCCCTGAATGAACTTCAATAACCCAAATTTCTTGACTATCAATTATTACCGAATACATTTCACAATTGATATGTGGATTGATTTCGTTAATAGAGTTTTGTAGTGCTGAACGCTGGAAATTACTAAGTCGACACCCAATAATAGCATTGTCATCGTTTACGCCAATAATTAACAGTCCACCTGATGAATTAGCAAAAGCACAAATTTCTGATGAAACATCTTTTAGTTTCTTTGGCAAAGCAATCTTAAATTCAGCATTATAGCCCTCGCCACTTTGAATAACTGCTTTAATATTTTCAGAATCGAGCATTGCTATTTTATTTACACATTAAACCTAAAGTGTAACACATCACCTTCTTGCACCAAATAATCTTTACCTTCGAGTCTTAGTTTGCCCGCTTCTTTACAACCTGCTTCACCATTAAATTGAATAAAGTCTTCATACGCCATTGTTTCGGCACGGATAAAGCCTTTTTCAAAGTCGGTGTGAATTACACCAGCACATTGTGGTGCGGTAAAACCTTGTTTAAATGTCCATGCACGCACCTCTTTTACACCTGCGGTAAAATAAGTTTTTAAGCCTAACAAATCATGCCCAGCACGAATCACTCTATCCAAGCCCGCTTCATCTAAGCCAAGTTCTTCCATAAACATTTCTTTGTCTTCGTCATCTAATACTGCTATTTCTGATTCTATCACAGCACATACTGGCACAACTGATGATTTTTCAGCTTCTGCCATTGTCCGAACCTTGTCTAAAAACGGGTTGTTTTCAAAACCATCCTCGCTCACATTGGCAATATACATCACCGGTTTTGCGGTGATAAAACTGAATTCTCGAATAACTTCTTTTTCTTCTTTGTATAGCTCTAATGCACGAATAGGCAAGCCTTCGGATAATTGTGCGACAATCTTTTCTAAAGTTACGGCTCTTGCTTGCGCTTCTTTATTGCCTGAACGGCCTTGTTTTTGTGCTTTGAGCAAACCACGTTCGGCAGAATCTAAATCAGCTAATGCTAATTCTGTATTAATCGTTTCGACATCATCAAGTGGTGAGATTTTGCCTTCGACATGCACAACATCATCGTCTTCAAAACAACGCACCACATGCGCAATGGCATCGGTTTCGCGGATATTGGATAAAAACTTATTGCCCAAACCTTCACCTTTTGAAGCACCAGCAACTAAGCCAGCAATGTCAACAAATTCCATAACTGTTGGCAATATTCTCTCTGGATTGACTATCTTACTAAGTTCTGCCAAGCGAGTATCTGGCACTTCAACCACGCCAACATTTGGCTCAATGGTACAAAAAGGATAATTTGCCGCATCGATACCTGCTTTGGTTAGTGCGTTGAATAAGGTTGATTTACCGACGTTGGGAAGCCCAACAATACCACATTTAAAGCCCATAAGATTTCATTGTAAATTTAAAGACAAGAATTTTACCAAATTTACTCAATAAAAGATATGAACTAATAAAGCTAAGATTTAAAACCTCTTGATTTTGTCACAACCTGTAGTGGGCCACCTGTGTGTGACCCTTGCAAAATATTACCAATACCACCAGTAAAAAAGACAGACACATAGGTCTGCCACTACTATTTAATGGTACTATACAAGCATGACGAATAAGGAAAAATTATCGAAAAGGGTTAAACTTCGCTTAAAGCATTACGATTATGCACAGCGAGGTTTATATTTTGTTACCATTTGTTGTCATCATAGAAAATGCTTGTTTGGTTCAATTTCACACGATAAGATGCATTTGAATGATGCTGATTTGATGATTGAAAAATGGTATAAAGAATTAGAAAACAAATTTCCAACTGTTATTTGTAACGCTATGATTATTATGCCAAATCATTTTCATTGTGTCATTGAACAAAAAGACGAACACGCAGGTTCGCCACTACATGAAATCATCCAATGGTTTAAAACCATGACGACAAATGAGTATATTAGAAATGTTAAAACAAGAAACTGGACTCGATTTGACGGTAAATTATGGCAAAGAAATTACCATGAACACATCATCAGAAATAATGAAAGTTATCAAAAAATTGTTGACTATATTCAGTATAATCCTGCGAAATGGCAAGATGACAAATATTACATGTAGTGGGTCACCTGTATGTGACCCTTGCAAAACATTACCAATACCACCAGTAAAAAAGGCAGACACATAGGTCTGCCACTACAATGCCACCAGTAAAAAAGGCAGACACATAGGTCTGCCACTACAATGAACTAAACAACTCATCGCATAAAGCGTTTAAACCCTGAGGGGGTAAATAAGCTGTCTTTAGCAATCTCGCCGTTGTATTTTGCAGCAGATTTAACTTCGTTTTCTAATCCCATAACGTGGTAGCGTTTTGATACTAAGTCATGAAAGACGTTAATTACCGAGAATACCCCTGGCATTTGCTTAAAATATTTTGTATAGGCAATACTCACTCGCCACAAATCACCTGCTTTGTTGTATTGGTCGGCGATAACCACTTGCCATGTGTCTTCATCAATATAAAAGGTGCGTTTGGAATAAACATGTCGCCATTTGGATTTGAGTG
>JAMOMK010000036.1 GCA_027067055.1 Lysobacterales bacterium | reverse complement strand
AGTCGATAGCAGGCATTCATATTAGAATACAAGGTATTATCAGAACAGTTTTCAGCAAGTTGGAAATATTGAGATTTTAACTAAAAACCATGTCAAGAAATATCTTTTATATTCGCTGAATAGTTACTTAAAAATTACTAATAACCTGATGCTTGTCCATCCTTGCGAGATTCAGATGCTCCCCAATAAATACCATCTTTAATTCGAATGGCTTGGTAACCACCGTAAGGACCATTGGCAAATTGAACTTTGTGACCCATTCGCACCAAATTTCGCCTGAATCTTGTGGATGTAAGGCACCGCCCATTAAACCAAAACATATCCGCAGCAAATCACCTTTTGTGATAAAAGCAGGAATGATGGTGTGGAATGGGCGTTTCCCACCCTCAAATGTATTGAAATGATTTTCTTTTAAGGTGAAACTTTTTAAATTTTTGAATCCAAAATAAAATAATGAAATTAGCTACTAATTTGCATTGTTTGAGTCTAAAAAAATAGAGTGTACTTAACTATTATTGAAAGGTTACATAGGATTTATGCTAGAATGATTTTTACATTTTCTATACTCTTATTGAGCCCAAAATAATTAATGAATCATTCAAAACAACTGCTATTTTCAAGCGTATTTTTCCTTTCGGCTTGTTCAACAACTTCATCCTTCAATCCATCTTCAATAGAAGTAATTAAAAGCAGTCAATTTCAAAAGGTTTGGGATCAAGTAAAATCTGACCCAGTTGACCAATTACCCCAAGAGCGAGTTTCGTTTAAAAAACTTGTTCAAAAAGGCAAAAACATCATTCTTGGTAACGCTCAAAGAACATTAGAAAACCATGCCGATATATTGCCACAATTTAATAAACTGGCTCACCCCAATGGCATATGTTTCAAAGGCACTTGGGAAATTACTGCTGAAAACAATTACAGTGGTTATTTTAAGAAAAACAGTAAGGCCTTGATAATTGTTAGAGCATCTTCTGCCATGTCAAATACTAAACAAGGACAAGTCCGTTCATTTGGATTTGCAGGCAAAATATTTCCCTCATTAAACCCTCTACAAGCCAATGACGAAAACACAGCCAATTTTTTCCTTATTGATGACCTTGGCGGCACAAAGGCACAATACTATACAGATGTCGAACTAACAAATGCACCAAAAGCCAGTATCACCAGCGTTGTTTTAAAAAGCTTATTGTATGTAAGCAAACTCGCACGTACATTTTCTAAAGCAGATGAAAACCCCAAAATACGCCAACTATACGAAATTTCAACTCTTGGAGAAACCAACAACCCTCATATCATCACACCTAAATGGATGATGTTACACGCCCAAGAAAAACACAACACTGTTGCCAAAGACTTTCGTGAAGAGTTACAGATTAAGGATAAAACGCTCAATTTTGATATTTCAGTAGCCAGTCAGTCAACTAATGACAAAAAACAATGGCAAAAAATTGGTACTATTACTCTAGATACCTCTGTTGTTTCTAATTCATGCGACCATCGCTTACACTTTCACCACCCAAAATGGCGCAACGATTTGAAGCATTGATAATATTGACTGAATACTTTTTACCCAAATCCCGATATAGAAATGCGTTTGAGAGTGCAAGTAACTGATGTGCATAGGAAATCAAGAAAAACTAAAGTCACCTCATTGGTGATGAAGCTTTTTCTGGGTTTTCTAGGTGCATCAAGGACTTGTGCTATCATCGTACTTTCTATATCGGGATTTGGGTTTTATGTAGAACAGGCTCCCGCCCATCGAATTTAAACCTTCTTAATTGCCTAAACCACTAAAACAAACCTACACTGTTAGTAGTGGCTTCCCTTGTAGGAACCCTGTTTAGTTTGACTTCTTTGTTTTGCTTTAAAAAGAACTCCATTAGGGATTCCACTACATCAAAGCATCTTTTTTAAGGCATACGTTTACTCGCTATTTGCCTTTGAAAATGTAACATACTTCACATTTTATCATAGCTAGTATGTCTATAATAAAGAGATGGTTATCTGCATCAAGCAGAATAAACCACTAATGAGGGAATAAAATGCAACAAACTAAACAAACAGTAGCGGCCAATACAACTGTAGAAAAATCAAATAAACCACCAACAAATAAAACTATTAACGTCCGCAGCCAAAAATATTTAATTACTCTTATGATATTTGTTGTTTTTATAGTATCCAGTTTCTTGACCATAGCTCAGGCATCACCTGTACTAAACTTTTCTGATATAGTAAGTGGTCCTAAAACAGGATTGAATGATGGTTTAGGAGAAGGGACCATCGTGACAGTATGGGGTCAAAATCTCGGTGATACACAAGGAGCATCTAAAATATTTATTGACAATAAGGAAGCTGCTCATATTTATTATTGGGGAAAAGCAGATGGTAATATGGCTACAGGCCCCGCAGAATTAAGCACCTATCATAAAATTCAAACAATCGCATTCTCAATTCCTGCAACTGCATCTGATGGTCTGGTATCTATTCATGTTGAGGTGAATGGGCAACTTTCTGAAACACTTCCTTTTACTATCAGAAATGGTGATATATTTTATGTTAAGCCAGATGGTAATGACGGTGCCACTGTTGATGGTAAATGGAATAATCCATGGGCAACATTGGCTTATGTTGCTTTAGGTAGAGATAATATAGGTGCTCGTGGTAGGTTTAAACCTGGAGACATAGTTTATGTAACAGATGGAGTGCTTGAAACAGGTGGACTTCATGTTAAATATATTCACGGAACTGCCGAGTTACCACTATCTATTATTGCCTATCCAGGAGCGGAAGTTATCATTGAGGATGAAAGCTATAGAGGAATTCATAACTGGAATGGTGATGCCACTTACTGGAATTTTTCAAAATTAGTGATAAAAACTAATGGCAATGGAATTTATTCTTTTAAAGGTATGCGTGCCATTGGCAATGAAATTACTAATTATCCAAGACCTTCAGGACCAAATAACCTTGAGGGTTGTGCGGATGGTCAAGGCGGAGCAATTGCAGGAAGTAACCTCAATGGACCAAATTTTGCAGGAGGAGGCATAAAGATATTTGGCAATTATGTACATGATTTTGGTTGTGATAGAACATCAAAACTACATCATGTGTTTTATATATCTAATCGAGGTGGCACAATTATAAAATCTTTTGAAATAGGCTGGAATCATGTATCTGACACCAAGGTTCATCATGCACTACATGTCTATGATGAAGGCCCTTGCGGGAATTTTAGTGGTACTATGCGCATTCACAACAATGTGGTAATCAATCAAGTTGGGCATGGAATTAACATATCTGCAGGGGGCTCTTCTGAAGTTTGCTACGATATGCCTATAGAAATCTATAATAATCTTATAATCAACTCAGGTTTAGAAATACCAACCAGTGCTGGACATACAAGAGCAATAGCAATTACAAGTAATAAAAACCAATCTGATATAAAGCTATATAACAACACATTTTATGGCTATGGAGAACCAGGTGATGGGCATGGAATACGCGTTCAAGCAACAGGAAGTCCTGCATGGATTTTTGGTGGCACATGGGAATTCATCAACAATATTGTTGTTGATACAAACAATTTGCCATTTGAGATTCCTGGATATTGGGATATTCCTGATGCTGGGAACAATAATCTTTGGTATAGTCCATCTGCTCAAACACTACCATCATGGAACATGAATTCTGTATCTACAAATCCACAATTTGTAAACCCTATTGTAGGAGGCAATTTTGCACTTGGTGAAACATCCCCAGCAGTCAGTGCTGGTGCAAACACAAGTGGGGTAGTAAGTAGAGATCTATTTGGCAACCTTCGCAACCCAAGCAACATGTCTATTGGAGCCTATGAGTCAGCAATTGAAGATTTAATATTTGCAAGTGATTTTGAATAAAGAGTAGAGTGTAACTCAACTTGCAGTGCTTTCACCTTTTGATAGACTTTTTTGGGTGATATAAAAATGTACGGTGCAAGCCTTGTGGTTACCCACAAAGGATTGT
This sequence comes from Lysobacterales bacterium, assembly GCA_027067055.1. Taxonomy (GTDB): domain Bacteria; phylum Pseudomonadota; class Gammaproteobacteria; order Xanthomonadales; family Marinicellaceae; genus NORP309. The sequence continues at coordinate 101,135 of JAMOMK010000036.1, read as the reverse complement.
AAAACAACTCGCCAGGGAGTTGTTTTCTGTATAAATGCTACTTTTATTGGCACTGACTTTTAAAAATATTCCATCAACTGCAACCAGTTCTTTGCCAAATAACTTATAAATTAATTAGGCATGTTCATACTGTCTTCGCGAGCTGTGAATTCGATTAAGGTAGCGGTAAAGATAGAGTTTCAATAAGACTTAGGATTACATGCATCAATTGCTCGTACTGTATTGGTCTGACCATTCAATACTTGGAGGGAACAACATGCTTTGTTATTGGTTTTTTGTTGCTTTGTAGCGCCTTATACTCATAACTTTATTTATTCGTTTACTTCCTATATTATTGGCATAATATGGAGTGAAATACTTTCACTGTCTCTTTAGTCAACCTCTTAGAACAGGTTGATTTTCGAAACATCATAAACATTCTTACCCAAAGCAATATTTATTTCTTTAGTGCTTTTATAAAGAAAACACCTGAGGTAATCATACTTGCCATGGTTGGGATAGTCATGCCTAGGTATTTACTGGTATTAGCATCTAGAGAATAAAGCAAGGCGGTGATTATTCCAAAACCTGTTGCCAATAAGGCGTAGGTTTTTTTGTTTTCGCTATTTTGCTTTTGTTTGTCACTTTTTGCTTGTTCGATTTGTTGCAGTTTTGTTAATGGCTTTGTTTTTAGGCTCAGTAATTCATGCACGAGGTGTGGAATTTCGGCAGTTTGCTCTAGCCATGTGGGTAAGTTTTTCTTGATGGTGTCAATCGCACCATCCATGCCATAACTCTTTTTCATAATGCCTGATAAGACAGGTTTTGAGGTTTGCCATATATCCAGTTCGGGATAGAGTTGGCGTCCTAATCCTTCGATATTAAGTAAAGTTTTTTGCAACAAGATAAATTCAGGCTGTATAACTAATTGAAATTTTCGTGCCATTTCAAAGGTTTTGAGCATGACTTCGCCGAATGATATTTCACTGATGGGTCGGGCAAAATACGGCTCGCAAATAGTACGTGTTGCGGATTCAAGCTCATCCACACGGGTATCGGCTGGCACCCAACCCGCTTCAATGTGCAATTCCGCAATTCGGCGGTAATCTTGGTTAAAAAATGCCATAAAATTATTGGCTAAATCTAATTTATGGCCTTTTGGTAATGAACCACAGATACCAAAATCTAGCAAGATAATTTGTGGGTTCTCAGGATTGGTTGGATTGACAAATATATTACCTGGATGCATGTCCGCGTGAAAGAAGTTATCTCGAAACACTTGGGTGTAAAATAACTTTAAACCTTTTTCAGCAAGCACTTGTAGATTAATACCTGCAGATTTAAGTTTGTCGAATTGACGAATAGGAATAGCATAAACACGTTCCATCACCATAACTTTTTCTTTGCAGTATTGCCAATAAATCTCGGGGATATACAGGTCGTCAGAATCAAGAAAGTTTTTACGCAATACGGAGGCATTAGCCGCTTCACGTTGCAAGTCTAGTTCATCATAGATAGTCTTCTCAAACTCTTCTACAATCTCAACAGGGTTAACTTGAACACCAGGATCACCAAATGTGCGAGCAAGTTTTGCCACTGAACGCATCAATTCCAAATCTCTTTTAACCATTTTCTTAATGCCTGGTCGAAGAACTTTGATAACGACTTCGCGACCATCTTTAAGTTCTGCTGCGTGCACTTGGGCGACAGAGGCCGATGCTAAGGGTTTTTCATCAATTGAATTGAATATTTCATCCAGTGGTTGATCCAATTGTTGTTCGATAAATTCACGCGCTTCTTTCCAAGCAAATGGCTCAACATCGTCTTGCAGTTTTGCCAATTCTTCTGTTATTTCAGAAGGAATCATATCAGGACGCGTAGATAAAACCTGCCCAAGCTTCACAAATATTGGTCCCAGCTCTTCTAAGGCCTTACGCAATTTCTCAGGATTGCTTTTACAAGTTTTTCCTTTGCTTGCAAAAGGTGAAAGCATGCGTAACAGGTGAATACGCTTTTTACTTTTCTCTTTTGGAATCAAGTCTTTGACACGGTAATTGGCAAAGGTGTGGAGGATTTTTGTTAGACGAAATATATTCATTAATTACTTCTTTAATGCCTTAATCTGTTGCTCCAATCGTGCTGTATCGGCTTTTAAATCATCAACATCATCTAAAAAATCTTCCATTTCGGTTGGAGAGATTAAATCACGGGATTCTTCAACGAGGTATTCGCTGGTATTGGAAACCAATGAATTTTTAAACTTTTTACCGAAGTCCAGTATGCCTTTGGCTATGTTTGAGACACGCACGCCCATGCCATCACCGAGTAAATCACACCAGGCTTCTTCCCAGTCAGGCTCAAGGTTTTTTAACCATTTGGCAAAGAACTGTCCTGTATTGGCATCGCCATTGATTTGCACACTTTTTATTCCTGTAATTGGTTCTTCGGCATTCATGGAAAATAGTGCCAAAGGCGTACCTTTTATGGTTGTATCCACTTCATCATCGCAGTATTTTAACAGCATGACTTTTTTATCTTGTATTTTGATGTAGAAAATAAAAGGTGTTTTCTCCAGTTCTACCTTGATAACTTTATTTTCGAAAGCTTCAAGTTTTTTAGTTGAGCCTACATCGTAAGACAGGCTTTTATTCATGGCTGAATTAATAGCATCTAAAAAAACATCTTCAAACCAGTTGTTTTGTTTTTGTTCTGTTTCAATTTTATCTACGGCTGTGTTCATGTTTTGTATCCTGTGTGTATGGCGACTATTCCACCTGACATATTTTCGACTTTACAGAGTTCAAATCCTGCTTTTTCAAACATGCCTTTAAGCTTGGCTTGATTGGGGTGTTTACGAATGGATTCGGCTAAATATTGGTAAGAGTCACGGTCTTTGGCAACAATTTCACCAATTTCTGGCAAAATTTTGAAGGAATAGAAATCGTATATCTTAGCTAAAAATTTAAGGTTAACTTCGGTAAATTCCAAAACCATTAATTTGCCACCTGGTTTTAACACACGGTGCATATCATTTAAGGCTTTTTGTTGGTCGGTGACATTACGTAAACCAAATGCCATGGTAATTAAATCAAATGTATCGTCTTCAAACGGCAATTCTTCAGCATTCATCTGTTGGGTTGTGACTAATCCATATAAACCCGCATCAATCAAACGTTCCTTGCCAACGTCCAACATACCTTGGTTGATGTCGCCAACAATGATATGGCCCTTATCTGTTACTTTTGGTGCAAGTAATTTCGCTATATCGCCTGTTCCACCGGCTAAATCCAGTACTTGAGCACCTGCTTCAACACCGCAAGTGAGTGAAAAGTGACGTTTCCACAAACGATGAACACCCATCGACATAAAGTCATTCATGATGTCGTATTTTGCAGCCACAGAAGTAAAAACTTCTCCGACCATTTTTTCTTTTTCACCCTTTGCTACGGTTTTATAGCCAAAATGTGTAGTTTCTTGTACTGCTTTACTCATGTTTACTCTTCTTCAATTTCGCTTTCGTTATGGAATTGTTCTCTTTTTATTTTTATCAGTGCAGATATATCCAAATCGCCATCCCCTGCTTCAATCAATTGTGCGTATTCATTTATACCGCGATTAACAATTTGGGATTGTTCATTAATGTCATTTAAGGAGTCTTGAATAATTTTCAAGTCTTTATGCAATAAAGACAATTTAAATCCTTTTGCAAATTCATTTTTTGTCATGGTTAAACCACGTTTATCGAGGAACCAATTACCAGCAGCACCAGCATTGAGCACTTCAATAGTTTTTTCCATGGGCAGTTTACATTTCTCAGCATAAGCAAGTGCCTCTGTTACCGCTTGAGCGACTCCTGCCACAAGTATTTGGTTGACTGCTTTTGTGGCTTGACCCTGACCAATCTTGCCCATATAGGTCACTTGTGAACCAATGGAGTGAAACAAATCATCAGCACGTTTATAGGTTTTAAAATCTGCTCCAACCATGACGGATAGAGTGCCCTTTTGTGCACCCTCTACTCCACCAGAGACCGGTGCATCCATAAAACCCACTGCTAGTTTTGATAATTCCTCTGCCAATTGTTTTGCTGTGCTGGCACAGACTGTTGAACAATCTATCACCACAGAACCAGGTTTTAACCAGCCTTTAAATTCTTCAATAATAGTGATTAAATCTTCATCTGCCGAAACACAAGTCAACACACAATCAGCTTGAGCAAACATGTGTTCATCGTCTTCAAAGTCATCAAGATTCAACTCTGATGCCAGCCCTGTAGCTATGCCTTTTGTGCGATTTTTAACACCCAACAATAAGCCATGTTGATGTAAATTACGAGCAATTGGTCGTCCCATCGCTCCCAAGCCATAAACAATGACTTGGCTTAATTTTGGTAAACTTTCAGACATATATTCACATTACATTATTTATTAGGGTTATTATAACTTTTTTCGGGCCTGGTAACTAAAAATCTTAAACATTAATGGTATCTTCGTGATGTTCCTGTCATTTCAGATGCTTCCATTATTATCATCAGAGCCTCTTTATCAATTCCAAGCACCATTTCTCGCAATTGAATAATTGACCTCACATTGATAACAACAAATATAATGTGTTTATCATGACCACGTGAGAGATTTTGGCCTGTTACAATAGTTCCATCACGGTCAAATCTTTCTCGAATCGCCATGGCTATTTCATCGGTTTTTTCAGATACGATATTTACCAACTTATCTGATATACTTCCTGTAACAATTTTATTGATAACAATAGTAGCAACATAGATGGTAATAATACTCCACAAAACCCCTTCAAAATTTTTGAAAATCATACCAACGCTGATTATAATAACAGCATCTAGCATCATAATAACATTGCCTGGTTTTAGGCGAGTCTTACTGGCAATAATTCGCGCAATAATTGTGGTACCACCAGCTGAAGCATTAGATTTAAGCACCAAACCAATACCGACCCCAACAAAAACAGCGCCGTATAAGGTTGATAACAATAAACTTTCAATTTTTGGAAAATCAACCAAATATGCTAATAAATCAACAGATAATGAAGTCACTATCATTGAGTATACAGTACGCAGGGCAAAACCCATGGTTAAATATTTTTTACCAATCAATAACAAAGGTATATTTATCAATAACATGGCAACACCAATAGGAATGTCGATTAAATAGTGTGCAAGCAAACCCAATCCAGGTGTGCCACCAGTGATGATTTTGGCAGGGTAGAGAAAAAATACCACACCCATTGCCAAGAATAGTGAACCAATGGTGATTAATACAATATTCTTGATTTCAGTTTTATTCATTTATTTTAGGTATAATATAACAGTGATGTGCATTGTAAACTATCCATGAGAGGGAACAATTTAATTAGCTAAAAATAGCACTATAAGCTGTAAAACCCTTGGGAGATTTGTCTTTTAAGGCAATTTTTGGTTTGTAATACTCCTTGCTGTCATATATTTGTTTGAGCAACCTATCACGAGTGCTTTCTTGTGCCAAATGCGCAATACCAACCGCATGTTCGGCAATATTTAAACCCATGGGATTAAAAGCACCATTTTCAGTGACAATTATCACGGGATCTGCCGCAATTGCAGTAGTGGTAATGCCTGCTGGGCATAAATCCACAATTTTGGAAGTGCCTTTGTGGGTTTGTGATTTCATCGCAATAATACCGTGACCACCTTTGGAAAGGTAAGAACCACGCAAAAAATCTGCCTGTCCACCAATGCCCGAATAAACCATCCGACCTTGTACCGAGTCTGCCCAAATATTGCCGTGCAAATCAATACCAATTGCACTGTTTATCGCCGTCATTTTGTGTTGCCCGGCAATGCGCAAAATACTGTTTGTCATATCACAAGGGCGTGATTGAATGGACGAGTTGTAATGCATCCAATCATAGCCTTGTTTGTCACCAGCAAGAAATATGGTTGATGTGGCAAAATCAACAGCTAAATACTTATTGGTAACAATGCCCTCAACCACCAGCTTTTGCATGGCATCGGCAAAAAGCTCGGTATAAATACCAATGTCTTTCACGCCTTTACGAATAATCGCATCGGTTACCGCCTCTGGCACTTCACCAATCCCATATTGCAAGGTTGTGCCATCGTCGATATACAGCTCGGTAACCAAATCACCTATTTTTTGCGCTGTTGCATCAGGCTTTTTGGTTGGGCTAATTGGTAAAGGGTAATCCACATCAATCAAATAATCAATTTCAGACTCTTTCAAAGTCGTACCCAATACAAAGGGCATCTGCTTATTTCGTTCTGCAATAACAATGCCACCACAGGCTTTTACTGCCGATACAGCCGCAGGCAAACCCTCCACCGTACTGCCATAACTGTAGTTTCCACCGTTATCAGGACCCGAAACGGTCAAAAATACCACGCAAGGTTTTAAATAATTTTTCACTTGGTGCGGAATATCCGATAAATGCATCATTTGGTAAGTTGCCAATCCTTGATTAAGCGCCTTGCGCGAATGTGAACCAGAAAACAAAACCCGATGCGTAATGCGTGAACAGACCTCGGCAGAAAACAAGGATTCATTATCGCCAAGCAATAACAAACTCAACATACTGATGTCTTTTATGCTTTTATCATCGACAATTTGTTTTAATAAAACCTGTGGAGTCGAAGCATTTCCCGCACAATAAACCATAGTGCCTTTGGGTAAATACTGTGAATTTATGACTTCTTCAACTCGATTAACTATTTTCATCATTGGTTACTTTTAAGAATGGTGAGATAATAATTTTAATCGTATTTTTAAACATTGATGCGTATCAATTGTTGGTTAAATGCTGTTCTTTGCAGGGTGGTTTAGCGTACAAAAAGCCGTCATTCCTGCGAAGGCAGGAATCTCAAAAATTTAACTCATTTCCAATCTAAACTTTGAAATACTATAAAATACAATGTGTTAGCTCTAATAAAAGAAATCACAATTATTCAAGGAGATTCCTGCCTTCGCAAGAATGACGAATCTTCTGAAATAATTGTGATAGTATTCAATAAGCTAACTCTTAATTAAGTGCCTCTCAAGCTCTTCCCACAGAATTTAATATTGTTTGATTATTGATTTCACTAAAACACTAGCGGTGGGCAAGTCTCCCTCCCTACAACGAGTTCAATATTTAAATCCAAAGCCTACACTAAAAAGATTGTCGTTATTATTTTCAAGATAGCGTAATGTTATGGAGCCGACAAAGGTGTAACTTACATATATTCCTTTCATATCCTTATCAGATTTACGATAAGATACTCCTGCATCCCATCCTGTTGAAAACATGACTACACCATTTCGGTGTGAATAACCTAAATCATATATCTCACCACTTTCATATTTTGTTGCCACAATAGCGAGACCCTTATCACTAAACCCACCTTCCCAATCAGTTTGTTGGTCAAAAGGAATCAAAGCACCCAATCCAATATAACCAGAAAACTTGTTTGAATAACCTAACCTGAAGATAGGCGAAAAATAGGAACAACCACCAAAAGCTGTACTTTTAAGAATTGTAGCATCTCCACCACTTCCTGGTTCAATCTTTCGGCATTCTGAAAAACTATCAAGTGAGAACAATAACATCAACAACATTAAAATATATTTCATAATAATTACATAACCTTTTTTTACACTTCGACTAGACTACTAAACTTTTGGCTTTGTTTCGTTGGCTAAAGCCAACGCCCCATTCATGTTTTAACAAAAACCAACATTAAATCGTAGAGTGGGCAAGCCCACCCTACAACTTTCATCTGCGAAAATCTGCGTTATCTGCGGACAATAATATCTCAATCAATCGCAATTGTACCAACCAAAAAGTCATCTTGTGCATTTTCTAAGCGTAGGCTCAGGGTTTGTCTTTTTTGATTTTCACGACCATAGTTGGTAAAGACATCGACATATAAAGTTGTGCCGCCTGTTAATTCGGGTGAACCATTGCCATAGAAATGTACTTTGATGGTATAGTTACCCAATGGGGCTTTATGTAATAGGTATTCTTCTGGGCCATAGCCGCCAGTAAAATCTTGGTGGAACATGCCGCCGACTGTTGACAAAGTTTTGCTGTAAGTGACTTTTTCACCGCTGGGTTCAATCACCCATAAATCTATGTCGGTCATATCGCTATCCCATGCTAAAGTGATACGCAAATCAACATCTAATAATTGAATCAAGCGTTTATCAATGAATGAATAATCTATTTGGTTCTTATCTACTTGAGCTAACATTTGATTAATTTCCATCAATACGGTGACTTCGATGCCTTGAAATCTATCCCATCTATCGGTCACGACTTTGTAGAGTAACTCGATGGCTTGTTTATAATCTTGTTTAATGTTTTTTGCCTTGCCTGCATCGATGCGTTGTTGTAAGGCCAGGGCTAAATCGCGGTAGGATTGTGGTTCTTCACTGCGTTCCTCTAGCACTTTGCGATAAGCCCAAATGCTTAAATCAAACAGCTTTTGTTGTTTCAATGCCATTGCCATGGTGCGTAGCAAGCGCGAATCTTGAATTTTCAACTCGACAATATTGGATAAGACTTGTAAAGCAAAATCTTGGTTATCATTTTTGAAAAAATAATTAGATGCATCGAAATAAAATGCAGGTGACTGGTAGTAATTTTTTTTCAATTCATAATAACTCAAAGTTTTATCTTTGGCTTTTTCCAAAACTTTTAAATACGGTGTGTTAGGATTCCATTCACTAATCTGTACCGATGCGCTAGTCGAATCATTTGCTTTTTGTTTTTTTCTTTCAGATTGCGCAGCTACAGGTGTTGGAGATTCTTCACGTGCTACTGAATAAACTGCATCGGCTTCTTCTAAATCACTTGCGCTTATGCGACTACCAGTTACCGTAACCCTATCCAATTCCCCCTCACCTTGCATACCTTGAGCATTAACTCTTTGGCTTACTTTTTGAGGCTTTGGTGCAACATATTTAGGAAATTCTTTTTTCCACCATTGTTTGCGGGTTTCCCACATATTGATGACTTGAGAAATTTTATCGTGAACGATTTTTTCTTTGTCTTTTTTACTCGCTTTTATTTGAGCAAAATAATCACTGCGCATCTTGATTAAAGACTTTGGTGGTGCGATTTTATGTTCTACATATTGAGCTAAACCTTCTAAAACAATCAAAGAAGTAAAATCACTAACCATATCGTATTGTTGACTCAATTCGATGATACTGGCTTTGTTTTGTTTGCCCTCTTTTTGTAGATAATCAAGCTGTTGCTGTGCCCAAATAAGTTCTGGTAGATTGGTTTCTAATGACTTGTCTTTGTTAAGGTGAATTTTGACTCTATTGGAAATCTTACCGTTATAACCGTAATTTAAGCTAAGCTCGGCACTAGCAGACAGCAGTTGCCCACTTATTTGCCCTGAGTTGTTGCTCACTGTACGTGGTAAATAGGACAACTTACGAACCTTACCTGATAAGACATCTATGGAAATTAATTGCCTATTGGGTAAAAATAGAGCATTAACCAATTGCGTCATATCACTTTGAGCCGTTAATTGGAGAGATTGACCATTATTCTCCTCAGCTAATAAAGCAGCATAAGCTTGATTCACCGATAATCCACTACTGACCACAAACAAAGGAGATTTAAGCTTAATCTTTTGCCTGTCATTAAATGTGTGAATACTATCAGTAAATAATAAAACGGCATCAGCCCTTCCTTTGAGTTTGTTAATTTCGGATAGATTGGTCGCACCATCGTAGTTAATTGCTTTGAGTGTTTGTTTTAACTCTCCCCAATTGCCATGTGTGATTTTGTAGGTTTGTTGTTTTGCCAATTTATTTCTCAATAAATACAGTTCGACTTCCACCTGTTTGTTTTGATTAAAATAACTGTTCAGAAAATCAATTTCTAACTGATGATCTAAACCATAACGTGAGTTAGATGCATCCCAAACAAGTTTAATCGACTTGGCTGAATTGACACGTTCAATCATTATTTTAGGTAAAGGAATTGAATTTTGATTGATCGAAAAATAAACTTCACTTGAATTGTTCTTAGCGATGATTACACTATTACTGTTGAGTTTTGGTACTTGGATGGTCAAAGGCTTCTCTAAGGAAAAATCCTTTTTACTCACTTGGGTAATATAAGCATTATTCCATTTGGAGAACGCTAAATCATTAAATTGGCTGGATGTGATGATTGGCTTGCTTGCAATATTAAAAGCTTGGATATTGAGTTTAAACTCCCCCACTTTCTGACCTTGCATTAATGGTATTTGATAGCTGTATGTTTGCTTATTCTTACCCAGAACGGTGATGTATTTAATACGAATCTTTCGATTGGCTTTGGCATTTAATGGAAAAATGCGCGTTTTAAATACATTGCCCTGAATTTTCTCTACCAAACCTGGGTCAACGCCCTGTCTCACAATCTTCTCAAATGTTACCCGTGCTTTGTGTTTTTCTACTGCTACACCATCGACCATAACACCATTAACATCTAAAGCATATCCATTTAAAGTCGAGTTAGCTGGTATTGGCAAGATAAAATCTGCAGAAATTGTGCGATTATTAGGGTTATGGAAACTGATATCTATAATGGTCTGGGCTAAGTTGCCATAAATTTTACTACCCACTTTGAACAATGCAACTTCTATGGCTTTATCCGTTTTCTTTATTGGCTGGATAGTAATTGCTGGTAGTGGAACAGCAACAGCAATTATTTTAGGTAAATCAGTGTTTTGAGCCTGTATAGTAAATGATGTAATTAAAACTAATATTATTAGTGTGATTTTTTTCATGGTAAACTCGTGTTATGTTGTTAGATACTATAACTTAATCGAGCCAAATACGCAAAAGGGTTATTTTTAGAAAAATTTTGCCAACTTTTCTAAAGCTTGTCCTGTCACCCGATTAACTGTCCATTCATCCATGGGTTCTGCACCCAAAGACTTGTAGAATTCGATAGCGGATTTATTCCAATTCAATACCCACCATTCAAACCGTCCACAACCTAAATCAATGGCAGTCTTTGCCAAATAAGCGAGCATTATTTTACCTAACCCTTTTCCTCGCATTTCGGGTTTGACATATAAATTTTCTAAGTACAGCCCTGGTTTACCAAGAAAGGTAGAAAAATTGTGAAAATAAAGAGCAAACGAGACGGGTTTATTATTATATTCACCTATTACCACTTTGGCATAAGCTGTTTCACCAAACAAAGATTTTTCAAGTGTTACCAAATCAGTCACCACTTCGTGAGCCAGTTTTTCATAGATGGCAAGCTCTATGATAAAATCAAGTATTAAGCCACAGTCTTCTTTTGTTGCAGGGCGAATAATAAAGTCATTATTTTTAGTTTTCATAGTGGTATTTTATCTTATTAAGCTCTGGATTAAATAAGAATTTATGTTTTAATTTTAGTGATAATTTTGGCAAAAATTGGATAAAAAATATTTTAGATTTGGTTAATCGTGGTAGGCAAGCCATTTCTCTTTGTTCAGGTGTGTTTGTGTTAGCCGAAATTGGTTTATTAGATAATCGCCCTGCGACCACTCACTGGTTATATACCGATATTTTTAAAGAAAAGTATCCACACATCCATTACAGACAAGATGTACTATATCAGTACGATGGAACTATTGGCTGCTCAGCAGGTAGCTCAGCTGCTATAGATCTGTGTTTACAAGTTATTCGTGATGATTTTGGCTATGAAGTAGCAAATTATTCCGCACGCAGAATGGTTTTGGCAGCACACCGAAATGGCGGGCAATCACAGTTTGTCGAAACTTCAGTGCAACAAAAACCCAATCAATTCGCCGCAACATTAGATTGGGCAACTGATCGTTTGGCAACTAAAATAGAAATTAACCAAATGGCACAACAAGCCAATATGTCACGACGAACCTTTGATAGGAAATTCCGCTCCTCAATGGACATGAGCCCAAGACAATGGCTGATACAACAACGCTTGCATTTAGCCAAAAGACTACTCGAAGTCAATAATGATTCTATTGATTTAGTGGCATATCATTCCGGTTTTGAGAAACCTGAGACTTTACGGCATAATTTTAGGAAATACCTAAACCTTTCTCCTACCCAATACCGACAACAATTTTGTAGTCAATCGAAATGAAAATTAAAAACTATTAACCCGGAGGCCACTTCATTTGACGACCTGCGAGGAAGTGCAAGTGAATATGGTAGACTTCTTGACCGCCATTTTTGTTACAGTTCATCACAACGCGGTAGCCGTTTTCATCTTCATCTATTTCTTTGGCATAACCCCTAGCAGCTAAAAATAATTGTCCAATTAATTCGGCTTGATTGTCCTTAATGTCATTAATTGTGCTGATTCTAATCTTTGGTATAAACAACACATGGATTGGTGCTTGTGGATTGATGTCTTTGAACCCCAAAACCGTATCATTTTCAAAAACAATTTCGGCTGGAATTTCTTTATTGATGATTTTATCAAATATTGTTGATTCTTGATTCATATTATTTCCTCTCTACTGCCAAAGGCATGGGCGATTGTGCCTGCATCGACGTATTCTAACTCGCCACCCAAAGGCACACCTCGTGCCAACGTTGTGGCTTTAATATCAACTTTGGAACACAATTGTGCAATATATTGAGCAGTAGTTTGACCTTCTAAAGTCGAATTTGTAGCAATAATAACTTCTTGGATGGGTTCTTGTGACAAAATATCAACCATTTTGGGAAAGCCCAATTCACTCGGCCCAAGACCATCTAAGGGGCTTAAATTTCCGTGTAAGACAAAATAAGTACCCGAATAATCCGTTGATTGCTCTATTTGCATTAAGTCAGCGGGCGTTTCCACTATGCATAATTGTTCGACATTGCGTTTGTCACTTAGGCAAATTCGACAAAGCTCATGCTCAGTTAAGGTTCGGCAACGTTTGCATTCGCCAATTTTTTCACAGGCTTCTTTTAAAATCTCTGCCAGTTTAATGGCTTCATCTTTATTTTTTTGTAACAAATTAAAACAAATTCTTTGTGCTGATTTTGGACCAACACCAGGTAGAATTTGAAATGAATGCATGAGTTGAGCAAGCAATGACATATTAAAATGGGAGTTTAAATCCTTCAGGCAATTGCATTCCGCCCATCATGTCCGCCATTGAACCTTGTGTTTGTGCTGCAATTTTGTTTTGCGCATCATTGAATGCAGCAATGATTAAATCTTCCATCATGTCCATATCACCATCGAGCATATCGTAATCGATATTCAGCTTTTTAAGCAAACCCTTACCTGTCATCTGCACTTTAACAATACCAGCACCCGCTTGACCTTCGATTATTGTATTGGCAAGTTCTTCCTGCTGCTTCTGCATTTGTTCTTGCATTTTTTGAGCTTGCTGCATCAAATTACCTAATTGTCCTTTCATTTTTCTATACCTCTAAAAAGTTTTGACCGTCTTTGATTTGAATCACTTCAGCATCAAAGTTGTCTTGCATATTTTGTACAAATGGATTTTGAGAAACTTTCTGCTTGGTCTCTTGTACACTTGTATCTTGGATTAATTGTTCTGTTCGTGCAATGGTTTGCGTGTGATCGCCACCTTCTTGCAACTGCACAGTGATTGACTCTTTCACACAATCTATTAATGCCTGTTTAAGTTTACTGCACGCTCTTTCTGTCATAAATGCATGGGTTTGTTTGTCAACTGACAAAACCACTTCATTATTATCATTACTTATGACTAAAGAGTTTCTCGCCAGTTCGCGTGCTGTTCCTCTTAATGGCAAAGCATTGAAAATATTTTTCCAGTTCTGGCTAGTTATTTCATTTATACTAAATTTTTGTAGCGGCCGAGTGGGTTCTTGAACCGTATTTGTTACAGGAGGCGCCATAAGTGCTTCAGTGGCTTGTGACTTAACTTGACTAACCTGGTTTGCAATATTTACACCCCCATTAGCGGCATTATTGCTTACTGGTTCTGGGCTAGATTCTAGCGTTTTTTTTTCGGTATCGGGAAACTGCCCAATTTTAAAAGCAAACAAACGCATGATAGTCATTTCAAAACCCGTTTTGCTATCGGGTGCTAAGTTTATTTCTTCTTGACCTTTTATCACTATTTGGTAATACAGTTGAACCTGCTCATGAGAAATACTCTGAGAAAATTTGACAATCGTTTGTTTATCAAATCGTGAACTCTCGACATACTTGTTTAATATTTGCAACAATGAAATTTCATGTAACAACAGTGCCATATCACTTAAAAACAAGGCATAATCTGGTGACATTTCAAATATTTGTTGTAATTGAGCGGACAAGTTTTTCGCATCCTTTGCTGCAATACTCGATAACAAACCAACAACACTGTTTTTGTCTATTGTACCGAGCATGAGTTTTACACCCTCTTCTTTGACATTTCCTGCACCAAAGGCAATAGATTGATCAAGCAAACTTAACCCATCTCGCATAGATCCATCGGCAGCACGAGCAATAAGTTCAATAGCACTGGCATCATAAGTTATATTTTGCAAATCCAATAATTTAATTAGATGGTCATTTATTTGCGTAAGACTTAGGCGCTTAAGATTAAATTGCAAACAGCGCGATAAGACAGTAATTGGCAATTTTTTCGGTTCGGTCGTTGCTAGTAAAAATTTAACATGCGGAGGAGGCTCTTCTAATGTTTTTAATAAGGCATTAAAACTACTTTTTGAAAACATATGCACTTCATCAATCAAGTAGATTTTATAGCGACCACTGGTTGGTGCATATTGGACATTTTCCAATAACTCACGGGTATCATCCACACCTGTTCTTGATGCCGCATCCACTTCCACTAAATCCACAAAACGTCCTTCTGAAATTTGCGTACATGCTGAACATGTTCCACAAGGAGAACCTGTTACGCCTTTTTCACAATTGAGTGCTTTGGCTAAAATACGCGCAACTGTAGTTTTGCCTACACCTCGTGTACCAGTAAATAGAAAGGCATGATGAATCCTATCATTTTCCAAACCATTTATGAGTGCCTGAGACACGTGTTCTTGGCCGACAAGCTCAGTGAAATTTTGCGGTCTAAATTGGCGTGCAAGGGCTTGATAGCTCATAAATAACTTTAGTAAATTTAAAGAATTTAGTATGAAGTTTTTTAGTTAAATAATCAATGTTTTGAGTGCAATTATCGAAAAACTGCTCAACCATTATTATCCTACACGGTTAATAGTCAGATTGCCCTAGTTTCTTAAACCCAGAGATACTTAAATTTAACCAACCCAAAATTAACAAACTGCCACCCACCGGAATCAACCAAGTAAATGATGATTGACCCACTAAAATCAACACATATAAACCACCACAAAAGAACATGACGCCTAACAACATACTATAAATGGTAGAACGTATCCAAAAGTCAGAAGATTTTAACGAACAGAGCCAAAGAATTAAAATGGCATGTAACAATTGAAAAACAACGGCGTTATTAAACAAAAGATACTGCTCAGAGCTTCTGTCTAGGTGAAATATATGACTGCCTGCAGCGGCTAAAATCACTGCCATCATTCCATAGATGGCAGCGATGATAAAGGCGATTTTATTGATATTAATATTAATTCTCTTCTTTTTGTTTTGATTTATCTTCTAGTATATCAATATTTTTCTTATTAAGAGCATCAAATTTAAATTGTGGTAGAGTAAATAACCACTTATTTAATTGTTTTTCAATATTTTTAAGTGAACCCACATTTTTCACATCAATTTTGAGGTAATGTTTGTCTGCTTGAGTATAAAGTTTTAAGTTATAGGTCGCCCCAGAAAACAACTGATAGGAAACAACATTTACTAAGCTGCTTTCATCAATAGAAATATCATTGACAACATCCTTAATTGTAAAAGTTGATAATCCATTGGCTAAAACAGTTAACTCTATAACGGGTTTTAACTGCAACTCTTTGGCTGAAGTTTCCAGTATAAAATCTTTATCTGTTGGAGCTTTCTTTGCAATTTTAAAGCCTGTTTCATTAACTGGCTGATAAGAGACCGATTGAACTTGAGAGGCATCTACGTCAATAATATTTTTAATCATCCATTCATCTTTATCCAATTTAATACTCAATTGACCTGTTGATAACCAACTTTGTTTATCTGAGTTTTTACGGACATAAGTTCCTTGAACTTTCATGGCCTGTTTACCAATATAAAAATCAGCAAATACTTTACCCTTATTTTTCAGCACAACTTTAATGGCTTGAGGCTCTGCTAGACCCAGTTTCGAATAATTTTCGACATTGCTTGTTTTAGGTTGTTTGAGCTTAAACTTTCTTAAACTTAAGAGCATCTGTGCTATTTTATTGGTGTCTGCAAAAAATGAGTTTAGTTGCTTAATTCGCCAAACTCCCTCTTGTTTAAAAAAATCCAAAGAATTTTGTCCCTGAGAAAGACTGATAGCATCGACATCATTAACCTTATCTTGCAATTCAGGTATTAAGAAAGCATCTACTGCTACTACCGGGGCTTTATCTTGTATTAAAACATAGCTAATTAGCGCTAAAACAAAAGCAATTACAATAAAATATTTACTGTTACTTTGCATACTTACCTCCATTTCTTCGTGGTTTAAACCACAAGACAAACACACCGACCAAACTAATTAGTAAAGGCAATAAACCAATATTAATCATTTTTAAGCGACTGCCTAAATCTTTAATGTCTTTATCCAAAGAACGGCGAACTTCTCTGAGTTTCTTTCTTACTTCCAGTTTTTCTTCCTGGAATCTTTTCAACTCCTGCTCTTGCTCTTGACTCATTATTAAACGGTCTTGTTGACCTTTTTCTCGCTGTATTTGATTAAGCTTTTGTTCTGTCTCGCGTAATCGTTGCTTCAATACATTTTCTTGTTCACGGAATTTCTTATCAGAGGCTTTTTGTAACTCCATTACCTTAGTAAATGGTCTGGCTGAATTTTTACGTCCTCGAATATTTATTAAATCAGGACTGCCTGCCATATTATCCAGTAAGTTTGTCACTAAATTGCCGTTATCAGCAAAAGCCGTGAAGACGTTTCGACCAAAGAAATTTTGGCTTTTTACCCACATTTGATCAAATAAGATATCAACATCGGCAAACAAGACAATCTTAGGTTCTGTGTTTTCCGTTAATAGTATTGATTTATCTTTACCCTCTATACCTTCTGGGAATGCCGTTTTTATTGTACCCGTCAATCGACCCGCAATTGTGTATTTTTTATTATCGGCTTGGTAATTTCTAAACAGCGTATTAGGGTCAATTAAAAACTTCATGGCTTCACTGGTTTTAGTTGTAGCTGATTGTGAGCTAGTTAAAATATTTTGCATATTTTCTGATTCAAAAAGACCACTGGCGGCTACATTTACTGTCGTTAAATCACGCGTGATAATATCCTTTTTATTATAGGCTTCTTCTGACAATGCTAAAATTGCTAAATGTCTTTGAGGTCTAGATCCTTGACGTGTTTGTACACTGAGTGCAAATTTTTCATCCAACAATAATTTCTTCGCATCGTACTTTACATTCCATGCGTTGAATAATTTTTGTAAATCTGAATTACGTTCAGCTTGATAAGCTAGTGCAGGGTTGTTTGGATCAGGAATAATGACTTCGGCCTGAGCAAAAGGATCAACAAATGCAACCAAACGACCACCACCTAATACAAACTGATCAATGGCAAATAAGGTTTTATCAGGCAATTCCTTTGGGTGAATCAGCATTAACACATCGACATCTATAGTCTCTGTGTTTGTTTCAATCTTTCTAACACTATAATCCTTTTGTAATTGTGTAACAAAGACTTGTGCAGGAATAACCTTACCAGTTGCTTGGTCATAATGAGCAAGCACATCAAGTGAACTCAAAATACCAATGCTTTTCTTTTCTGGTCTATTTAGACTGTTTATCAATTGAGCAATATCATATTCTAAAAATGATTCTCTACCAGGTTGTAAGAATGGAATAGTTTCGACTGTGTCGATACTATTTTCCCCCACTAAACCAAAAAACACATTTTCCCCACCATCTCCAACAGGCAAAGCCTGCAATCCAAATTGTGAAGCCTCATCTTCCTCTGGTGAAAATATTTTAGGATCAATCAAACTCACTTTAAGCTTTGACCCTGAATAGCGCTTCATTTCATTGAGTAAATCC
Organism: Lysobacterales bacterium; assembly: GCA_027067055.1. Lineage (GTDB taxonomy): Bacteria > Pseudomonadota > Gammaproteobacteria > Xanthomonadales > Marinicellaceae > NORP309. The sequence continues at coordinate 83,003 of JAMOMK010000036.1, read as the reverse complement.
ATCACTGTATTCTTATAGGTTCGAAGCATTGGGATATCATGAGTGGCTTCATCAGAAAAATACACTTTCAAATGAATATTCTCATCAATTGATTTAAGAATGTTTTTTGTGCCTTTATTGAGTGTAAATAATTTATTTTCTGTCAAATCTAAGCGAGTGTGTGAAAAGACTCCTGATTGGCTAATAATTATTGAACCCAAAAGAAAAATAATTATTAGTAAAAATAGTTTCACTGTATTTGATTTCATCATTATCTCCTTAATCCGCTTTTTTAATGTCTAAAACAAGTGAAGTTGCTATAAGCCATACACTTATTACCATGATAAAATAAATCACATCACCTAAATCTAATACACCTTTGTTAATACTGATGTAATGAGTTAAAAAACTAGTCGATGCAATAGAATCAACCATAAATTGAGGTAACCATGCATTGAAAAAGTCTAAAATCATTGGCAATCCAGCTAATAAGGATATAAAACAAAGCACAGCAGTAACAATAAATGCTATGACTTGATTTTTACTGGCAACAGAGACACAAGAACCAATAGCTAAAAAAGCCCCAGCCAACAATAAACTGCCAATATAACTGGCAACAATCAAACCATTATCTGGTTCTCCCAAATAATTAATTGAAATCCAAATGGGAAAGGTAAAAAATAGTGCTATAGCAATAAATATCCAAGCCGAGAAAAATTTACCCAAAACTAAATCACTTTGTTTTACTGGCAAAGTCATTAACAGCTCAATATTGCCACTACGTCTTTCTTCCGACCACATTCGCATTGACACAGCTGGGACTAAAAACAGATAAAGCCACGGATGAAAGTTGAAAAAAGGCGATAAGTCAGCTTGCCCGCGCTCATACAATCCACCGAGATAAAAAGCAAAAACACCGCTTAACATTAAGAAAATTACAATAAAAACATAAGCAATAGGTGTTGAAAAATAACCTTGTAACTCTCGCTTGATAATCGCTAACTTAGCACTCATTATGCCACCTCCTTAACATCATCTAGGGTGACATTTCTAAATACTTCTTCTAATCGACCCGCTTCCATAGCTAATCGTGTGACTGAAATTTTATGCTTTTTCAAAAAATCACTGATTTCGTCAAATATATATACACCTTGAGCGGGGAAAACAGTGGTTTTTTTGCGCTTAGCATTATATTCGACATCGCGCACACAACTCATGGCTTTAATTTCTTCCAGTAATGAGAAATCAATGCTTGCATCAAAAGTTACGGCATTATGATACTTTGACATGTTTTCCAACTCTGCTGGTGTATTATCAGCCACAATTTTACCATCTGCTATAATAATCGCACGATCACATACGGCATGGACTTCTTCTAAAATATGGGTTGAAATAATAATAGTTTTTTCTTTTGCCATTGAAGTAATTAACTCCCTCACATCATGTTTTTGATTAGGGTCTAATCCGTCTGTAGGCTCATCTAAAACCAAAACCTCTGGGTTATGAATAATCGCTTGCGCTAGACCAACACGGCGTTTAAAGCCTTTCGAAAGTGTTTCTATTCGTTGGTAATACACCTTGTTTAAATTAATCCGCTCAACAACCTCATCTACTTTTGTGAGGATTTGAGCTTTAGGGATTCCACGCATTTGTGCAATAAAAATCAAGAAATCGCATACCCGCATTTCTTCATAACTTGGCGCACCTTCAGGCAAATAACCAATTTTATCTTTAACTGCAATTGGATCTGTGAATAAATCAATGCCACACACTTCCACCTCTCCAGATGTCGGTTGCAAAAAACCTGTTATCATTTTCATCGTTGTTGATTTACCCGCACCATTCGGTCCAAGAAAACCAAGCACCTCCCCTTTATTTGCAACAAAAGACAAATTATCAACAGCCGTAAACTGGTTGAAAACTTTTGATAAATTTTTACATTCAATCATAATTACCCTCAAATAAATTGTATTGTATAGTTTGTATTCTGTGTTAAAATTGTCAGCATTATTTTTACCAATTTTTTTAAAAAAATCAAGGGTAAACTCAACACGACAAAAACAACTTCATTTAGAGGTATTTTACCTCAAAAAAGTTCAATAAAAATTTTATAAAATATGATAACACAACTCAATAAATTACCAGAGGGTATTTTAGATTTAAGCGCTGACCAACTTCACACCAAAATTGATAACCACACACTCATTCATTTATCAGGAAAGATTCAACGCCCCGTTTTTATTTCAATCCTACAACACGGCGATGAATATACCGGATGGGATGCTCTAAAAGACTATCTCAATAATCACCAACATGTTTTACCACGCTCATTGAGTATTTTATTCGGCAACATCCAAGCCGCAAAATATAATATCAGACAAATCGAAGGGGAAGCTGACTTCAATCGCCGATGGCCTAGTCACCTGAACCTTGATGGTCCGGTAGCAAAAACCATGCATGAAATCACTGACATTATGATTCAACGCAAACCTTTTGCCAGTGTTGATATTCACAACAACTCAGGTCGCAACCCTCATTATTCTGGAATCAACTCTCTTGAGCCCGAGTTCATCAATTTAGCTTCTTTATTTTCCAGTACAATGATTTATTTTACTAGCCCTGCTGGTATACAATCAGGTGCTTTTGCAAAATTCTGCCCTTCAGTTACAGTTGAATGTGGTTTATCAGGTACTGCGGACGGTCAAGAACAAACCCATACATTTCTAGAGCTATTGCTTTCTCAATCAAATTTATTAACTGTTCCAGGAATTCTTGAGCATCAACACGTGTATGAAATTCAATCATCAGTAAGAATGAAAGAAGGCATAGATTTTGGCTTTGAAGAAGACAAAGATTTTGTTTTAATCAAAGATTTAGATTATTTAAATTTTCACCAAATAACTGTTGGGGAAAAATTTGGGAAGATTAACGGGAAACTTGTAGACAACCAAATCATGCCCTTTGTCATTATTGATGAAAACAATTGCGAAGTTCCAAATGAGTATTTCACACTAAAAAATAACCACATTGTTTGCAGTAAAAGTTTTGTTCCTGCAATGATCACTCAAAACATCAAAGCAATCAAAAATGATTGTCTTTGTTATATTATGCAACCCATAAAAGAGATACAAACATGAAACTAAAAAATGTAAAAGCCATCATCACTGGTGGCATTTCAGGTCTAGGCTTGGCTTGCGCTAGAAAAATCATATCTGACGGCGGTCAAGTCGCCCTTTTTGACATCAATGAAGAAGTTGCGCAATCAATTCTAAATGAATTGGGTTCACGTGCTACTTTTTTTAAAACAGATGTTAGTAACGAAAACAATGTCGAGCAGTCATGCAAGCAAGCTAATGAAACCATGAGCGGCTTAAATGTTGCCATCAATTGTGCTGGAGTTTTATCTGCTGGCAGAGTACTCGGCAGGGAAGCGCCTATGGCTACTGATTATTTTTCTAAAGCTATTATGATTAACTTGATTGGTAGTTTTAATATATCCAAAACAGCTGCTAACATTATGCAAAACAATGAAGCAGATGAAGATGGTCAACGAGGAGTCATCATCAATACTGCCTCTATTGCTGCTTATGAAGGACAGATTGGACAAGCTGCTTATTCAGCCTCAAAAGCAGGTATTGTAGGCATGACCTTGCCAATGGCACGAGAATTTACTCGCATTGGTGTTCGGGTAATGACTATTGCACCCGGTGTATTTATGACTCCAATGGTTTCAGGCATGCCCGACCATGTCAAAGAAGCATTGGGTGCAGCTGTACCGTTTCCTTCTCGCCTAGGCAATCCAGCTGAGTTTGCGGACACCATGACACATATCGTTGAAAACACTTACCTTAATGGTTCTGTTATTCGTCTTGATGGAGCTATTCGCTTACAAGCTAAGTAAGAAAAGATAACGTCAACAAAACCCTAAGTACTAAAAAGCCTATGAAGAAATCATAGGCTTTTTAGTGTCCAAGTAAGAGAGTTATTTAATTTTCAAACCCATCTTCAAACAATATATCTGGATTAATAGCAATAACCTCACAACCTTTTATCACCATATCATCAATATCCCAACCAGGAGCTGATATAGAACCATCTGTTGATACTCTAAATCTAAAATTCACCGTACTACCAGCAAATGAATCAAGGTCTACAATTGAGTTAATATATGGGTTATTACCACACCAAGCTAGAGTTCCTTGCAAAGGACCTGAGGCTCTTAAATCTCCTGTATATTTATCTGTCAATAATAAAGGGTTACCAATATGAGTAAACGTAGTACCACCATCTGTTGATATCTCTAAGAACCCTCCATCCCAACATTGAGTTGTACCGCTATTTTCCATATCCTGCTTATTGTGAAAAGAAAAAGTCAAAGGGGCCTTGCCAATTGGCAACGAAATAGCTGGTGATGTTAAGAATGTATCAGTTACTACAGCCTGATCATCAACATGCCAATGTTGTAATGAACCACCTGATACTGGGTTTGCTACTGAAATAACCCAAGTATCTAAACCAACATTTGTTCCACTAACCCAACCTTGAACACCTGATTCAAAGTCATACGTTTGCACTATTGCTGGATCTTCCCCAGTTGGGCACTCTCCAGGAAGTGGAGCTGTCACAAATGAAAATACAGCTGAAAAAACACCCTCTCCACAAGTATTACTGGCTTTAACTCTCCAAAAATACTCTGTATTTGAGTTTAGTACGTTTATTACTGCTGCGGTATTAGAAGCAACTGTAGCTGTATGAACTATAGCTGTAAACAATTCATCTGTCGCTACTTCCAACACGTACGACGAAGTAAAACTCAAAGCATCCCAATTAAAAGTTACAGCTCCAGAATCAACTAACGTAGCATTATCTGTTGGCATAGTTAATACTGCTGTTGCTGGCACACCTGCAAAAACTGACAGGCCAACATTAATTGATTTCGTTTCTGCTCCTGCAGAGCCATTAATTGCAATTGTATAATCACCAGGTGTTGCCGCTGCAATATTAGATACAGTTAGTATACTTGTACCAGTAGGGACAACCGGATTGGAAGAGAACGCCGTAATAGACCCAGCAGGTTGATTTGCTGTAGTTAAATTCACGGGTGTAACAAAACCCAAAATAGAATTAACATCCAAGTTAAAGACCGCATCATCAGGAGAGCATACCTCTAGTGAGGTTGGTGTAGAACTAAGCGTAAAGGTTGGGGTTTGTGCACAGTTATAACAAACAATAGCAAAATCTTGATCTGTTGCATCTCCAACATTTGGAACACCATCTCCTGCAATATTAGTTCCTGTAACGGTAATTGTTAAATCTGTAGCTATTCCTGCATCAAAGAAAACTGCTTCATAATTATTAAGTGCATCAGCTGTTCCTCCAGCAACACTAAAGTTGTTAGTAAAATTATTACCTAAAAAGGTATTACCGCCTGATGATACTGACAAGTCAAGATTATTAACCTGTGGAGATGTTCCTGTAGCTCCAGGTTGGTCAGTATAGGCTAGTGTAATCCTAACAGGCTTTGACGGGTCTGCAGCAGAACCTACCCAAGTCCATTGCTCACCTGTATTATCTAAAATAACAGTTTGATTTAAAACAAATTTATTTGAACTATCAAACATTAAGTCCATATTGGGCATCCCAAAACCTTGAGAATTGCTAGGTAAATCATCAGCAGCAGAAACACCCGTCAAATAAGTTGGATGAGCCATCATGTATGCCTTCATTAAGGCTGGAGACGGTGTTATTGAACCTGCTGGAGTTGTATTTACTTGATTGCTTTCTAGCCAATAATAAATCAATGATGCCACGCCTGCTGCAGCAGGTGTTGAGTGTGACGTACCTGAAGATGATGCTACAAATGTTTGACCACTAGGTCTAAATTGATCACAAACTCCTGCTCCTGTATAATTTGGTCCAGTTGATGCTGTTCCCTGAATATGAGTACCAGGTGCTATAATTTCAGGCTTGGTACGTCCTCCAGGAGATGGTCCTCGACTTGAAAAACCAACAACATCCATAGCATTATCAGCATCTGCGGGCGTAGCAGCACAACCATCAGTCCATGCTCCATCCTCATCTTCTGGTCTAAAATTTTCTGAGGCTCCCACAGTTATCATATTCTTACCATTACCTGGTGTTCCAACAGTTGCCGCACCAGGACCAGCATTTCCAGCAGCAAATAACATGATTAACTCTTGATTGCCTGCTTCAGTTAAGTCAGCATCACGAACACCCAAATCAAAAGCTTGAGATGAATCATCGTAGCTACTTGCACAACCAGAACAACCCCAAGAATTACTCATTATATTTGCACCATCATCCTGTACTGATTGAATGAGTCCAACATCATTACCTCCACAAGCACTTAAATCAAAACTTGGACCAAAAATTCGAGTTCCTGCAATACGAGCAAATGGATTAACACCTTGAGTTCTTATATATCCGTTTGGATCAATAAAAGGAAACCCAACCCGCGATTCAAATCCACCAACAATATTCAGGTTCAAATGACCATGACCGCCATCTCCTTGACCAGTTGCTGCCGCCGTACAATTAGAAACATAAGCTAAACGTGTAGGATTAGCTATATCTCCCATCTCATGAAAAGTTGGATCATTAGAGTTTACTGTGCCATTGCCAATTCCATCATCTGTAATATCTACAATAGGATACAAGGCTGGAGTTGATGGAAAACCTCTAGCATTCAAAAATGCAGCATATCCAGGAGCAGCGGGTGCAGATTGATCTGCAATAAAATTTGCAACTAATATTTGATTTTGTACTTCATCATCTAAAGTTCTATCAAAATACTCTGCAACCCAATAAGAGTCATTAAGATCAAGAATGGTTTGTACATCTGAGAATTTAACAGTAATCCTTGCACTATTAAACTTCATAACATGTTGCCAATTAGACTCAATGTTAACAGCTAGGTTTTCAACTACTTGCTTTGATTGGGACAGATTTGAGCTATCAACAAGCTGAACAACAAGTTTAATCACTTCATTTTCATGTTTGTCAGCATCTCTATATCGTGCTTCAATAGAGGCTCCTTTTTTAAGCGTCTCATCATATACCGCTTGATACTGAATAACACTTTGCAATTGGCTGGAGTTATTTAAACCGTTGATTGCATTGGCTGGACTCCATAATAAATAACCGTTATTGGCAATATAATGAATTGGCTCAATACCTGTCTCTTGAAGACTATCTAACCATTTTTGTTTTATTGGTCCTTTAAACTGAACAATATACAAACCATCAGTATTACTTACAATAGCTTTTGACTTGTTTTCTAATTGAGTATTAATTTTTTTAGCATCAAATAACAAGTAATTACTGTTTTCCAATACAGATACGTTTGCACTTTTTGACAGCTTCTGAGCATCTTTATCACTCACACTATATAAACGATAGCTACCATAGTCTTGAACTAAGGTTTTATTAATTTTTGAGTCAATTTTGACTGCTTTATTAACCATTATTTTTGTGTTTGCACTAACTAATAGTGGGAACAAAAGAACAGCAAACAACAATTTAGACAACTTAGCAACCATAAAACAACCCCTGTAATAAAATATAAAGTTCAGTATTCTAGTTTGGTTACTGCAATTTTTCAAGTATATAATAGCAACCTTCTAACTGTTTGTAACTACCCAAATCCCGATATAGAAATGCGTTTGAGAGTGCAAGTAACTGATGTGCATAGGAAATCAAGAAAAACTAAAGTCACCTCATTGGTGATGAAGCTTTTCTGGGTTTTCTAGGTGCATCAAGGACTTGTGCTATCATCGTACTTTCTATATCGGGATTTGGGAACTAAGAGCTTCATTACTAATAATAAAGAATTATTGCCTTTAGAACCATATTTATGTGGGTTTCGGTTATTATCAAGAATTAGATAAACCATGTTACCCTTCACAACCAAGCCTTCAGCATGTCCATATTTCATGTCTTGGTATTGCAGTTCTGGTTTTTCAATAATGTGTTGATAACTCCAGCCTCTTGACTCATGAAACTTGCCATGTTTTAGTTTCAACTCTGAAACAATATAGGCATTTCTTTCTAGTACAAAATTTTCACTTCCACAACTTAGCCCTGTGAAATCTGTAGAACGATGTTGTGCATAATGATAAAGTGAGTCATTGCTTTGGTAGGCTTTGGTTTGGTTGGTTTTCATGTTGTATTCAACAAAACCACGTGGTTCGCGCTCTGCACCTAGCAAAAATCGACTTCCACCTAAATAACAAATACTTTCAAGGTAAGCATTTTTATGCTGGAAAAGTCCCACATTTTCACCTGTGGTTCTTAGACTTTCATCTTCTGGTAACCACTGCTGGCTTTTACCATCTCTGGATACTTTTAAAATTTTAAAATATCTCTCACTCACCAAGTAAAAGTAGTGTTCATCATGAGTAATGCCCTCAAAATCCAGTTTTGTATTTCTGTTGTTTCTAATTGAAATAATAGGAACCAACTCAACACTATCATGTTTGAACTTTAATTTAAAAATCTTATCCTGTTTATCTGAAACAGTATAAAACTCACCATCCCACTGCGTCAACCCTGATGGTTCGAGATAACCCTGAGTCTCCACCTCATAAGCCTTAACTAAATGTAACTGTCTTACTTTTTTTGTATAATAAGAACAAGAACATAACCCTATTCCCACAAAGAATAAAACAATCAGACGCACTTATTCAAATCCACTAATAAATAAAACATCAGGGTTGGCAACTGTACAAACATTGGGATCTAGTACTTTAATATCATCAATAACCCAATCTCCTGCAGCAGTAGAGTTATCTGAGGCAAATCGCCATCTTATTTTTGCTGTTTGACCAGCAAACATGCTTAAACTTACTGTAACCTCCTCATAGGTCTGACTTCCACCCCATCCTTGACGCCCCCCTAGAGGGTTATTAAACCCACTACTAATAACCCCGTCATAAAGACCAATATTCCCAGTTGCTTGAAGTAGGTCTTGCCAACTTGCACCGTTATCAACAGTAATTTCTAAAACTGCACCATCATAAAGCGTACTAGTTCCTTCAAATTGATAAGCGTGCCAAAACTCTAAAACACTATCAGCACTTAAGTTTAGCTCCGGTGTTATTAACCACTTGTCTGTTACGATACTAGGGTCAGATGTTGAAAAAGCATGAGTACCAGCCACACCATTGGCTAAATCTATCGACCAGTCATCAACACCAACAACTGAAGCATGCGACCAACCCGCTGTTTGTGCATCGGCAATAACATTATAGGTTTCGACACTTTCATCCAATAAGGCACACAGCGGTTGTAATTGAATATTTTGCGTTGTTGTTTGGCTGGCAACTACCGACACATTGGCTATTATTTGAGAAGCATAACCTTGTTTTGAAACCGTCAAATCAGCCATGCTAGGCAAGGAAGAAATACTGTAATTTCCTGATGCATTACTATTGGCTTGTAACCCGTTAAAACTCAGCAGCACTGCATCAATGGGAAGATTAGTCGTTGCATCAGTAATTACACCTGATAACATCCCTAAATCAGCGGCATCAACAATAGTGAAAAATTTTGTGTAAGCCACACCTGTTATGCCACTAGCATCGGTAGTTTGCACATAAACAATATGCTGCCCAAGACTCATACCTGTGGTATCAATTTGCCCAGTAAAGTTTTCTGTTTCCGTATTATAATTACCATCAGTTGCATTGAGCAATATTGGTGTTGCACCTACATCCCAAGGACTTTCATCAATAAACATTTCAACAGAAACAATATTTTGAGTCGACTCAGGTGCTGGCAAAGTATGAGGAGGTACTGGCGGATGTGCTGTTCTATCATTAAAAAAGTGAGTATCTGTTGCTACACCAGAGACACTTAAAACATCCCCTGCAAAAATATAATTTTGACCTGAACTCACATTAAGATTTTCAATATCAGGTCCAGATGCTGTGATATAAGGAGCATCAGCTACTTTAACTGCATAAATCAATGTTTTTAGATTGTCTGGTAGTATCGTTGATTCAAAATAACTACATTGTGGTCTAAAGCCTGTATTTCCAAGCTCAAAAGTATAGGCTGCAACACCTAATTGACCATAAGCATTATCATCTGCCGCACCATCTGCTCCATATAAATCATTTGAAGGCATGGCAGTATAATTGTTGTACCATGCAAATTTTCTTCCCAAAGTTTGTAACTGTGCATCATTTGGAGCTAATTGCACAAAGGCAGGGTCAGAAAACCCATAAGGCCAAAGCACCAAATCTGAATAACTGTGTATATCAAGATATACCCCAGGAGTTGTATCAGGAGCAGCATCGTTTAGATTGGGACCTCTGTTATCGTCAAATAAGGTTTTCAAATGTTCGTCTATTGCTGTATTTTCATATTCTGATTGAGCAGAAGTACCTCTAAATATATCAGAACATACATCTGTACTAGAACAATTTGATGAACATTGACCTGCTCCCCATTGCCATATAAAGTTTCTATTCATATCAACACCCTTATTACCTCCAGAGCAAAAGTTGTTGTTTTCATTTTTTCTTTTAAGAGTATCTTCAAGTTCTGCAACCTTTCTCCCATCAGGATTTCCTTGCAACATTAAATGAATCTCACGGTTATCGACTAACCAGGTTACATCCGCATTGGTACCATAGTTATTTAATAAATATTCTGCAAACCGAGTATTTAACTCAGCAGGGGCTAACTCTCTTGCATGAATTGAACTAACAAAAAACACTTTTGGCTTTGCTGTTAATATATTTGAGTTGGTTATTTTTAAAACTCTTAAGTCATACCCAGCCTTTCCTCCAGGCGTGACCTTTTCCCAAGACTCACCAATCTTAATATTTGAAGCTAAATTTGGGTAATTGGCAATTAAGTCATCCATAGTTTGATAGGTCTCTTCCACTGTTCTGATACACGGTCGATCAATAATGCCTGATATTTGTGCAATATTTTTTTCAAGCAAGACTTTTCTTATTGTGTTCAATGAATCTTTTCTAGACTGCATCATTTTAGAATTAACTTCAACCTTAAAACCAAAACTGAAAAGCTCTTGATATTTGTGTAAATTTTCAACCGAAATAGTAAAATATTTCTCCTTTTTATGAATCATCCATGGCTCATTTACTGCGGCATACTGTTGAACTTGTTTATAGTCAGTATAATAAACATCAACAATCCAAGGTCCTGAACCACCTTTTGGCAATTGATTATTTGGCTGCGCAGTGACAATTATAGAAAAGATGACAAGTACGCTAAAGATTATAAATTTTTTATTCATATGACTAACCAACCTTTGGGGTAATTTATTATGGCGTAACATCATAACTGAAAACTAGATGTTTTAGTAATGCTTGAGTCAATTTTGAGAAAAATCTTTTAACTCTTGCTCTTCAAATGGCCAATAAAGCTCTTGTTTGATAGAGTTTACTAGGACAGGAATACGCACATGGTATTTTTGCACTAATTTTTCATCTGTATCAATATCAACAAAAGTGTATTTTATATTTAATTTGAGTAAAGACTCTTCCACATCTTCGCATAGGGGGCAGTCATTTCTACTGTAAAGTATCATCTTATTTTTCCTAATTTAGTTGTTGCAAAGTTTATACCAAAACTTTTTTATATAGTACTGTAATACCCAATGTTAACCAAATACTCCCTAAGTAAATATCATAATAATTATCTGATAGAGAGAATTACACACGCACACTCGATTCTGTTTTAGTTGCTAAACTGGCAAAATACGTCACAACTACAATAAAACAGATGGATGAAGTCCGATATTTTCAACAAATTTCAGCTAGAATTTAAACTATTTTCAATAATTATGTTTCAAGTTTATAAAAAGTATATTATTATTAATAGGATATAAAATTTTTGGAATAATTAAATGGCTCGTATATTAGTTGTAGATGATTCACCATCACAGTTATTTGGCATGCAAAAAATCATTGAGAAAATGGGGCATGAAGTCCTATCAGCAACCAATGGCGAAGAAGGCGTTAGAACTGCCAAAGAACAAATACCTGACATGATTCTTATGGACGTAGTTATGCCTGAACTTAACGGTTTTCAAGCAACGCGTAAAATATCTCGCGATGAGAGAACCTCACACATACCCATCATCATGGTGACCACAAAAAACCTGCAAACAGATAAAGTCTGGGGAATGCGTCAAGGTGCAAAAGATTATTTAGTTAAGCCTGTTGCTGAAAAAGCATTAACTGCTGCAATAAATGAGTACCTACCAACTTAAAAAAGCAAGCAATTGACAAATAATAAAAAGCCTCTCATAGATTTGAGAGGCTTTTTTATTGGTAGTAAACCATTACAAAATTAATCGATTAATGTATCCATTAAATCAATCATAAACTCTGCTTCTTCGTGATCTTGGTTGTCCCATTTTTCAAACCCTAAAGATTTTAATGTAGATGCCCCTTTTTCTGTTTCATGCATTGAGTTTAGCAGGTTGCGAACACCTTGCTCATCTAAACTGGAGTTCTCTAAGAAATTTGGGCTAACCAAAAATGTGTGGCGAATAATAGAAATCTGACTGCTTACAATTAGTCTAATTTGGCTTTTGATAAACTTAGACATATCGTCATAAGCTTCTTTTAAAAAGAAACCAGCATCTGCTTTTTTACTAATCAAATTTTTAGCGACCATTACATAGTTTTTAAATTCATCAACTGTAATGTTTCCACTAGATAAATCAGCGGGTTCAAGCATAATCATCCCAATGGTACTCACTTGAGGGTCATCTGCTGTCGCAACTGTACACCCTGGTTTAAGGTCTTCAACACAAGTATAGTCCGACTCACTGTTCACGCAAATAACGGCTTCATCAGATTTTTGAAAAGGTGATGCAATGGCAACAAAACCTTTTTCACGAATTAACATAGAAGCATCGTAAGGGTTAGCATAAATTAAATCTATTTTATCAGCCTTTATGTCTTCACGTTGTTTTTCAAAGGAGTTATACAGCTCTAGATGAATGCTTTGCTCACTTTGAATTTGCAACCAGGTATTAAACACATACCAACCTGCGATGTGGTCAGGTGAAAAATCAGGGCTTACGGTCATTGTAAATTTCATGATTGCTCCTCTGCTAACATGGTTTTATAAAGCTCAACACACTCATTTATTTTTGTTCTTGATGGTTTTCTACGTACTGATGCATAGCCCACAATTTTTCCATCTCGTACATTTGGAACAACAACAGCATAAACCCAGTAGTATTTTCCATCCTTACGTAGGTTTTTAACGTAACCTTTCCATTTCTCGCCTTTTTTAATTGTATTCCACAAATCAGCAAATGCAGCTGCTGGCATATCAGGGTGACGCAATATATAATGAGACTTACCTAACAGTTCATCTTCACCATAACCAGACATATCAACAAAAGCTTGATTGAAGTGAGTCATATTTCCAAACGTATCGGTTCGTGAAACTATTAACTTCCCATCAGGGTAAGGCACTTCTTCATCGACAATGGTCTTTACACTTTTAGTACCATCGTAATAGGATATTTTTACATCTGACATTTTTTGTCCCCTTTAAATTAATTCAGCTGTCTTTTTAGATGCACGCTTCACATCTAAAAATATCAGACCTAACTTAGCATTTGCTTTAGCCATAACAGTTAAAACAGCATCTTCACCGGCTTTTACCATTAAAACATAACCATTTGACCCTTTAATAAGAACTTGATCAAGACCACCTCTTTCTAACTCTTGTGCTGTTCTATCACCTAATGACAACATAGCTGCACTCATTGCACCCATTCGATCTTCATCGATACTAGAAGGTAACTGCGACGCCATAATAAGACCATCGGTTGAAATAATTGCCGATGCTTCCACATCTGCCGATGAGCTATTAAGCTCGGTTAAAATATTGTTAAGCATATCTATGCGCATAATTGTTTCCTTAAGTTAATTTTGTCGGTATAATAGTGGTTTCAATATAGCATTGAAAGACTCTTGAATCTCTATTTGAAATTGTTTACGATTCATTAAACATCAATTATATACATAAACAAATCAAAATAGTTGATTTTAAACAAGTTTACCTCGTAATTTTTGCCAATTTCAATGTTTTAGTTTTAAACCTATCAGTCATCCAGTGACGTAAATCGTCAAACCAGCAGTACAAACTAGGTAATACCAATAAACTCACGAAAGTTGAAAAAGTTAACCCGCCAATAATGGCACGTGCCATAGGAAAGTAACCTGGCATATTGCTATCACCACCAATAGATGAAGCACTTACCGCCAAAGGAATTAAACCCACAACTGTTGTTGCAACAGTCATCAAAATTGGTCGCAGTCTATCTTTTCCTGCTTGAATTATTGCCTCTCTTCGCTTCATGCCTTTGAGCCTTAATTGATTAATATGATCAATCAAGACAATGCCATTATTTACTACCACGCCCATTAGTATCAACATTCCAATACCAGCCATGATGTCGAATTTTGTACCAGTGATGGCAAAAAAAGCAAAAACACCAACCCAAGAAAACAAAATAGATGTAATGACAATGAAAGGAAAAACCAAGGATTCAAACAAGGCTGCCATAACAATAAAGATAAGTACAACGCCAATTTTCAGCACATCGACTAATGTTTCCATTTTCATATTCATCCCCCGAGACTGCCCTTCAAAGGTCCAATTATAGCCACTGGGAAAGTTGGTTCTATCCATTAGAGTTGTTATGGTTTCTTTAATGTCTTTTTTATTAGAATCTTCTTCAAGTTCAATATCAATTTTGATTGCACCCATGCGATTATGGCGATTGATTCTTTGCTGCGAACTTGAGTGAATAATATCTGCCACACTGGCTAAACTAACCTGCAAACCTGACTGTGTTTTAATCGGCAAATCGATGAGTTGCTCTACCTTAAATTCACCCTCTTTGTAAAACCTGAGTACTACTGGCAATTCACCATTTGGTGTAACAATTTCCTTAAGGTTAGTGCCTCGCATTGCCACACCAACACTTTGAGCAACAAACATTGGATCCAAACCTAAACGAATAGCCCGTTCACGATTGACTACTATTTTTAATTCTTGCCTTTTATTTTTATTTTCAACCGAAGCTAAAATCACCCCATCTATCTGATTAATATCCAATAAAACAGACGGTAACAAATCTTTTAGCACTTGTTGCGAATCTCCTTGCAAATAAAGGCTCATGTTATTGTTATTACCACCACCGCCTCTGCGCCATCTAAAGCTGGGTTTACCAATGGCAATTTTGGGCAAATCTTTCATAATCGCTTTTTTGACTTCGCCTATGGTTTTTTGTGCATCTTCTTCATCAATTAAATAGATTTTGGACAATACAAAGCCAGTGTCTTCATAATAAGAGTAAACCGACTTTATTTCAAATTCCTCTTGATGCTCATAAAGATAGTTTTCAATCTTATCCACATCTTTCTTGATACGCTCTAAACTATACGACCCATCCACATGATAGGGTAGCCAAAAATCTCGCCCCACACTTTGAGAAAATCCCTCATCATCATCAGTTGCCACATAGGAAAATATACCCAAACCTAAAACAATTGAGATAAATAAAGCAGTAAACCACCGATGGTTAAGGGTGAAATTTAAAGAAGAGAGATACTTCTTCTTAACAGCATCAAACCAATCTTTTTTATGCACAATTGGTTTTGGTTTTAACTTAGAAATTATCAGAGGAACAACAGTAATTGCCAAGAATAAAGAAACCACCATTGCCGCTATAATCGATACAGCCACATGACTCAAAAAAGTAATAAGCATATCACCAGAACCAAATATAATAGGTAAAAAGATACAAATAGAGGTTATCGTACCTGCAATGACTGGCACCATCACATCTGAAACACCTTCTTGAATGGCATCAACGATTGAATAATCAGGGTTGTTCCTTTTGGTCAAAATACTTTCACTAATAACTACTGAATTATCAACCAACATCCCAATGGCAAGCATCAATCCCATCAATGACAAAACATTTAGGGTAAACCCAAAGAAGTACAATGCCCCCAATGTAATGACAATAGAAATAGGAATAGACAAAGACACCAATAAAGTCGTTGCTAAATCACGGGTGAAAAAATACAACACCAATAAACTCAAAAAAGCGCCAAGCACACCCGCACTAATGACATCGCGCAAAGAGGTTTTAACATTAAGTGCTGAGTTTTCTAAAAAAACCAGTTTAATGCCTTTGAGTTGCGGCGATTTTCCGATTTCTTCAATACGTTCTAAAACGCGTTCTGCCACATCCACCATGTTGGCAGTTGATTCCTTATAAATTTCCAAACCAACCGAATATTTTCTATCCAAATGCCGCGCATAATTTCTGTGTCCATTGACCACTTGAACGGTTGCAACATCGGATAAACGAATACCGAGTTGATTGACGACGACATTTTTTATTTTCTCAATATCGACTATTTGACCTTTAGGAACAATACGAATTTGTTGTGCATTTTTATCAGAACCCGTTTTAAAGGTTCCAGAGGCAATGGTGAAATTAACATCACGTAATTTTTGTGTTAATTCAGCAAATCCTATACCATATTTTCTTAAGGCATCATTATCAATAATTATTTGCAACTCTCTGGGTTCTATACCCTGAAAATCAACTCTAGCAACGCCCGATACACGTTCAACAGGTCGCACTAAATAGCGGTTGAGCAAATCATAGGCATTTTCTAAATCTAAATCACCGGTTATTCTAATCTGCATAATGGCATCATTGCCCATCTCTGCTTTTTGCACCACTATCCTTCTGACATCATCTGGCAATTGTGACTTAACTAAATCAACTTGCTCCTTAACCAGCATGGTTTTTTCATTAACATCTACATCTGATTTAAATTGTATGCCTATATTGGCACCATTGGTTGTTGACTGAGAATTAATCGCTTCAATATCACCAATAGTTGCAAAAGCTTCTTCCAATGGTCTTGTGATACTTTGTTCTACTTCATAAGGTGTCGATGAGGGATATGCCACATTAATATTGACATAAGCAAATTTTATTTCAGGCCATTTTTCCAATAACAACAATCGTGATGAGATTAACCCCACAACAACCAAGCTTAAAAAAATCATGACAATTGTAATCGGGCGCTTCAATGAAAACACCGCTATGGCACTAAATCCACTGGCTTTTTGTTTGTCTTGCTTATTCTCTTTCATCTCATTCATGGGCTTAACTCACTTGTTGTGGAACCGTATCTTTAGTCACCAAAGAATAAATAATTGGCACAATTACCAAGGTTAAAAAAGTTGAAACAATTAAGCCACCGATAACAGTAATTGCCATGGGTGCACGAATCTCAGCACCGGCACTTTGATCACCAAAAATAGTCACAACCATTGGCAACAAGCCCAATACGGTTGTCATAGTTGTCATGATAATGGGGCGCAATCGGGCATTACCAGCTCGAATAATTGAATCTCTCAAGCTAATGCCTTTGGCTTGTAATTGTTTAATTCTATCAATCAAGACAATGGCATTATTGACCACAATCCCAGCCAGCATTATCAAACCGATAAACACCACTACAGATATTTGCGTACCAGTCAAATACAACGCCCACACTGCTCCAATCATGGCAAGTGGTATTGAAAACAGAATAACAAAAGGGTGAATAAAGGATTCAAACTGTGATGCCAAAACCATATAAACCAGGAATATTGCCAACACAAGTGCAAAAATCATGGAGTTATTCGATTCTTGTAAATCCTTATTTTGACCAGTCACTTTATAGTGTACTAATGGGCTTAATTGAGTGTTTTTAATAATATCTTGCACAATACTCACAGCTGAGGACAAATCAATATCCGCCACATCTGCTGTTATCACCACTACTCGGTCTTGGTCACGACGCAATATTTGCCCTGGTCCTTGGGCTATTTTGATTTCGGCAACATCGCCCAAAGTGACAGGGTTGGCAGATCGAGGATTAACTAATAAACTTGATACCGTTTGAATTGAATTACGTTGCTCCAAAGGGTTTCGAATGAGTATGCCAATTTTTCGGTCTTGCCAATGCACTGTTGTCTCAGACTTACCCAAAACTTTGTTCACTACAACATCTGCCACTTGACGATTGGTTAAACCCAGTTTAGCAATACGCTCTTGATCAAAATAAATTTGCACTTCAGGATTACCTGGTGATAAGCCATCATCAACATTAACTAAGAATTCACTAGCACTGACTGCATCACGAATCTTACGCGCTTCTTTTTTAAGCAAATTAACATCAAATCCTGATAATTCAATTTCAATCGGGTTACTCAATTCAAAATATTCACCAGCTTGCAGCTCGCTGCTCAAACCAGGTTGTTTATCCAAAACAGCTAAAACTTGTTGTTCAACTCGAGATTTATCAAACCCTTTTTGAGTGCGGATTAAAAGCTGACCCGCATTTTCACCTGCTGACAAGGCTGACACATCAAGTTTTGCTCCTTGACCACCAATGCCATAAACGAATTCGATGCTTTCCAATTCGGTCAATTCTCGACTAATTTTTTGGATGACACTATCGGTTTTTTCAATCACTTCGCCTTCGGCTAGTTTAAAGTTTACTCGCACAGTACTGGCATCCAAATCTGGAATAAGATTCATGCCAAGTTTTGGAATAATACCTAAAGTAAATACAAACACAGCGATAGTTGCTATTAGAACAAGCAATCGAAACTTAAGTGCCCATGGCAATAGCTTTTCATAGGCCTTAGCCAAAGCAGCAAACATGATTTGTACTGCCTTTGAAGGCAACCAAAAAACTTTATGGAAGAACCAGACAATGCCTTTGATGATCGTTTTAAAAAACCAAAATATATAATCAACAACATTATTAAAAATGAATTTTCGCCCCTTTCGTAGTCCTGAGCCTACACGAGTTTTAGATTGATACTCTTGTTCATCACACTTTTCCATGTGACTGTGACGTTTTGTTCCTAGACTCATCAACATTGGTATCAATGTTAGTGCAATAAACAAGGAGACTAACAAAGTAAATGTTACAGTCAGTGCTTGGTCTTTAAATAACTGCCCAGCAATTCCTTTAACGAAAACCAAGGGTAAAAATACGGCAACAGTTGTCATGGTTGATGCCACTATTGCCCCGCCTACTTCGATCGTGCCTTGCTTAACGGATTCCAGTTTACCCAGACCTTGTTTGCGTTTGGAGGCTATGTTTTCCAACACCACAATACCATTATCAACCAACAATCCTATTGCCAATGCAATACCGCCCAATGACATGATATTAAAGGAAATTCCAGCCTTATACATTAAAAAGAATCCAGACACTACCGAAATCGGAATCAATAAAGCAATAACAGCTGTTGCCAATACATCTTGCAAAAATAAGTAAATAACGAAAACAGCTAAAATACCACCAATAATAGCCGCACTGGTGACATTGCCAATGGCATCTTTAATAAATATGGATTGGTCATTGATGATTTTTAACGAAGTGTTAGCCGGCAAATTCTTTTTCAACTCTTCTAACTTATCTTTTACATTTTGCGCCACTTCTACGGTATTAGCATCGCCTTCCTTATAAATGGCTATTTCAATGGCTTCTTTACCATCTAGGCGGTTAATTGAAGTGCGGTCTTTGTGAGATAGGCTTACTTTCGCTACATCACGGATACGAATTGGCGTGCCTTCTTTTAAACTGATTATAATTTCACTAATGGCATCTAAAGATTTAAATTGGTTCACCGTTCTTACTAGATACAATTGCGTGCCTTGTTTAATGGCTCCACCAGAAAGGTTAATGTTTTCTTGACGTAAACGCGTTGAAATATCACTGATACTAATGCCTAATTGAGCCAATTTGTATTGGTCTGGCTCTACTTGTATTTCCTGTTCTAATCCCCCACTGATTTTGACTGCTGCCACACCTGTAACGGGTTCGAGCTTCTTTTTAAATAATTGCTCACTTAATGTGCGTATTTTTTTAAGTTGATTCAAGTTACCTGTTTTTTTGTCAATCATCAACACCACTTGCATAATCGGTGCCGTTGAGGGATTAAAACGCAATAAAACAGGAGAATCTGCATCCAAAGGCAAACGAACCGAATCAATTCTATCGCGAATTTCATACGCGGCTTGTTTTATATCGGCATCCCAGTTTAATTCTAATTTAACATCTGAACGCCCTGTGCTTGAGACAGAATAAATACGTGACAAGCCTTTAACCACACCAACAGATTCTTCAACTGGCTTGGTAATCAACAGTTCAATTTCTTCAGGCCCGGCATTGGCGTATTCTGTACGCACGGTAAAAGTTGGGTACTGCAAATCAGGTAAAAGTGTTTGTGACATTTCTTTTAGTGCAATACTACCAAATAACATCATAGTGATTGCCAACATGGAAATAGTCACACGGCGATTAGTTGCAAAATTTATTAATGATTTAATCATGAGTTCGCCCTTATTTAATCCTTATACTCAATGACTTCGACTTTAGATTCTTCTGAAATATTGTTTTTGCCAGTTGTGACTACACGTTTACCTTCCTCAATACCAGAAATAATTTCCAAGGCATCATCCATTTCATAACCCAAAACCAAATTACGTTTAGTCACGGTATTGTCTGAATTGATTTCATAAACAAAGGCATTATCATCTTCTCTAATCACTGCATTTTTCGAAATTAGCATGGTATTATCGTGTTTATTTAATATGATTTTAGTTTTACCAAACAAACCTGGACGCAAATTGTATTGCTTACTTGCACCTTCATCCAAAGCTATCACCACTTTAAATGTTCCTGTGGTACTATCTACAATTGGGTCAATTCGCAAGATGTGTCCTTTTACTGTTTCAGTCATACTGGTAAATATAAAATCAACCTCTAATCCTTTTTTGAAAACATTCCACTTATCTTCTGGCACATTAATAACTGCTTGCAATGAGTCAAAATTGACAATCTCATACACTTGAGTGTTAGTCTGAATCAAATTTCCTTTTTTGATATTTCTCTTCGTTACCACACCTGAAATTGGTGCTTTGATTTGTGTAAAATCTAAATCTAATTTGGCTTGCTGACGACTTGTTTTTAATGCTTGACTTTCAAACTTCAAATTATCAACTGATTCTTTATTGGCTAACCCTTTTTTCAATAAAGACTTTGCACGCTCATAATTATTCAATACTTTTTGGTAATTGGCATTAGCACTGGCATAAAGCAACTGTTGTACATCGGACTCCAAAACAGCCAACACATCACCTGCTTCAACTTTATCACCAACCTCAACATTCACCTTTAAAATTATTCCACTGGCCTTAGATGTGACTGCCGACTCTAAATCCGCCTCTAATATAGTTGTGGTCTTGAACAATAAAACCGCATCACCCGTCGTGACTTGAGTTGCCTCTACATTGATAACAACCTCTTCCTCTTTTTTGTTTTTACCCTTTTTATCTTTCTTATCCTTTTTGGATGTTTTTTCAGTAGATTGTTTTTTCGAACTATCTTTTGTATCGACATTTTCTTTTGAACATGAAATAAGTGTTGATAATAATAGTAAAATAATTAAGTTCTTCATCGTAAAGTTAATTCCCAAGGCTAGTATAATTATGGATTCCCATTATAGAATTTGAAGGATTCAATTCCAATAGGCTTAAAGTCACCTTTTTAACGTATTTGTAAAATAGATGTTACAAATTTAATAGAAAAACAGCGATAATAGCATCATGACTTTAGAATTTAATACTTTGTTTCCAACACGAAACACGATAACAGGCACAGGCAACATCCGAATAACCCCCGAAGATTTTCAGGTCACAGAACTCAATGAGATTGAATTATCTGGTGAAGGCGAACATTTATGGCTGTATATTCAGAAAACAAGTAACAACAGTATCTGGGTCTCCAAAGCGCTTGCTAATGTTTGCCAAGTACCGCAAAAACAAGTAGCCTTTGCAGGGCAAAAAGACCGCCATGCCGTGACAAAACAGTGGTTTAGTGTGCAACTGCCTAAAATTAGCGGCCCTGACAAAATACAATCAGCCTTGTGTGAAGGTATTGAAATCATCAAATCAGACAAACACAGTCGTAAAATCAAAACAGGGCAACTCGATGCCAATGCCTTTGAAATTATTATTCGAAATATTAAAGGAGACAAAAGCCAAATTGAACAAAATATCACCTCAATTATACAAGATGGAGTACCCAATTATTTTGGTTCGCAACGTTTTGGACATGATATGGGTAATATTGGCAAATGCCAAGATTGGTTTGCTGGAAACTACAAAGTCAAATCCAGAAACCTCAAAAGTCTGCTTATTTCAACTGCTCGCAGTCATATTTTCAATCTTATTGTTGCTAAACGTCTCAAGCTTGGGGTTTGGGATAAATGCATCGAAGGTGACATTTTACAATTAAACAAGTCTCATTCATGGTTTCCAAGTGAGAATGCCAGTGAAAATGAGATCAAAAAACGCCTCAAAGACTTTGATATACACATCACTGCAGCCATGTGGGGAGAAGATAAAGTTCAATGTTCAAAAGATTGTGCAGATTTAGAAAACTCAATTGCAAAAGACTTTCCCATCTACCAACAAGGGTTTGAAAAATTTCGCCTCAAACAAGACCGCAGAGCCATGCGCATCTGCCCCTTAGATTTCGAACATTCATGGCAAGATGCTAATACACTTCAACTCAATTTCAAATTGTTGCCTGGAGCCTATGCCACTGGGATTATGCGAGAGGTGTTGTCCATCATTGATGTGAGTTAGATATTTCTTAATTCTATTCCGTGCTGCTTATCATCTGTTAAGATTTCGAATGCGGCTTTATTTTGACTAGTCAAGTGGTGAATTTCTTTGCCGTTTTTACTGAGTATAATTTTACAAAAGGCAACCTTACTATTAAGACATGTATGTCTTCCACCTGGTGGATTTTTGTAATAAAAAGCGACAAAACCTTTAGGGCTTCCTTTGATTTTAATTTGTAATTGGTACTCTCTGGATTCGCACTGCATAGTCCAATCAAAATAGCCATAGTGACCTTGGTTATTAATTGCCCGCCATAAACCAGAAAACCGGTATTCTTTTCCTGCAATTCTTAATACTGCTAGGTTCATCCACGGTGACCAAAAAGGCCCTAACTTAATTCGTGCTGTTGAACATTCTAAAAAGCTATTGGGCTGATTATCAAATCCACAAACTTGTCCCCAAGCATATTCATCGGTATGTTGCGAACCCCAGTTATGATTTTCACTGCCTTGCCAGTTTGTAATAGTGTAACTCTTGTTATTGACTTGGATTGAGCCGTCAAACAGTGCATTGGGCAAACCGACTAAAGCTTTGGCTTTTGGCAAACGGCGTTTATAGTATTGAAAAGGGAGCAATAACAATGGCGACTCTTTACCCGTATAATTCAGTTGCCAAGTGATGCTGTTTTGTTTATTTTCAAGTTCACCATTAACTGAGGCTTTTCCATTTTTTAGAAAAGTGAGCTTAGAAGTCGAAATACCTAAGAAGTCACTACTTGAAGTAAAATCGCATTTATCTAAAGGAACATCTTGTTGAATAGCCACTATTTCATCTTCTTTAAAAAAGGCACCCCAGACCTCTGCAATCGTTTCCTGCCCACTATCTTTAGGTTTAAAAATCGTATATCTAAACCAAAAGGCTAGTTTTTTTGAAGGGTGATTTGCTCGCAGAAAATAACTTTCATAATGACCATTCTTTGATTTTTTATTAAATATTAACCGGTTGGCATCTTGATATGATTTCATGCTTTTTGTATCCTAAACAACTCCCCTTGCAGCAACTTTTGAATAGGCGCATAACTTTTGCGATGGTGTTTACATGGTCCGTGCAATTTAAGTTGTTCTAAATGGTATTTTGTTCCATAGCCTTTGTGTCTTTCAAAACCATATTGAGGAAACTCTTGCGCCATTTCAAGCATTAATCTATCGCGTGAATTTTTAGCCAATATTGAGGCAGCAGAAATTTCGGCTATTTTGCCATCTCCACCGACAATTGCTTGTGCTGGCTGAGTAAAATCAGGGCATTTATTGCCATCAACCAAAATCTCATCGGGTATAATATCCAAAGCCGCTACCGCTTGCTGCATTCCAAGTAAACTGGCTTGCAAGATGTTGATTTCTTCAATTGTTTCAACAGAAATATGTACTACTGCATAAGCCAGTGCATTTTCTATAATTAATGGCTCTAGCTCAAAACGCTTCTTCTCACTCAATTTTTTGGAATCATTCAAACCTGCTATCGGATTTTTCAGTATAACAGCAGCTACTGTGACAGGTCCAGCTAAAGGCCCACGGCCTGCTTCATCAACACCAGCTGTAAAATTACTCATTTAAAAATTTCATCACGGCTTTGGCTGCATTATTATTGGGGTTTAACAAACTTTTGTGCAATTGGGTAAATTCTTTAATTAGTTTTTTTTGCTTTTCTTTATCAAGCAATAAAGTCAGTTCTTGAGTTAAATTAGTCACTGTCATGTCTTTTTGTAAGACTTCAGCCACCAAAAAATCACCTTTGATGACATTGGGCAGAGAGTAATAGGGCAATAACATCATGTTGAATGTTTTGACAATGCCATAAGTAATTGGTGATATTTTATAACCAACAACCATCGGTGTTTTGCACAGCATTGCCTCTAATGCCACGGTACCTGATGCAAGCAAGGCGAGATTTGAAGCTTTTAAGACTTGTGTGGCATCATCAAACATCAAAATATCTAAATTATTTTCTTTGGCTATTGTTAAAATATAGTCTCGTTTCTGTTGATTGGTATTGGCTGAAATAATTTGTAATTTGGCTTGTTGTTTCTTTAATTGCAAAGCCGTTTTGATAAATATTTCAGTGTGTGCTTTGAGCTCATTGGTTCTGGAACCTGGTAATAACGCCAGAACTGGGTTTGATGTATCTAGTTTCAGTTGTTCCTTGGCACGTTTTTTGTCAATTTCTAGTGAAATATTCTGCGCCAATGGATGCCCAACAAATACCGCTTTTCCACCTTGTTTTTCATAATACTGCGGTTCAAAAGGAAATAAGGTCATAACTAAATCTGTTAATTTACTTATTTTGATTGCTCTTTTGGGTCGCCATGCCCAGATGGATGGGCTAACATAGTGGATGATTTTAATTCCCTGCTTTTTGAGTATATTTTCAATTGGGAAATTCAAATCAGGTGCATCTATGCCGATAAAAACATCAGGTTTTGCAGCACTAATTTCTTTGACAATATATTTGCGAAGTTTTAATAATTTAGGTAACTTTTTAAAGACTTCGGCAATTCCCATGATGGCAAATTCTTGGTTGGAACAGATTAAATTTAGACCTGCTTTGACCATTCTATCACCACCAACACCAACAAATTCAAGATAAGGGTTAAGCTGGAGTAAATCCTTAATTAATTCGGCACCAAGCGCATCACCAGAATCTTCTCCTGCAACTATGGCTATTGTTTTTATATTAAAACCCATTATATTTACTCAAACATCAATGAGATACCACTAACATCTGTACCTTGAGTTTTTTTATAGCCCTTCCACATGGTAGGATATTGTTTTAATTCCAAGGTTTCCACCACAGAATTGGTATTGTCTAATTTATCTACCTCAATATAACTAAATTTTAAACTAGCTATCTTTAGCTTTCTATTCAATTGTTGACAGACACCATTATTACTTTTGCAATAAATGGCTATCTTTGGCGTTCCATCTTCATGAAAATGTTTACTGTAGAGTTCTTTTTCTATTGATGTTAAATATTGACTCCCAAAAGTCGTTCCCAATAATGTAATTAAACCGGTATTACTACTATCTGTTAGTGTGTTTTTACCTGCCATCACAAATGGAAATCTGTCTTTAGAGTACTTCTTCCATAACTTATATTTATCATCATCTTTTAGTCTTGTATTGATAATATAATGTTCATGAGGAACTTTACGTACTCTTAAATTTCCCAAGACTTGTGAACATTCTTGCTGGCAACTTTTATTGGTAAACACCATAACAATTGGATCACCATATTCATCAAAACCATCGCCAGAAATATCTGTTGTTATGGCTTTTAACCAAAAAAACCATAGAGCAAATAGTATAAGTGCCGCTTTTAAAATTAAACCTATGGGGAGCTTTATCTTATTGCTGTAGATTATGGTACTACGATTAAAGCGGGGCTTATCTTCCCAGTTTATTTCGACTTGCTGTTCAGTTTTGGGCTTTTTCTTAAAAAAATTGAACAGCCTAGCCAATAAGTAAGGTTTGCTCTCTTCATCATTATGTTCATCACTTGACTGGGCAAAATAAGTTTGGGCTGGTTCTAGTTTAATCTCTACACCACTTTCTTGTAAAAGTCGTTTGATTTCATAAGCCTTTACATGCTCCATTGACCCGTGCAAAACTTGTGATTCTCTTGATTGAATAAGTGCTAAGGCTTGCGTTGGTGTAATGGGTGAATGCAGGCCTATTCGTTCTGCAGCAATAGCTATATCAATCTGCTTTTTATATCGCCCTGTAACAATAACTCTAAACTTATTGTGTTCCATTAGATTTTCTCTTACCGAACAATACTGCGACTACTTGAGTTGATGAAATCAACCATTAATTGAACACAATCATGCTTATCAGCCAACTTTTGCATTCCTTCTAAGGCATCGGTCAGACGTAAATCAGATTTATACAGTAACCGAAAGGCTTTCTTAAGGGCTGTGATATCATCTTGACTGAAACCACGGCGTTTGAGTCCTTCTGCATTGATGATACGGGGTTTTGCAGGACTTCCTTGAGCCATCACATAAGGTGGTAAATCTTTTTGGAAGTTGGTATCCATTGCAGTAAAAGCATGAGCTCCTATGCGGCAAAATTGATGTAACTTTGTAAATCCACCTAATATAACATAATCATCTAAATGCACATGGCCTGCAAGAGTTGCACAATTTGCAATGATTATATTATTGGCTAAGACACAATCATGCGCAATATGAACATAAGCCATTATCCAATTATCATTGCCTATTTGGGTTAATCCTTTATCATCAACTGTTCCACGGTGTATAGATACATATTCCCGAATTGTGTTATTATTTCCAATGAGTGTTCGTGTGGGTTCACCATTGTATTTTTTATCTTGTGACTCTTCGCCTATGGATGAATATTGGAAGATGCGATTATTTTCTCCAATATCTGTATATCGAGCAATAGTCACATGATGTTTAATTTCTGTACCTTTTCCAATGCTTACATCTGCTTCAACGATTGTATAAGCACCAATTTTTACATCATCAGCAATTTGTGCCGATTGATCAATTAAGGCTGTTGGGTGAATAAGATGACTCATGATCAACTTTTACTAGCACATAACAATTCTGCTTTTGCGACCACTTTTCCATCAACACTAGCCTGACAAACATACTGAACCATGTTTCGCATTCTACGCTTAATTGTTGTGTGCAAGTGCAGTTGATCACCTGGAACAACCGTCTTAGTGAATTTTGCTTTATCCACTTTCACCAAATAAAATATATCCTCTTCATCAGTTAGTTCACCAATAGCAAGGCGAGATAATATTCCTGATGCTTGTGCCATAGCTTCTATAATCAACACACCAGGCATAACTGGAAATTTTGGGAAATGACCATTAAAATGAGGTTCATTGACGGTCACATTTTTTATTGCCGTTAAATGTTCTCCAAGTTTATAGTCAATAACTCTATCCACTAATAAAAAAGGATACCTGTGTGGCAATAGTTTCATTATTTTTGTGACTTCCACACTATTTAATGTATTACTTTCTTCTGTCATTTTTTGCTCTCTTGCTTTTCCAAACGCGCTAATCGCTTGGCTATTTTGTCTAATTGTTTTATTCGTACTGCACTTTTGCGCCAGCTTGAGGTCTCTTGTAATGGTGACACTGAACTATAACTACCCGGTTTTTTAATGGAATGTGTCACCAATGCCATAGATTGTAATGTCACATTATCGCACACTTCTATGTGCCCGATTACACCTACTCCACCTCCAATAAGACAATTTTTTCCAATTTTGGCAGATCCTGCCACAGCAGAACAGCCTGCCATGACCGTATGAGCACCTATTCTAACATTATGGGCAATTTGTATTTGATTGTCTAGATGTACATCATTTTCCAAAACAGTATCATCCATTGTACCACGGTCAATGGTTGTATTGGCTCCAACCTCACAATCATTACCTATGACTACCGCTCCTAGTTGTGGAACTTTTATCCACTTATCTTTATCTCTAGCCAAACCAAACCCATCTGCTCCAATAATGCAGCCTGGATGTAATATGACGTTATCACCTATTGTACATCCTTCTGAGATAACAACATTGGGTTTAATTAGACAATTCTTTCCTATACGGCAATTATCTCCAATTGTCACACGGGCTTCTAAAACCGCATCATCTGCTATAACTGTATTCTCTCCAATAATTGAATAGGCTCCAATATGGACATTACTACCAATAATAGCAGAACCTGCAACAACTGTATTTGGGTGAATTTCATGAATCAGTTCTTTAGAGTTTTGAAAAAGTGCGGCAATCTTAGCAAAGACAACGTAAGGATCATTAGCAATGATTTGATTACCTTGAAAAGAGTCACTATTTTCCTTAGTAAGAATGACAATACCTGCTTTTGTACTTTCAAGCAATGATGAATATTTTAGATTGGATAAAAAACTAATGTGATGAACTTTCGCTGTATCTAATGCAGCAACTGCACATACTTGGTGATTGGAGTTACCTAAAGATTTAGCATTAAATCTTTGTGCTAACTCACCGAGGCTAATTTTCATTCTTATCTTTTTGTTTTAATATTTGCAGTATTTCTGATGTAATATTCATTTCATCACTGACATATAAAATAGCATTTATTAATATAGCATCATAGCCATTATCTCTTGCATATTGTTCTACTGTTTTATTTAAGTCATCTTGAATTTTACTTAATATTTGATTTTTACGGATACTGATTGCATCTTTTAAGTCTTCTTTTGCTCGCCTGATTTGCCTATCTAATATTCGCGCTCGTTCTTGAAGTGGTTTTAAATCAGCTAGGGACATCATTGCTCCATCCTTGGTTATTCTGTTCTCTAAGCGCTCTAAATCAGCTTCCTTTTGTTCAATACCAGTATATTGCAACTCAAATTCACTGGTAATCAATGCACGAGCATTACTAATTTGAGGAGAGTTATCAATCAGCTTATCCATGTCAACAAAGCCAATTTTATTGGTACAAAAAGAATAGCCACTAAAAAAAAACAATATTAAAAACATTGCTTTTCTTATGGTTTTATTATTGCACCCTTTTCTCATGGTTATTATTTAATCAGAATGTATTACCAAATGCAAACTGTATTGTTTCTGTATCATCAAATTTATCATCGTTAAATGGGCGGGCAAAGTTGATAATAATCGGTCCAACAGGTGCTTGCCACTTCAAGGCAAGACCTACAGAGTGCCTAAACTCGCGTGCTTCAAAGTCATTGTAAGTACTAAAAACATTACCAAAATCCCAAAACAGTGCTAATCGAGCAGAGTTTCCAACTTTAGCAAATGGTGTAGGAAACACTAACTCAACTGAACCAACAGTCTTTAAACTACCACCAACTGGGTCGCCCTGACGGGATGTTAGGGGTAAGTCTCCAGATAAATCATCGCCAAGTATTGTTGATTTTGGTCCAAGTGTATTATCTCGGTAACCACGAATTGATGATTGTGTACCACCTGCAAAAAAGTTTTCAAAAAATGGTAGCTTCTTTGTACTTCCATAGCCATCACCATAACCTAATTCACCAGTTAAAGATAATGTTAAATTTTTAGTTAATGGAAATAGTCTATTGGCCTTAGCAGTAAACTTATAAAATTGAGCAGTTGATCCTGGCACAGTGAACTCAGCTCCTAAGCGGTAAAATGCACCCCGTGTTGGGTTGAAAAATCGATTACGGCTATCACGTGACCAACGTGCCGTGGCAGTGTAAAAGGTAAATGCCTTTCTGACTTGAAACGGAATAAGTTCTCCGGGTCTAATACCTCCGGGATCATCAGGAGGTGTCGTTTCTACCGCTTCTGGAGCACACGAGATACCATCCCAAGAAACACCCTCTAGTAATGCCGGTTGAGTTGTATATGTATAACCACCCAAATCACATAAGTCATTAAATATAAGGGAAGCGGTTTGACCTAAAACCGCTTCTATATTTCTACGTTTATAGGCAAAACTGGTAAAAACCCGATCGTACTCTGAGATGGGAAAGCTCATGTGCATTCCGAATCCACCATTATTGGAAGTAAAGCGTGCAATATTAGCTTCACCAAAATTTGAAGTAGAATAGTCCATACTAAATCCACGACTAACTCCTTCATCCGTATAAAAAGGGTTTTCATAAAAGACATTAAGACGTTTGAAAAAACTGCTGTTATTAACGGCAAACGAGAGTGCATTACCTGTTCCTAGCAAGTTTTGTAATGAGACAGAAATAGAGGTATTTATACCACTAACTTGTGAAAAACCCACTGAAAACTGAAACTGACCAGAGTTTCTTTCTTTGACTGTTACTTCAACATCAACTTGATCATCTGTGCCTGGAACTTTTGGTGTATCTATTTTAACTTCTTCAAAGTAAGGTTTCTGTTGCAACCTAATTTTTGATCGTTCCACTAAAGCCTTTGAATACCAGCCACCTTCAAACTGACGCATTTCGCGTCTTAACACTTCATCTTTTGTTTTAATATTGCCATTAAAATTTATATTCCTTACATAAACACGCTTACCTGGATCAACAAAATAGACAACATCAACTATATGAGTATCTTTATGTGTCTCAGGGACTGGTGTTATTTCAGCAAAAGCATAACCCAAATTGCCTAATATGATTTTCATGCGTTCGGCACTTGCTTCTGTTAGATTACGTGCAAAGGTTTTTCCTTCCTGTGTCACCATTAATCTTTCAAATGTCTCTTTGGCAACCACCATTTCTCCAGTGACTTTCATTTCACCAAAAGTATAAACCTCTCCTTCGTTAATATTGGCTGTAATATAAATATCATTTTTGTCTGGACTAATCGAAACTTGTACAGATTCTACGTTAAAATCAACGTAACCTCTATCCATGTAATAAGATTTTAATTTTTCTAAATCACCATTTAGTTTTTCTTTTGAATATTTATCATCTGATGAATACCAGGAGAGAAAATTTGTCGTATCTGATTCGAATGTACCTATTAACTCTTCATCGGTAAAGACTGTATTACCAACAATTTTAATATGCTTGATTTTTGCTGCTTTTCCTTCAACAATATCAATATTAACTTTAACTCGATTCCGATCCAACTTCTTAATTTTTGCATCGACAACAACATTATATTTGCCTCGAGAAAAATACTGTTTTGTTAATTCATTTTGAACACGCTCTAATTGTAACTTGTCAAAAACCTCACCTTCTATAAGACCAATATTCCTTAAACCTTTCAAAAGTTCATCTGTTTTAATGGCTTTATTTCCATCAATATCAATTGAAGCTATAGCAGGCCTTTCGACCAATTTAACAACAAGTACGTCACCATCTTCTCGAAAAAGTTTTACATCACTAAAATAGCCTGTTCTAAAAAGTGACTTAATGGAACGCTTAATACTTCTTTTAGTTACTCTGTCACCTTTTTCTATTGGCAAATAAGTAAATATTGTTCCATGGGAAATTCTATTAGCTCCATCCAGTCGAATATCAGTTACTTCAAACGGCGTAAAAGCCCAAGGTGAAGATGTTAAAGTTAACAATACTAGTAATAATAAAGATCTAATCATAAATAATTTCTTTTCTGTGAATGAGTACACATAAATTGTGGCTCAATAATTTTCAGCTTGCTATTCTAAGACACAAG
The DNA here is from genome assembly GCA_027067055.1 of Lysobacterales bacterium. Classification (GTDB taxonomy): domain Bacteria; phylum Pseudomonadota; class Gammaproteobacteria; order Xanthomonadales; family Marinicellaceae; genus NORP309. The sequence goes on along the minus strand of JAMOMK010000036.1, from coordinate 51,113 downwards.
TCTCAAAATGTCGTTATAAAATGCAATTGACATGAAACAAAGTAAGAAAATCACCCCTACAGTCTGTCCTTTCAATTGAAATTCTTCGCTCAATGGAGAGCCTTTAATCTTCTCAAAGAGTAAAAACAGCAATTGCCCACCATCAAGCATAGGAATTGGCATCAGGTTAATTATTCCTAGGCTCAAACTAACCAAACCCAAAAAACCCAAAAACCAAGCCACTCCTCGAGAAGCCGAATCATTGGCTACTTGAGCAATTGTGATAGGTCCTGATAAGTTTTTTAACGAAGCTTTACCAGTAATAATTTTACCCATCATATTCAAAGATACCGTAGTCATACGCCACGTTTCCTTAAAGGCCGTTGTCAACGCTTCAAAGACACCATAAGAATTACTAAACACCAATGAACGATAATATTCCTTATCAGTTTCGCTTGGAGGCTGCTGCCCTATACCAATAATTCGCCTTGTGCCTGATTCATCATCAACTGCGTGGGCAATAATAACATTTAAAGTATTATTATTTCGTAAAATAGTTAAATTAATTTCGCTATCAATGTGTTTATTTAAAAGTGTAACAACATCATACCAGTCTTTTGTTTCCTCTCCATTAACAGCAATGACTCTATCTCCCTTTTCAACTCCTGCTAATTCTGCAGGTTTTCCTGGTGCTAGAGTGTAAACTCGATTCTGCAAAGGTATACGCCAGGCTTTAAGTCCAACATTTTCAAAAACCTTAGTTTCATCAGAGTCTTCTGGCAGTTTTGACAATTCCAACTTCAAATGTTTAACTTCATTGTTGTTTCGCAGCACCGTTAACTCAATGTCCTTCCTATCTAAACTTTCGGTAACCAATTCCAAAGTTACATCTTGCCAAGTTTTAACTGGGTAACCATTGATACTAACAATTTGATCTTGCTTTTTAGCTCCCGCCTGTAACAATAACTTTGTTGGCTCACCTAATATAGGTTTAATCTCATCTTTACCATAGATAAACATCCCCCAAAAAAGCAGGACTGCCAAAACAAAATTAAAAGCAGGGCCTGCAAACATAATTAATGCACGTTGCCAAATCGGTTTTGAATTATAGGTTTGAGAATATTCGAAATCTGAATGATTGATGGCGGGATCTCGCGTATCAAGCATTTTGACATAGCCCCCTAAAGGAATGGGAGCAAACCCAATTTCCGTCCCTTTTTTATCAATTCTTGACCAAAAAAACTTGCCAAAGCCAACACTAAACTTTAAGACATGTACACCGAATTTACGTGCAACCCAAAAATGACCAAACTCATGAAACGTCACTAACACCCCAAGTGTCACCAACATCCACCAAATCGAACTTATAAACTCAAGCATATTGTTTTACCATTTGACGTGCATTGGCACGTACTTCTTCATCTAATTGCAACAATTGTGCGACATTATCAACTTGAGATACAGTGGCATTAGTCATGATTTTTGCATTTATTTTGGCAATAGCAGTAAATGAAATTTGATTACTCAAAAATGCCTCAACACTTATTTCATTAGCCGCATTTAAAATAGCCATGGATGTCCCTCCTGTTTTTATTGCCTGCTTTGCTAATGCTAGACAAGGAAATTTTATATAATCAGGAGCAAAGAACTGCAAATCATCTCTTTGTAACAAATCCAACATATTAGCACCAGAGGTTATTCGTTCTGGCATACCAAGTCCATTAGCTATGGGAATACGCATATCAGGCTCTCCTAACTGAGCTAAAACTGATCCATCTTTATAACATACCATCGAATGAATTATGCTTTGAGGGTGAACATGAACATCTATGTCTTTTTCGTTTAAACCAAATAGCCAGTGAGCTTCGATGATTTCCAAACCTTTATTCATCAAAGTGGCAGAATCCACCGATATTTTTCGTCCCATATCCCAATTGGGGTGGGCACACGCTTCATCTGGTGATATTTCAGCAAAAGTCGACACTTCCCTATTCCAAAAAGGACCTCCCGATGCAGTTAAAATGATCTTATTTAGGTTCTTTGGTGTTATGCCGCAACGATAGGAGTCAGGCAAGCATTGGTATATAGCATTATGCTCACTATCTAAAGGAATAATGGATGCATTATTATCTTGTGCCGCTTTCATAACCAGTTCACCTGCCAAAACCAACGCTTCTTTATTGGCAAGCAACAAGGTCTTTCCTGCTTGGACTGTTGCCAAAACAGGTTGCATTCCTGCTGACCCTACAATACCAGCAACAACCATATCAACAGCATCCAATTGACAAATTGTTTCCAATTCCTGAGCCCCTGCTAATACGGTACTACCATTACCTATTAAATCAGATAGTTGGCTGTATTTATTGCTATCGGAAATTACTACAAATTTTGGTTTAAACTTTTGCGCCAATTCAGCAAGCTTATAGACATTACTATGCCCACTGATTGCCAGAACATTAAATTTATCAGGGTGTCGAGCTATTATATCTAATGTACTGGTTCCAATAGAGCCGGTTGCACCTAAAACAACGACATTTTTTGGACTTGTCATCATGAAATATAATGGATGAAAGCAAAATAGAAAGGTGTAGCAGCAATTAATGAATCAAAGCGATCTAAAAAGCCACCATGACCAGGTAATAAGAAACCACTGTCTTTGATATTGTTGTGTCGCTTTAACAAACTAGCAAACAAATCTCCAATAACCGAAATAACAGTTATTAAAGGGAAAAATACTACAAAATACTTCCAGTTATAACCCAACCAAGAAGCAATAATAGCGCCATAAATAGCAGTAAACAAAAGACCACCAACCATCCCTTCGATAGTCTTACCAGGGCTAACCTGTGGAGCCAGCTTGTGCTTGCCAAAAGTTTTACCTGAAACATAAGCGCCAATATCAGCAACCCAAACAAGTATAAATAAACCTAGGGTCAGTTGCACTCCATTTTGTGGTAGTTGATGAATTGAAATAAGTGATGCGCCAAATAACAATAACACACCAACACCTAAGGCATATTTTTTTGCATATTTTTCCTTGCCTTCATGAGGTTTAAACAACCATATGAAACAAATCAGCCAAATTACGCAAGCAGCAATGAGAATTCGTACAACATCAATTTCAATAAAACTGGCTTTATTTATAAAAATAATACTTATACCCACCAATGCCGACATAACTAATGAGTTTATTGAGCTTTTTTTAACGCATTGAAACCATTCATACCCAACCATCATAGCCAAAAATGCAGCAAATAAGGTAAAAATCTGTTCATCACCTTTTAAAATAATCACTATAACAACAGGAGCTAATAATAGTGCGGTGAGTATTCTTTGTTTAAGCATTTAACTTTCTTCCTTTACTTGCTTTGGAGTTTTACCAAATCTTCTTTCACGATTATAGTATTCCTCTACAGCTTGGTTCAGACTTGACTCATCGAAGTCAGGCCATAATGTTTGGGTAAAATAGAGTTCTGCATAGGCTGCTTGCCATAACAAAAAATTTGACATGCGTTGATCTCCACCTGTTCTTATCAACAAATCAGGATGCGGAGCATTATTTAATGATAAAAACCGTTCAAATGATTCTTCAGTAATTTCTGACTCTTTTATCCGTCCATTTTGTAAAGCCAATGCTAAATGGCGTGCTGCTTGAACGATATCCCAACGTCCACCATAGTTGACTGCTATGGTCAGAACCATTTTCCTATTATTCTTTGTTAAGCTTTCTACAGTTTTCATACGTTTACGCAAGCCATCTGAAAATCTTGACAAGTCCCCAATAAAGCTTAAACGAACGCCATTTTCATGTAGTTCTGGTACTTCTTTTTTTAATGCCCGTGTAAATAATTCCATCAGCATTGATACTTCTTTTTCAGGTCTCTGCCAATTTTCGCTACTAAAGGCGAACAGTGTCAACCATTGCACCCCAATTTCTGATGCTTGTTTTATGGTTTTCCTCACCGAATTTACACCTGCTTTGTGTCCAGATGTTCGGTATTTATTTCTTTGGGTAGCCCAACGACCATTGCCATCCATGATAATAGCAATATGTTTGGGTACTTTTGAGATTTCTATAGACAAAACGAATGATATAGTTCTAAAAGAACTATATTTCCATCAATTCTTCTTCTTTAACTTTGACCACTTCATCAACTTTACCAACAAAAGTATTGGTTATATCTTGAACGCTATCTTCAGCATTATGCTGCTCATCTTCGGTAATGTCTTTATCATTCTGCATCACTTTAAAAGAATGATTGGCATCACGGCGGATATTTCTAATGGCAACCTTGCAGTTTTCACCTAACGAATGAACTAATTTGACCATTTCTTTACGGCGTTCTTCTGTCAATGGAGGTAAAGGCAAACGAATAACCATTCCTGCACTGACTGGATTTAGACCCAATGATGATTGCATGATTGCTTTTTCAATGGGGGCAACCATTTCTTTTTCCCACGGTGTAATGGTTAGTGTTCGTGCATCAGATACGGCTACATTTGCTACCTGACTTAATTGGGTCGCACTGCCATAATAATCAACAGAGATTCCATCGAGTAAAGCCGTATTTGCACGACCTGTTCTGACACTGGTTAATTCACTTTTTAATGACTCAACACTCTTACCCATTCTCACTTTTGCATCATCTAAAATTTCATTTATCATACTATTACACCTAATTTTACGAGTTGAAACAGTGCCTTTGACACTAGTTTTTTACGATTGTTCCTATGCTTTCACCTTGAATGATTTTCATCAATGCTCCAGAAGCACCCATATTAAAAATCCTCAATGGCATGCCTTGATCCCGACACAAGACCACTGCCGCTGTATCCATCACTGCCAGCTTTTTTTCAATGACTTCATCATAAGACAACTCATCATATTTAACAGCACCAGGATTAGTCACTGGATCAGCAGAATAAACTCCATCAACCTTGGTAGCTTTCAAAACAATTTCCGCGTCAATTTCTATTGCTCTTAAGGAGGCCGCTGAATCAGTAGTGAAAAACGGATTACCAATGCCTGCTGCAAAAACAGCAATATTGCCTTTTTCTAAATGTCTAATGGCTTTACGACGGATATAATCTTCACAGACTTCATGAATTTGTATGGCTGACATAACTCGAACTTTAGAGCCAGCTTTTTCAATAGCATTTTGTAATGCTAACGAATTCATCACGGTTGCCAACATGCCCATGTGGTCACCAGTAACGCGATCAATACCTGACTTGGCAAGACCAGCACCACGGAATATATTTCCTCCACCAATAACGATACCAATTTCTACTCCCATTTCATGAATCTCATGAATTTCGGTAGCAATTCGATTGATAACTTTTGGGTCGATACCGTAATCCTCCTCGCCCATCAATGCTTCACCACTGAGTTTGAGAAGGATACGTTTAAATTTTGAAGAATTATTCGCCACGGGCTTGTGCCATAACCTCTTCTGCAAAATTATCTTCTTTCTTTTCTATGCCTTCGCCTACTTCCATGCGAGCATAGGATACCACGTCTGACCCTTCTGACTTCAACAATTTCTCAACGCTCATATCTGGGTTTTTAACAAATGGTTGTCCATATAATGTAATACCTGCTAAAAATTTACGTAAACGGCCGCCAATCATTTTTTCAACAATCTCTGGTGGCTTACCACTGTCAGCAACTTGCGCAATTAAAATTTCTTTTTCTTTAGCAATAACATCTGCAGGAACATCTTTTTCAGCAATGAATTCTGGGCTAACTGCCGCAATATGCATAGCTAAATCTTTTGCTAAATCAGTATTATCTGTAGAAACATTGACAACTACGCCAATTTTTACACCATGTATGTAATGACCAAACACACCTTGATCAGCAGACAATTGTGAAATTCTACGAATTTGAATGTTTTCACCAATCTTAGCAATCAATGCGGTTCTAATTGCTTCAACACTATCACCATCAATTTCTGATACCAACAATTGCTCAACATCATCTGTACCTAATGCCGCAGCCTGAGTTGCAATTTTATCTGTAAATGCCAAAAACTGCGCGTCTTTTGCAGCAAAGTCGGTCTCTGAGTTGATTTCAACTATTGTGGCTTTTTTGCCATCATCGGAAATAATGATTTTCACAACACCTTCAGCTGCAACACGACCTGATTTTTTAGCTGCTTTTGCAGCACCAGATTTACGCATTTCTTCGATAGCTACTTCAACATCTCCATTTGAAGCAACTAATGCTTTTTTACATTCCATCATACCAGCGCCGGTACGTTCTCTTAATTCTTTAACCATTGAAGCTGTAACGCTCATGTTTAAATCCTCATCGTTTACGAGCAACTGCCCGTTTATATATTTAAAATTTAGTTAAGGACAAGCAATGCTTGCCCTTAATAACGTATCAAAAAAAGATATTAATCTTCAGTTTTCTTAGCAACTTTTTTCTTTGTTACTTTTTTCTTAGCAACTTTTTTCTTTGTTACTTTCTTAACTTCTTCTTTTACTTCAGTCTTTGCTTCAACTTTAGCTTCTTCTACTTTTTCAGCAGAAGCTGCTTTTGCTTCGTCTTTCTTAGCAGGAGCTGCCGCTTTTTTAGCTTCTTTTTTAACTTTTTCCGCATCACTAGGAGTTGGCATTGAAGCTCTTCCTTCTAATACTGCATCTGCAAAAGTTGATGCATATAGTTTAATTGCCTTCATTGCATCATCATTTCCAGGAATGATATAATCAACGCCTTCAAATGAATTGTTTGTATCAACAACAGCAATAACAGGAATACCTAATGTTTTTGCTTCTTTAATCGCAATTGACTCATGCTTAGTGTCAACAATAAACATTGCATCTGGAACACCAGCCATGTCTTTGATTCCGCCTAAAGATTTTTCTAGTTTGATTAACTCTCTTTCGTGCTTTAACTGTTCTTTCTTGATTAACTTGTCCATACGACCATCAGCTTTCATTGCTTCAATGTCACGAATACGGTTAATAGATTGTTTTACAGTCTTGTAGTTAGTCATCATGCCACCTAACCAACGGTTAGTCACATAAGGCATGCCACAACGAATTGCTTCTTGTTTCATGACTTTACCAGCTGAACGCTTAGTACCAACAAACATTACTTTTCCACGACGCGAAGCCAAAGAGCTTACGTAGTTTAAAGCGTCTTTCATTAGTTTTTCAGTCTTGGATAAGTCAATGATATGAATTTTGTTTTTAGAACTAAAAATGTATTGATCCATTTTTGGATTCCAATATCTGGTATTGTGTCCAAAATGTACACCAGCTTCCAGCAGCTGTTTTATGCTAATATTAGCCATTATTAATTTTCCTAATTTAAGGGTTATAAACTATGCATTCATGCTTGATTAACAACCAATAAAAATTGGCACCCAGTTAAACCATTTAGCATGATGCAGGATTTACTTTCTCGCAAAACAAGCGAAAAGCCGCGGGATTATACTGTAAAGCAGTTTATCCAACAAGGAAGTTGTTGAAATTTCATGGTTAAATCAGCTCTTTTCTTGCAACATTTGCAAAATGCTCGAAAAATCTTTTGTCCCTTGACCATTGTATTTATGTAATTCATACAACTGACCAGCAGCTGCTCCTAATGGAATGGGACTGTGTGATTTACTAGCGAGCTCCTGCGCCAGACCCAAATCTTTACTCATAAGATTGGTCATAAAGCCACCTTGATAATCATTGCTTGATGGCACGTTTGGCATAACATCAGGGTATGGATTATACACTTGCAACGACCAGTTATTGCCAGAAGAAGCTTTCATGATTTCAGATAAAACACCTGCATCCAAACCTTGTCTTGTTCCCATATTTAATGCCTCCGCAGTTCCAATCATATGCACAGCCAATAACATATTGTTGCAAATTTTGGCTACTTGCCCAGCACCTGAGGCACCAGCATGAAAAATGTTTTTGCCCATGGCATCAAGTATTGGCTTTGCTTTTTCAAAAGCCTCTACTTCACCACCACAAATAAAAGTTAATGTGCCAGCTATTGCAGCAGCTGTTCCCCCAGAAACAGGTGCATCCACCATATTTATACCCTTTAGTTTACAGGCAGTGGCAACATGGCGCGCATCATCTGCAGCAATTGTAGAGCTATCAATAACCAAAACATCTTTGGAGATGTGGTTGATTAAACCATTTTTACCCGTATAAAGTGACTTGACAATTGAACCATTAGGCAACATCGAAATAATAACTTTCGCATTGGTTAAAGCAGCAATAGCAGAGTCTGCTTTTTTTGCACCTGCTTGCACAGCCTTTGCCACAACATCTTTGTTTAAATCATAAACAGTAAGATTGTGCCCTGCTTTGATTAAATTTTCAGCCATGGGTCCGCCCATGTTACCCAGGCCTATAAATGCGATATTTGTCATGTTATTTCCGTCAAATTATATGATTGCTCTATTATATCAAGACAAGCAACAACTAATCAAAGACTGTTTACTTTATTTTGAGTAAGCTTTATTGGTGATTATCAAGTATAATAGGTTTAATTATCGTCTAAAACTACGTAGCCACAATGCATATCAACAAACTTCATAGCCATGAAGACTACATTACACACCAAGAATCTAACTTTAAAAACAATCAACTTTTAAAAATACTAGAAAACAAATTGCAAGACAAGCTTCTCACGCATGAAGAGTTTTTGTTAGACGGCTACTCCTGGACTGCTCAAAAAAATAGCCAATTCCTTATTGATTCACAGTATGCCAACCATAATGAAATTAATTTTAGAGAACGCTTAGTGTGCAACAAAACTCATCTCAATAACAGAGTACGTGGATGCATACATATTCTTGAGTCCTATTTTAAAGCAAAGACAAATGACAACATCTATATGACTGAGCAATTCAGCATACTCGCAAAATGGATGGGCAAAAAATACCACAACCTTTATCTGAGTGAATATTTGAACGACTGCTCTGTGGCAACAAAAGTTAAACTCTATTTTCGTAATTTTATGCAGTCACTGAATCACCAAGATTTAACCAAACTAACTTATCCAGAGAACTCATTTGACTTTACTCTTTCATTTGACTGCCTAGAGCATGTACCTAATTACAAAATGGCTCTAAAAGAAATTTACAGAACACTAAAGCCAAATGGAACGTTACTTTTTTCTGTTCCTTTTGACATCAACTCTAAAAGACATCTCATCAGAGCAACGATAGAAGAAGGCAAAATTAAACATCTAACAAAACCTGAATACCATGGCAATCCCGTATCCAAAACTGGCTGCTTAAGTTTTTACACCTTCGGCTGGGATATTTTAACAGAACTCCGAAATGTCGGCTTTAAAGATGCCTATTTATTACTCTACTGGTCAGAAAAATATGCCTATCTTGGTGGCGAACAGATATTGATTTGTGCTGAAAAATAATGCTTGCTAAATTTGTTTACAATCTACAAAATTTTAGTCTTCGGCATTTTTCGATTAAATTAGAAAAGTGCATACTTTGTGGATGTCCAATACAAATAAAAATCAACAACGATGAAATGGCAGTTAGATGCCTTCGATGTTTTGCATCGCCAGTTGTACAATCTCTAGGTCTTGCCCTTAAAAAACATATCCCTGAAATAAGCAATAAAAGTGTGTATGAGTTATCTTCACGAGGAGCCTTTGTTAATTTCCTTAAGAAACAAAAAACACAACTTACATTGAGCGAATACTTTGACAACATCCAAACAGGCACTTGTTTTGATGGCGTGTTGTGCCAGAATGTTGAATCATTAACATTTGAAGATGGAATCTTTGACATTTGTACTTCACTTGAAGTCTTTGAACATGTAGAAAATGACGACAAAGGTTTTGCAGAAGTTTACCGAGTTCTCAAACCCAAAGGCTTTTTTCTCTTTACAGTACCGATTAATTTACACACTAAAACAGTTGAAAGAACTCAATTAATTAACGGCATTAGAAAAAACACACTAACCCCAGAATACCATTCAGATAGTTTACGTGGCTACAATAAGGTGTTTTGTTATCGAAATTACGGCATTGATATTCTTCAACGACTAAAGAGCGCTGGATTTCAAGAATGTAATATATACCAACCACATAAAAACAAACTATTTGGATTTGGGCGACCTGTTATTGTTGCATTCAAAAATTAATGCAAGTACTTATAAAGCCTATTGGCAATTTCTTGACTAATACCTTTGATTTTTTGCAAATCATCAATACTAGCTTTTTTTAATCCTTGCAAACCGCCAAAATGATTGAGTAAATCGGCTCGGCGTTTTTCACCGATGCCATCAATGCCTTCGAGTAATGACTTTTTACGCGACTTAGCAAGAGCCTTTCTATGCCCTGTGATGGCAAAACGATGGGCTTCGTTGCGGATAAATTGAGTCATGTGTGAAAGCAAAGAGCTTGACTCTGGTTTTATCATGATATTCTGGGATAACACGAATAAGCGCTCTTCGCCTGCTGTACGGTTTTCATCTTTGGCAATGCCGATGATTTCGATGCCTTTGATATTGTTTTCGTTCAAAATTTTCAAGGCTTGATTGGCTTGTCCCTTACCACCGTCAATTAAGAAAACAGCAGGTAAATCGTATTTGTGCTTTTTAATAGATTCAAGTCGTTTTTGAATCACTTGACGCATGGCAGCATAATCATCACCGCCTGTTATACCTGAAATTTTATAATTGCGGTACATGTTTTTCTTGACGCCATTACCATCAAAAACCACACAGGATGCGCGTGTTTTTTCGCCAAACACATGCGAAATATCAAAACACTCGACTCGATTTGGTGGTTTTTTTAATCCGACTTGTGTCACCCATGTTTGCCATTTGTGTTGCCAATTTGCTTTTTTAGCTACATACAATTCTAGTGCATTGGTCATATTGAGATTATTCAACTCTAGCATTTTTTTTCTATCGCCTCTTGGCTTGTCACTTAACTTGATCGTGGCTTGTGCTATTTGTGATAAGGCATTGGCAATCCATTGTTTATCTTCTAATTCTTTGTTAATTATAATCAAGGGTGGTACAGGTTTGTCTTGGTAATATTGGGTTATAAAAGCCGATAAGACTTCATCGTCTTTATTGTCTTTGGGTACTTTCGGGTAAAAATTCCGATGCCCCAGCATTTGCCCTCCTCTGACTGCACATAAAGTAACAATAAATAAACCTAACTCATGCGCCACACTAAAGAGATCAATATTGAGAGTCGATTTGGATTCAACCACTTGTTGAGATTGAATTGTTTTCAACTCTTTTATTTGATCACGAATTTGGGCAGCTTTCTCAAAGTCCAAGGCTTGCGAATAACAATTCATAGACTCAACTAATTCATGAATTACTTGAATTGATTTTCCTGCTAAAAATTCTTTGGTGTAATGCAGTTGTTTTTTGTATTCCTCTTGTGTCACCAAACCAACACAAGGAGCCGAGCAACGATTTATTTGGTATTGCAAACAGGGACGTGAACGATTGGCATAGGTACTGTTATTGCACTGCCTGATTTTAAATAGTTTTTGCAAATGGTTTAAGGTGTGTCGAACTGCTTGTGCACTAGGAAATGGTCCAAAATAACGCCCCTTGCCTTTTTTTGAGCCACGCCGAAACTCTAACAACGGAAACTCATCGTCATTTTCTGACAAATAAATATAAGGGTAACTCTTACCATCTTTAAGTAAGACATTGTATTTGGGCTTATGTTGTTTGATGAGTTGATTTTCTAAAATCAACGCCTCACCTTCGTTACGTGTAATGCTAAAACGCATATTAGCCACAATAGCAACCAACGCCATGGTCTTACGGTCTTTGGCTTTGCCAGAAAAATAACTTGTTACACGGTTTTTTAGATTTAAAGCTTTGCCCACATAAATAACCTTATCGCGTTTATCAAACATCTGATAAATACCAGGTTTTGGTGGCAACTGTTGAGCAAATTCTTTACCGTTGAAGGTCATTTATTGTTTTTTAATTGAGTTTCGCCATTATAGCGAAACTCATAAAACAAAATGTAATTATTTACCAACTATATCGATAACCGATAGTTGGAGACACATTTGATGCTTTTTCTTTAAGACCAAAATGCAGTGATGAGTTTTTATTAAATTTATAAAGAGCACTAACACCTAAACTAAAGCCTTCATCTGCGGCATTTAATCCATCAATATAATCACCAAACCCACTGACATTATAATCCTGATAGTCAAGAGCCGTAATTAGTTCAAATTTGTCCGACAAAATAGTTCTCGTTCCAATCGTTGCTAAAATGCCTCCATTACTATTTGAATCATACCATCTATAACCAAGTTCAGCATAAAAGTCAGTTTTATCTGCTATCGCTTTATTAAAACCTAAACTGAATCTGTAAGAATTTTCAAAGCTTGAACCTGAATTTTGATTCGCTTGAGAAAAATCAGCGGACAAATAAAAGTCATCATTAATGGCATATGAACCATCCAATGTTATAAAATAGTTACTTCCAAATATATCTGATTGTAGATTTGTATAATTAATTTCCAACCATGTATAGTCAATCTCATCATTTGCCAAAGTCGTCAAACTGGTGACTAAACTTGAAGCCAGAATTAGTGTTTTTAATTTCATAATTAATATCTCAATGTTAAGTGCCAAACAGAATTGTTTGACGGCTGAGATTGTAGTGCTAGGTGCATTAAATTAGAGTTAAAAAAAAATTAAGGTATACTTAAGTTTTCGTGAACACGGTATTAAGAAATCGTAAATAAAGCGTTAAACGCCAAGCAAAGGGAGATGTTTTAGTGCATGGTAATTCAGAGATAAAGCAATACAGGTTTTGAGTTCTTGTTTAGGAATCTCATCATCTAATTCAAAAATAATGGCTCGATTGCCTTCAAAGGAGAGTTTTTGTGGACAAATTTCTTTGAAAGTTTCTATCAGACTGGTTTTGCAATTAAAATAGATACCAAATTGGGCAGGAAATGCTTTTTTCCAAGCAATGCGAACAGTACTACCACCATCGGTTAAATAACTGGGTTCATTCCATTTAAGGGTTTCTATCAGGGATAAATTTAACTCTTTTGCTACATCAAAGATAAGCTGTCTTAATTGCAAAATCTTATCTTGGATTTCCTCGGGGTAAGAGTTGACAACCTTTTCAACGCTTGAATTCATTTAACTATCCACAACTTTTCTACAAGCAAATCCTGTTTAGAAAATATTTTACCGACAAATTTATCATTCTTATGAATTTCACCCACACCTTTTGGTGTGCCTGTCATGATGATATCACCATCAACCAGTGTACAAAAACTTTGTATTTCGCTTAAGATTTCCTCAGGTTGGTACAGCATTAGTTCACAACCACCTTGCTGAACAAGTTCATCATTGATAAACAGCTCTAAGCGAAGGTCTTTAACTTCACCAGTAAAGGCAACAAATGTACTAAAAACTGCCGAACCATCAAAAGCCTTGGCTCGCTCCCAAGGCAACCCTTTGGCTTTTAATTGCGATTGAATCTCTCGTTTAGTCAAATCCAAACCGAACCCCACCTCACTAAGTTTACTGTCTTTGATGATAAAACACAGCTCACTCTCATAATGAATTGAGTCTAAGGCATTAAAGTATATTTCATCAGCAATAGCCGAAGACGGCTTCATAAAAATAGCGGGTTGAGTTGGAACCTCATTATCCAATTCTTTGATATGTTCGACATAGTTTCTTGCTACGCAGAGGATTTTGGATGGCTTGAGAGCTTGGTGAATAGGTGACATAAATATTTTTCCTAACAATTAAGACTTATTGTAGCTCAGCTTATGTTTTTGTAAATTAATTCACCAAACAAAGTCGTCTAATTTTTAAATATCCCTAAATATTCTGGCACTTCAAAATCGGGAAACAACTCTTCAAAATTCGTATAATTCATGCGTTTTTCCATCAGTTCTGCAATAACAGTGCGATAATCAGTGGTTGGCAACAAATCACCAGGACCAACTAAATCTTCTGCGCGTAAACCAGGCCAATCAGTAAATACTTGACCACCGTTAACACTTCCTCCCATAACAAAGGCAACATTTCCTGTGCCATGATCAGTTCCACCCGAACCATTTTCAGCCACTCGTCGCCCAAATTCAGTCAAAGCAATAATGGTAATATTTTGCATTCTATCACCCATATCGGTATAAAAAGTGGCTAAAGTTTCGGCAAAATCTTGTGCTAAAGGTGTTAGTGCTGTATTTTCATCGTTGTGCGTATCCCAACCACCAATATCAATACTAGCCATCTCCACACCAATGCCTGATTTAATCAGCAAAGCCAAGTCTTTAAAGCGATTACCAAATCCACTGCTGGGATAAGTGGCATCATTCTCAACGGGAAAATCTTCTGGATTAATCGAAGCCACTTCCTCAAGGCCATTAAAAGTAGCTTGAGCAACCTTATCTAAGCTCGTTGCACCGGCAAAGAGTGTCAATAAATTATTTTGTATATCAACGCTTTCAGATTCTGGTGCTTTTATAACAAAGCTAGCAATGTTATCCAATGCAACAACCTGTTCTGCACTCGACAAACTTTTAGGAATAGACTTACTCAATGCCACTGATTTAAAAGCTGTTGAATCATTATTTTCATAAGAGTTAGCATAACGAGCTAACCAGCCTGAGTTGATATCTTGATTAAGTGCACCTCGATCAACATCATCTTGAGCCTTAAAATGAGAGTGACTAGAGTTAAGCGATCCACAGGCATGAACCATTGCCAAATCATTACTCTGATAGATTGGCAACAAAGCTGACAATGCGGGATTTAAACCAAAAAAACCATCTAAATCCAATGCAGCACCTTCAGAACTATTTGGTTTGGCAATAGCGATACTAGGTCTATTGGCATAATAGTTCTCATCACCATAAGGCACAACCAAATTCAAACCATCTGCAGCACCACGTTGAAATACATAAATTAATATATCTGCATTTTTATTTTCAACTTTGTTACTCGAACCTATTTGTAAAAAACTTCTTCTTGTATGCATATCAATTCTCCTAGTTTAGTTGAAAATAAGGTGAGCCCATAGCTAAGGCTAAAGCCCCTTGTATTTTTATTGGTGAAACCTTATTATTTTCTGCTCCATCATATAAATAATCAAACAAAATACTCTCATCATAAGCACTCATTTTTCTGAATATTATTTTTTCAGTGATTTGCCGATAAATATTTTCAGGCGTATGCGGTTGAGCAATTAAACTTTCCAACCTATATTGATAGCCGGGAAAGTTTTCAAAGCTGACATCATTGACAAAATTCCAACGAAATAGCATACCTGTAGTGGACTCCCAATAACTAGCAACATCAGGATAACCATCGGGTGATTGCCAAAAGAATGGACGCTGACCTAATGAATCAAACATTTGTCGTGTGGCACGAACAGAGCGTCTATCACTAAACTTTACATTTAGTGAGCGAGTAACGGATACCATATAATGAAATGGGCGTTTTAATTTTTGATTCTGTGAATTGATAAATTCATCCGACAATAAAATATGGCGTAAACAGGCTTTAATATCACCCTGAGAGTCAATAAAAGCATCAGTTGTGGATTCAATAATTGCATCACTAGGGTAATCAGCAATAAAATGCCGGCATAATTTTTTTGCCATAAATGCTGCCGTAGCCGGTTGAGTTGCTAAAATATCCAGAACTTGTTCTCCATCAAAAACACCTCCTGATTTAGCTATTTCATGCCCTAACACAATTTTTTCATCATTGTCATGATCTCTGCGGTTAAATCGAAACTTACCATTGCGTTGGTTTATTTGCCAACCCGTAAAACAGCGAGCGACTTCATCAATATCATGGTGTGTATAGGGTCCATCTACACCTAATGTATGCAATTCCATTAACTCGCGTGCATAATTTTCATTGGGTGCTTCCTTGGTACTGGCATAACCATCCAAATAATAAATCATGGCTGGACTTTTGGCACTGGCATGAAGCAACTGTGAAAAACTGGATAAAGCCAAAGGACGCATAACCTCTTTGTCTTCTTGAGTTTTTAAAAATACAACAGGTCCATCTAGGTGATAAACACTAAAATGGTTGTTCCAAAATTCCACCATTACTTGCAACAATTGTTTTTTACTGTAAATTGCCCGCAAATAAGTCGCCATGGTTAATTCATCAGCAACTTGTAAACGTCTTATTTCATCATTTCTTACTTGTAAACGTGTCTGTGCTATTGATTGATTCACCGTTGGCAAGTATTCATCTATATATGCCTCAAGTTGCGAGTCATCAATTGCATCAGGGTTGAGTTGTTGCTCAATATATTTCCGATACCCAAGCCTTTTAATCATTCTCATGGACTCTTGATTAACACCAAAACTTGTTCGATTTAATAAATGCGTATAAGCTGAGACATCGGGCAAAACATTTTCTGAATTATTGACTGCCATAAGATCAGTTGGCGTTAATGTCAGCGATAATGCTCCAACGCCTAGCCCAATGACTGAGGCTTGTTTAATAAATTCTCGACGATTTGATTGCATACAGCACCTTTTATTGGAAATATGCAACCTTTAACGTCACCAAACCAAAGAGGTTGACAGATTTTCACATAAACTAAAAAAATCGTGATGACAGTCACAAATTTAAACAACTTATTATAAGAAATTAAACATAAAGCTATTTTATCATATACTAGCAAATAACAATACTTGATACTAGGCTCATGAATACAACTAAACAATCCATTATAACTATTATTTATTTCTTTTTACTCTTGTCAGCTAACCTTGAAGCACAAGACTTTAGCCTGAAAAACATAAATAAACAAAAAAGTTTAATCTTGAATAACCAAAAATCATCTTCCCCAGCAAACATTCACGAAAGTATTTGGAAGTTGAATAAAGATGACATTAACCATTTTATTAATGCAGAAGAAAGTATCACAATAAAAAACTTTCCTGTCACATCTATTCAAATTAAAAATGACACTTCTCTGATACCTATAATTTTAAAAAAGTACGATGTTTTTGCAAAGAATGCCAAAATCTACCAAGTCACTTCCAAGGGCAGCAAAGAACTAAAAAGACCAAATCTTGTTGCTTACTCATCAATTATCAATGGCATTGCATTAGTGGTTAATCCTGAGACTGGAGAAACACATGGCTATTACAACAAAGCAGGGATAAGCTTGGATATTATTGGCAATATCCACACGAGTTTATCAGTAAAGATGCAACAAGAGCACACACAGAATACAGAAGTAACTAAACAGTGTTCAACTAAAATGGATGATCAGCCAGCATTATCCACAATCGATTTAGGCAACAACTCAATACAAGCACCACATGCACCAGCAGGTGCAATAAACTACCAAGCAGTCATTGCTGTTGATACCGACAACGAGTGGATGTTAGGAAAAGGCAATAACACAACAACAGCCATGACTTTTATCACAACTTTATTTGTTAATATGAATGTCTATTTTGAAAGAGATTTTGCTACACGATTATTAATTGGTGATGCCTTCTTAAGAACTTCACCCGACCCTTACCTTCCCGAACCCAATATTTCAACTTATTTATCCGATTTTGGTGAAGAGTGGCGCGTTAATCAAACAGCTATTGATAGAGATTTTGCACTGCTATTGAGTGGTCAAAACATCGCTAGCAATAGCTTTTCTGGAATTGCATGGCTGAATTTGTTATGTAATGATGGGTTTCAGCAAGGCTCGCAAACACCGGGCAGTTATAGCGTTAATAGAATGGGTAGCAGCTTAAGCGTCGGTTTTGTTTCACAGTTTGTTGGGCATGAATTAGGGCATAACTTTGGCTCTCCTCACACTCATTGTTACAACACCCCTGTCGACCAATGCTACAATGCAGAAGCAGGATGTTATAGTGGAGCCACTTCTTGCCCTGTTGGCGGCAAGGGCACAATTATGAGTTATTGCCATGTAAGTGGTGCAAGTGGTGCAGGTTGTGGAATCAGCAATGAAAACTTCCATCCTACAGTCATCACTCAAATTACAGGAAGAATTGCAGCAAACTCCTCTCCAACTTGCATTGTGCCTTTTGTAGACCCAACTGCAAACACTATATTTAACAACGGTTTTGAAAATTAATGGATTCACAGTTATTACTTTATTTTATTGCACTCTTAGCCATAATTGCATTTGCATTTTATTTAGCTAAGATTCCAAAAAAACGCAGACGCTCACAACTCTATAAAAAAGAGTTCCCACACGAATGGATTGACATTCTTAACCGTCATTTTGCACTTTATTCAAAATTACCAGATGACCTAAAAAGACAGCTACATGGACACATTAATATTTTCTTAGATGAAAAAAACTTTGTTGGCTACCAAGGCATTAAAATTGATGACACTATTCGCGTGGCTATTGCTGCTCAAGCTTGTGTGCTTTTACTCAATCGCAAAACCAATTATTACCCGCATTTGGATAATATCTTAGTTTACCCCAATGCCTTCACCAATAAAGATCCAAAAAGTGAGTTTGAAGAACATATTCGATTGGGAGAATCATGGCACCGAGGACCAATCGTCTTATCGTGGCAACATTCTGAGCAAGGCGCGTTAAACGATAAAGATGGTGAGAATGTTGTGATGCACGAATTTGCTCACCAATTAGATCAAGAAAATAGCCAAGGGACAGGTCTACCCGAGCTACAATATAACAACATCAAGCAATGGAGCACTGTTTTAGGTAAAGAATTTAAAGCCTTAAGCATTAAGAAAAAATTACACAAAAAAAGTTTACTCAATAAATATGGTGCCACTAATCCAGCAGAGTTTTTTGCTGTTATTACCGAGCATTTTATTGAACAACCCAAAGAATTATTTAAAAAGCACCCTGAGCTTTACCACGAACTCAAAAAATATTATCAGATTGATCCAATTGAGTGGGTTTAAAAATTTATTTTTGCTAAGATAATTTTTTTAATTACTAATCCATCATAATGCCAACAAGTCTAAGTTTTAAATCCCTGATCTTATTTTCTGTATTTTCTTCATTTATCAGTCAAGCGAATAATTACACCTTAACCATCACCAATGCCAAGCACCATTTGGCAAATATTGAAGTCACTTTTAAAGATGTTCGGACAAAGGCTTTTACTGTTAAACTGCCTGTGTGGCGCTCTGGACGATACGAGATTTTGGATTTAAGTTCCAATATTCGTGATTTCCAAGCCTTCGATGCCAGTGGAAAATCACTCACATGGCATCAAGACGATAAAAATACTTGGCGCATCTTTGTCAACACACCAGGTTATGTGAAAGTCAAATACCAAGTATATGCTAATCAATTGCGTAACAGGGTCAGCCATATAGATGCGACACACGCTTATTTGGATGCCAGTGGTGTCTTTATGTACAGCCCTTCGCAACGTGATAAAGCTTTAACAGTTAAACTTAATGTGCCAAATGATTGGAAATCTGTTTCTGGGATGGACTCTATTGATGAACACCAGTTTACAGCCAGCAATTATGACCAACTAGTTGACTCCCCAATCGAATCAGGCATTCATCAGTTTGACTCTATTAAAGTTGAAGCGCAAACTTATGAAATAGTCATTTGGGGCAAAGGCAACTATGATATGCAGAGGCTAAAAAAAGATATAAAAAAACTGCATTACCAAGCCAAAGCTTTATGGAAAACCTTTCCTTATACACGATATGTTTATATGTATCATGTCGGTGATAAATTACGCGGAGCAACTGAACACGTTAATTCAACAATTATTCAAACCGATCGTTTAGGTTTTGCACCTGATAAAAAATACCGCAAAGTCATTGGTACAACCGCACACGAATTTATTCACACATGGAATGTTAAAGCCTATCGCCCTGCCGGTATCTCTCCGTATAATTACGATAAAGAAAATTACTCCGACCTATTTTGGATGGCAGAAGGCACAACCAGTTATTATGATAATCTATTTAATGTAAGGGCTGGAATTTATACTACCGAACAATATTTGGAGAATATGGCAGAAGACATTAATACTTTCCAAAACAAACCTGGGCGAAATGTGATGAGTTTATCGCAATCCAGTTTCAACACCTGGCTTAATAACGATGCCAATCGCCGCCATAACACAACGGTTAGTATTTATTTAAAAGGTTCATTGGTATCGTGGTTATTAGACAAAGAAATAAGAGCAGCAACAAACAACAAAAAAAGCCTTGATGATTTAAGCTTATTATTGTTTCAAAAGTACGGTAAAAGTAAGCAAGGTTATACAAGCTACAATGTCAAACAACTACTTAAAGAAATAACCAATAAAGACTTCTCGCCATTTTGGAATGACTATGTTGAGGGCATAAATGAAATCAACTTTAATGAATTGTTGAACTTTTATGGCTTAACAATCAAGACTGGCAATAAAGACGATAATAATAAAGTATCAATGGGCTGGAAAACCAAAACAGCCAACAACATAATTGAACTAACTTTGGTAGATACTAATGGTGCAGCATTCAACGCAGGTTTAGCCGCTGGAGATGAGGTTGTTGCTATTGATAACATGCAAATAAAAGATAATTTAGATGAAATTATTGAAAATTTAAAAGTCGATCAAAGTTATGAGATTCATTATTTCAATCAAGGATTGATGAAACAAACCACAATCACTCCACAAGTCGCACCACCTGAAAAACTAAAAATCATTGCAGTCAAAAAACCAACAAAAACACAAAAACAACATTTCAAAAGCTGGCTAAAGCAAGACATAAAATCAGCCTTTAAAAATGACAAGTAAACGTGTTATTGCCATAGCAGGAAACATCGGTGCTGGTAAAACTTCCTTGGTGGACTTTTTAACCAGCACCTACAACATCACGCCGTTTTACGAACCAAACGATAAAAACCCGTATCTTGAGGATTTTTACAAAGACATGAAACGCTGGTCTTTTCATTCACAATTGTATTTCTTGAGCAATAAATTTCGCATTCATCAGCAAGTGGATAATACCGATGGAGTTGTGGTGCAAGACAGAACAATATTTGAAGATGTCGAAATATTTGCTACTGCCCTACATCAGATGAAACAAATCAGTGAACGAGATTGGAAAACCTACCACGATTTTTACCAAAGCATTACCGCCTCTATTCGTCCACCCGATTTAATGATATACCTCAAATGCTCCATCAGAACCATTCGTAAACGCATCAAGATCCGAGGTCGTCAAATGGAACAAGGCATTCCTTTATCTTACCTGAAACGCCTAGACAAACTCTACGAAAACTGGATAAGCAACTACACCATGAGCAAGGTTTTGGTTATTGATTCGGGCAAACTCGACTATATGTGCGACTTTGTAGACCGCCTCGATGTTATGCAACAAATTGAAGAATTATTGCCCAAAACGCTAAAAAGGACTTAAAAGGTACTATTTATTTTTTAAAAGAGTACAATATTAGTACACTTTAAATTATAATACCCTCATGTTAAAAATTTCACGCTTAACCGATTACGCAACTGCCGTTATTTTGTTTATGCAAAATGACGATAAACTGTACTCTAGCGAGATTATTGCAAACGGTGTAGCACTAGAAATTCCAACGGTGAGTAAAGTATTAAAGTTGTTAACCAAAGCTAAAATTTTAGCCTCCACTCGTGGAGCTAATGGCGGTTATCAATTAGCCAAAGCCAGTGATGACATAACCTTATTTGATGTTATCCAAGCAATCGAAGGCAATACCGCCATCACAGAATGCACAAAAACCGATAGCCTGTGTGCTCAAGAACAAAGTTGTGACAGCAGAACTGGTTGGCAAAAAGTGAATCAACAAATCGAACAAATTCTGGTACAGATGACCATAGCCAAAATGGCAGAACTTAATGGCGCATCAAAACCTGATATAAAAATAATGGTCAAAGATTATGCCTGAACAGATAAAAACAAGTGAACAAGAAAATGCCGAAGTGCATAAACGAATTGAACAAACCTATAAGGATGGGTTTGTTACCGATATTGAATCCGATACATTTCCTCCTGGCTTAAACGAAGAAGTCATTCGTGCGATTTCTGCAAAAAAAGAAGAGCCACAATGGTTGCTTGATTGGCGTTTAAAAGCCTATGCAAAATGGTTAACCATGGAACAACCTAATTGGGCTAAGCTTAAAATTCCACCGATTGACTTTAATGCCATATCCTATTATTCATCTCCTAAAAGCAATGAAAATGCACCTGAAACCATCGATGATGTTGATCCAAAATTATTAGAAACATACGCTAAACTCGGTGTGCCTTTGCACGAACAAGAAATTCTAGCAGGCGTTAAAACCAGAAAAACACCCGTAGCAGTTGATGTGGTATTTGATTCGGTATCTGTGACCACAACATTCAAGAAAGAACTCAAAAAAGCAGGCGTTATCTTTTGTTCGTTTTCCGAAGCGGTCAAAGATCATCCTGATTTAGTCAAACAATATTTAGGTAAGGTTGTACCTATTGGTGATAATTATTTTTCAGCCTTAAATGCCGCTGTTTTTAGTGATGGTTCATTTGTCTATATCCCAAAAAATACCCGTTGCCCAATGGAGTTATCCACTTATTTTCGCATCAACGAAATGAATACAGGACAATTCGAACGTACCATGATTATTGCCGATGATGGAGCAGAAGTCAGCTATTTGGAAGGATGTACTGCACCGATGCGAGATGAGAACCAATTACACGCAGCGGTTGTTGAATTATTCATCTTAAATGATGCCAAAATCAAATATTCAACCGTACAAAACTGGTATCCCGGTGATGAAAATGGCAAAGGTGGCATATTTAACTTCGTTACCAAACGTGCGGCTTGCAATGGCGTTAATGCCAAAGTCTCTTGGACACAAGTTGAAACAGGCTCTGCCATCACATGGAAATACCCAAGTTGTATCTTGCGTGGTGATAACTCACGCGGTGAGTTTTATTCTGTTGCTCTAACCAACAATTACCAACAAGCTGATACTGGCACCAAAATGATACATTTGGGCAAAAACACTAAAAGCACTATTATTTCCAAAGGCATCTCAGCAGGAAAAAGCCACAACACCTATCGAGGACTAGTACGAATATCCAAACGAGCCGAAGGCGCACGAAACCACACACAATGTGATTCCTTGTTAATCGGCAAAAACTGCGGCGCACACACTTTCCCTTATATCGAAAGTGCCAATAGCACCGCCCAACTCGAACACGAAGCCACCACCTCCAAAATTTCAGAAGACCAGTTATTCTACTGTAAACAACGAGGCATATCAGAAGAAGATGCCACCTCAATGATAGTGGATGGTTTTTGCAAAGAAGTGTTTAAAGAATTACCGATGGAATTTGCGGTTGAAGCAAAGGCTTTATTAGATATATCTCTAGAAGGAGCTGTAGGGTAGTTTTTTAAAGGGGTCAGTACCCTTTTCAAGCTATTCACTTAAATAAATTGTAGATGACTAAATATAAAGGGTACTGACCCCTTTAAAAAACAAAACTATGCTAAATATAAAAAACATACACGCCCAAGTAGGCGATAACAAAATACTAAAAGGCCTAAACCTCGATATTAAACCGGGTGAAGTTCATGCCATTATGGGTCCAAACGGTGCAGGCAAATCCACACTCGGCAACGTGCTTGCTGGCATGGAAAAAGTTGAAGTAACCGAAGGTTCAGTTGATTTCTTGGGCAAAAATTTATTAGACCTTGAAATTGAACAACGAGCAGCTGAAGGCATCTTCTTGGCATTTCAATACCCTGTAGAAATCCCAGGTGTTAACAATATGTATTTCTTACGAGCAGCCTTGAATGCACAACGCAAATACCGTGGCGAAAAAGAAATGAATTCCTCAGAGTTCTTAAAACTGGTACGCACAAAAATCAAACAGATGAGTATGCGTGATGATTTATTGCGTCGTCCAGTCAATGAAGGTTTCTCAGGTGGTGAGAAAAAGCGTAACGAAATATTCCAGATGAGTATTTTAGCACCTAAGTTGGCAATTTTGGATGAAACTGATTCAGGCTTGGATATTGATGCATTAAAAATCGTTGCCGATGGCGTAAATCAATTACGTGATGATAACCGCTCCTTTATTGTAATCACCCATTACCAACGCTTGCTCGATTATATCGTGCCTGATTATGTGCATGTACTAGCCGATGGTAAAATTGTACGCTCAGGTGACAAATCATTAGCCATAGAGCTAGAAAAAACAGGTTACGGTTGGTTAGAGGATTAAAGCCATGTTTAAAAACCCAATAAATTTAGCTTTTGAAGTACTCACAAGCCAACTTGATGAACCAAAATGGTTACAGAAAAAACGAAGCAATGCCCTAAAAAAGTTTCAAGACTACGGTATACCGACGCACAAATCTGAATTGTGGAAATACACCAATACCAAAAAGTTAGAAAGACTAGAAGAAGTCACCGATATTGCAGAATCGGGGTCGGTACTCTTTTCTGACTCCAGCTTGTCAGAGAAGCAAAACACGCAAACAGAAAAGGGTACTGACCCCAAAACAGAGCAACTATTCGTTTTCACCATAGAAGGTGAATTGCCCAAAAACACACAAATGCAAGACATACTGCAAATAGATGAAAAAAACTGGAAAAACATTAAAACTGACAAAGAAAGAACATTTGTCGAACTCAATACTGCCATGCTTAATGGTGGATTTCAATTAACCATTCCTAAGAATTCGCAATTAAAACTACATATACAATACCAACAAATATCAAAAGATTGGGAAAATATTCGCACCGTCATAAATGTCGGCGAAAATGCCGAACTAGACTTAACTGAAAGCTATGATTACGATTGCCGCATTAACCATGTTTCAGTCATCAATATGACTGCTGATTCACGCTTAAAATTTCAATCGAATAAATTATTGCGTAAAACTGCTGCCTTAATTCATTTTTCACAAATCAATTGCGCGCAAAATGTAACCATTCAACAAGGGGCAGTTAACAACAATGCTGCTTTATCGCACACAATACAAGAAGTTAATTTCAACGGACAACACAGCAAGTTTGAAGCCGCATCAGTTAATGTCGCACACGATTCATGTCATATTAGTGAAAACATCCTCACCAATCACAAGGTGCAAAACTGTAAAAGTAATGTCCTCAAACGTTCACTAGCAACGGATAAAGCATCAATTGCAATTAACGCCAAGGCAATTGTGTCCAAAGGCGCTGATGGCAGTGATGTCGCTCAAAGTTTAAAGAACATCTTACTCACCGATGATGCCAACATCTATTCACGCCCTGAGCTTGAAATCAATACCGATGATGTTATCGCAGCCCACGGTTCAACCGTCGGTGAGTTAGACGAAACATCCTTAACTTATTTACGCTCACGCGGAATACCCAAAGAACAAGCCAAATTTATGTTGATTGAATCATTTTTGCAAGATGCCAATATATTTAACACCGAAGATTTCCTTGATAGGATAGAGTTATGAAAAGATCAGATTTTCCATGCCTTGATGTAAAAGTTCACAATAAACCATTGGTCTATTTTGACAATGCAGCCACGGCACAACGTCCACAATCAGTGATTGATGCTGTGACCAATTATTACAGCAAAACTAATGCCAATGTCCATCGTGGTGTGCATTCATTAAGTGGTGAAGCAACAGATTTATTTGAAGAAGCCCGAATTTCGATGGCAAAACTGATGAATTCACCCAGTGATAAAAACCTTATCTTTACCCGTGGTTCAACCGAAGGCATCAACTTAGTGGCACAAACCTTCGTGCGTTCACGCATACAAAAAGGCGATGAAATCATAGTTTCAGAAATGGAACACCACTCCAATATCGTACCGTGGCAATTAGTGTGCGAACAAACGGGCGCGATTCTTAAAGTTCTGCCCTTTAACGATAATGGCGAATTACAAATTGAATTACTCAATGATTTAATCACCGATAAAACAAAATTTTTAGCTGTGGTTCATGCCTCAAATTCACTAGGCACAATCAACCCAATCAAACAAATAGTCAAAATAGCTCATGCACGAAATGTGCCCGTATTAGTTGATGGCGCACAAGCCATGCCGCATATAAAAGTCGACGTTCAAAATTTAGACTGTGACTTTTACACCGTATCTGGACATAAAATGTACGCACCAACAGGCATTGGTGTGGTCTATGGCAAGATGGAACACTTAGAAGCCATGCCTCCGTACCATGGCGGTGGCGAAATGATTAGTCATGTAACCTTCGAGAAAACCATTTACAATGCAGTCCCTGCCAAATTTGAAGCAGGCACACCCAATATCGCAGGTGCTATCGGACTTGGAGCTGCAGCCGATTATATTCTTGAAAGTGGAATAGAAAATATCCACAAAGCCGATACCGAATTACTGAATTACGCCACAGAAAAATTACTCTCTGTCGATGGTTTGAAAATAATTGGCACAGCAAGCCACAAAGTTTCGGTTATCTCATTCACTCTAAAAGGTGTGCATCCACATGATTTAGGAACAATTTTAGACTACTACGGCATCGCTATCCGCACAGGGCATCACTGCACCATGCCAGCAATAAAACATTTCGGCGTACCCGCAACCGCACGTGCATCGTTTGCCTTTTACAACACCAAAGCCGAAATTGATTATTTTGTCGAAAGCCTAGAAAAAGCCCGAGAGATGTTTCTTTAAAATCACTTATTACCAGTAGTGGAGTCCCTTGTGGGCTCCTTGCTTGGGTTAGCTTCTTTGTTTATTTTTGAAAAGGAGCCCACAAGGGACTCCACTACTTCATATATTTTTCATAATCCTTACAACAATTTTCGCGTAGGGTGGGCTCCGCCCACCGACAGTGTTTACGTTGCCTCGATAATCACTGAATACTAAATTCTTTGGCTAACGCCACAGCTTCACTGTCTAAGGAACGCAAAGAGCGCAAAGAACTGCAAAAATCGCAGAGGTATAATTGCAGTAAAGCTTATGATAAAATCAGGCATAAACAATCATTGACTTAATAGGAATAGCTAGTGGAAAAGAAAGAAATATTAAAATATTTTAATGGTAATGGTGACATAGTTACCAATAAAAATAATACGGCATTCAATATTACTGTTACTAGCGATGATATTGATGTAATAATAATTCTAAACAGCGTAGAGATAAATGAATAAAACAAACCCTCACATCCAATGGCTCCCCTATTTAAAAGTCATAAAACCAAAAGGTTGCACAATAACAATTAAGGATAATTCGATTGAATTGAGCAATAGATTTTTTGATGAACAAAACCAACTTTGGAAGGATTTTCCAACAAGTGAAAAATTACGAGACACAGGCTAAAAGTAAAGTTTTTGCCTATTCAACCTCCAAAACCCCATTCAATATTTACAAAATTAACTCCAATAGATAAAAAATTAGAAACCGCAATTTATGCCATGGCAAAGAGTTAGAAAACAACAAAACTATTTAAAAAAAACTTACCAACAATAAAACAAAGGAGTAAAATACGCATGGGGAAATATTGATTTAACAACAATAGGAAAGATAGGTTGGTGTTGAACCCTCTTTAAAACCAATGTCATTGTGATATTTAGTAGAGTTCATGCCAAACACTTTTAAACAAAGGCATATTGATATGTTTAAAAAACTCATAGCTCTGATTAAACAACCTCCTCCTAAGTGGTCAACTCCTGAGGTTATCAATTCACTAAGTCGCGAGAAAATTGGCGTTGAACTGGCTAAAAAAGTCGCAGACAAACTAAAACAAGGCAAACAATTATATTATTCTCATCGAGACTATTGTGGTCATGGTTTAATGTATAAAGATGATTCTTACCATATATTTCGAATTATAGATGCTGATATTGAAGATGCTTTAACATTAGAAAAATTTAATTTACCTGAAGAATTTATAAATTTTTTAGCAAGACAATCTGACTATTCTTTTGCAGGAGCGGATAGTAATGAGATTCTATTTTATACAAACAATTTATTTGAGCTCAATAACCAACGACTAAGAAAAACAAGACTTGAAAAGTTCACAAAAGATATGTGAGTAGATAGCAAATATTTATCAAACGGTAGTTTATAGACAATTTAAGGTTTTGTGTTAGAATCTCTTTATGAAAAAACAAGACCGAATTTATACACTTGATCAAATGCTAAAGGCTGCTAAATACCCTGTTAGCATTGATATGATTAAAGAACGTCTCGAATGTTCAACAGCTACTGCTTATCGAATGATTGCAGATTTGCGTGATGGCTATGGTGCACCAATTGAAACTAATGAGTCTACAAATGGAATATTTTATGCCTCTCAAGGCGTATTTGAATTGCCTGGCCTGCGTTTGCAATCAGATGAAATCGAAGCCTTATTGATGGCCTCATATTTACTAGAAGATATACAAAAGGGATTACTAAAAGAGCCTTTATCACGCTTATTGGATAATATCAGTTCTTTACTTAAAGAACATGGCATCAAGGACAAACGCAATATTCAGATAATTTATGCGCTCTTTCGCAAAGCCGATAAAAAGATATTTTCATCCGTGTTTACTGCCTTGCAAGAAAGCAAAAAATTAGAATTAGAATACGAAGCACGTTCAACCAACCAAACCAGCACCCGTGTAGTTTCTCCTTTGAAACTCACCAATTACAAAAACGCTTGGTATTTGGACTCTTGGTGTCATTTGCGTCAGGGCATTCGTAGTTTTGCATTAGAACAAATTAAATCCTGCCAACAATTGGGCGAAAAGTGTAAATCCATTAGTAAAGACCAACTCAAAGAGCATTTTAGTGGCTCTTATGGAATTTTTTCTGGTGTTGCCAACCAAACCGCTCGTTTAAAAATATCGCCAACGGTGAGCAAATGGGTGGCTAAAGAACAATGGCATTCAGACCAAAAAATGAGCTTTTTAAATGATGGATCAATATTTTTAGAAGTTCCATTCAACAACGATACAGAATTAGTGATGGATATTTTACGCTATGGTGAAAATATTACGGTATTGAGCCCCGATAATTTAAAAACCAAAATAAAATCAGTTATTGCCAATATGCAAAAAAATTATGAGTTGTAACTATTGAGTAGGCTTTTATTTGCATAATTTCCTAAAAAGTTGAGAATTATCAAGATTTGACATTATAATACACAGCTTATAATTTTATACACAAACAAAGGGCGGGTAAATGAAAGATCAAGATTCCATATTTTTTAGAAATTTTTCCATGTTATTAGGGTTTCTAGTATTCTTAACAATTGTACTAGCTATCACTGGTTATTTGATGCATGACGATATACTTGGCAATAATGAAATGGCAAAAGACCGAAGCGCTATTGCCAAAATCTTAGAACCTGTTGCAAAAGTCAACACTGGTGATGTCATCGTTGCCCAAGTCGAAGAAGAAAAAGCACCGGCAGCCGCATTTGATGGATCATTAGATGGACAAATGATTTATGATAATGTTTGTGCCGCTTGTCACTCATCAGGAGCCGCTGGCGCACCAAAACTTGAAGCCGTTGCTTGGACTGATAGAATGACAGGTGGAATCGACGCTTTAGTTACTAGTGCTATCAACGGCAAGGGCGCCATGCCTCCTCGCGGTGGACGTGCTGATTTATCCGATGAACAAATGAAAGCCGTTGTCGAGTTTATGACTGCTGGACTTTAATTAATCTTTCATCAATTGACAGATATAAAAAAAGCCCATCACATAATGGGCTTTTTTTGCCTTGCCTATTTTACTTACGGTATTTAGCGTAAGGATCATTGCCTTTATTGGCAGGCTTTTTGTTTTGTGGCTTATTGGGTTTGTTATTACCTTTTGCTGCCACTGGTTTTCTTAGGTTTTTGCCTTTTTGATCGGGTTTGTTTCCAGTTTTTGGGCCATCGGCTTTATTACGATTTCTGTGGTTGCGTGGATTTTTTCGCTTTGCTTTGCCGCCATTATTTGAACGGTTACTACCCCTGCCACCGCCAGCATTTCTTTCTGGCTTTATTTTAGTTTTTCTTGCTTTGAATGGTTTAGTGTTTAATGCGGTATCTGGCACATCGTGACCCGGTTCAAAACCATCAATCAAAGTGCGCGGTATTTTCTTTTGAATCAAGCGTTCAATATCTTGCAACATCTTCGCTTCATCCGCACTAACTAATGAAATCGCTTCACCATCTGAACCTGCTCGCCCTGTTCGCCCTATTCTATGTACATAATCTTCACTGACATTTGGCAAGTCGAAGTTAACCACATGCGGCAATAAATGAATATCAATCCCACGAGCAGCAATATCGGTTGCTACCATTACTTGCACTTCGTTGGCTTTAAATGCGGCTAATGCCTTGGTACGGGCGCTTTGTGATTTATTACCATGTATCGGCAATGCACTAATGTTTTGTGTATTCAGGTGCTTTGCCACTTTGTTAGCACCATGCTTTGTTCTGGTAAAAACCAGCACTTGATTCCACTGGTGCTCTTTAATCAAATGTGTTAATAATTTAATCTTTTTGCTTTTATCCACAGGATAAACACGTTGCACAATGGCTTCTACCGTTGTATTTCGTGGTGTGACCGAAATTTCTGAGGCGTTATTCACTAAGGTACTCGCTAATTGACGAATATCAGGAGAGAACGTTGCTGAAAACATTAGTGTTTGGCGTATTTTCGGTAATTTAGCGATAATTTTGCGAATATCATGAATAAAACCCATGTCCAACATCCTGTCAGCTTCATCCAACACCAACACTTCGAGTTGATCAAATTTGACTGCATTTTGATTGTGTAAATCAAGCAATCGACCAGGTGTTGCCACTAATACATCAACACCTCGACGTAATTTCATCATTTGTGGATTGATTTTCACTCCACCAAAGACAACCGTCGAACGTATGGATGCGTATTTGCCGTATTCCACCACACTGTCATGTACTTGTGCGGCTAACTCACGTGTTGGCGTCAGTATCAAAACCCGTGCTTGGTTCGGTTTAACTCGTGGGCCTTTGAGCAAATTACTTAATATTGGCAAGGTAAAACCCGCAGTTTTGCCTGTTCCAGTTTGTGCGGCAGCCATAACGTCTTTGCCCTTTAGCACGATTGGAATGGCTTGTGCCTGAATCGGCGATGGTTTGTCATACCCTTTGGCAATGACAGCTTTTAGTACTTCAGGGGCAAGCCCTAATGATGCGAAATCCATTGATTTTTCTCTTATTTATTATGCTTAAATTAGCTTAGTTTGTGTAGCTTAATGAAATTCATGAAAAAGTATAGGTTTTTACTTTTTTTTTGACATCTTTGTGGTTTTATTTTCTTCACTCCTATAGAATGCGCTTCTCTTAAATATACAGCCAAATAAAAAGGTAAATTATTTCAAGAAGCAACTATCAGGAGTGGTAGTTCAGTTGGTTAGAATACCGGCCTGTCACGCCGGTGGTCGCGAGTTCGAGTCTCGTCCACTCCGCCATTTTTTTATGGTTTATATTCAATATAAGTTCTCAACCTCAATTCCAAGAAACAATTATCAAGAGTGATAGTTCAGTTGGTTAGGGCATTAAATTACAGCGGCCTATCACGCCGGTGGTCGCGAGTTCGAGTCTCGTCCACTCCGCCATTTTTTTAGTTGATATTGCACCATAAGTTCCTAATCTCAATTCCAAGAAACAATTATCAAGAATGGTAGTTCAGTTGGTTAGGGCATTAAATTACACTCCAACCAAGTCATAAAATACTCCAAAATTAAGAGCTATTTTAGCGACTTTTAATTATAAAAAGTGTAAACCATGTACCTTTACGGTTGTAAAGGATGTACATTATCTATACACACGAGGAGCGTGGGAACGAGATAAAAAAGCCTATTTAATTAATCTTTAGCAGTCGCCTGTTTCCTTAACCAATAAATAAAAATTGCAATCAAAACCAATGTCATGGCAAACCATTGCACCGCGTAGGCAATGTGTTTGGAAGGTTGCATAATTATTGGTTTCCAATCACGTTTAAAACCCTGGTCTTGGGATTTATCCATGAGTAGAATTTTATCACTCACCACACAATCCAAACTTTTACAGAGTCGTTCTTGCACCAAGCTTTTGACTTTATCTTCTTCATAATAAGTCATTACTTGGATGGCACGTTCTTTGATTAATTCAATTTCTCCTAATTGGATACCAACTTTGGGTGGTGTGTTAAGCTTACCCAAGAGTGTGATTTGTTGACTATCAATACCCAGTTTCTCATCGGAAAATTTATTTTTGACCAGCCATCCACGATTGACCATAATAATGAGATTTAACTCATCGACAACAAAAGGGGTAAATGCATGATAGCCTTGTACTCCTTCATTTACTTGGTTGTCTAACAACAATTGTGGTGCATCAATAAAATGCCCTTTCAATTTAACATTGGCGTATCGTGGCAAATCTTTAATTTGTACTTTTTGTGTCACTTCAATGATATTATCATCAGTAAGCAATTCGAGTAAATGTTCTTTTTCGGCAGCACGTCTGATTTGCCAAAATCCCATAAAGGTCATAAGAATAACAAAGAACAAAACCATCAGTGTCGGAATAAGAGGTAAATCTTTCATCGTGGCAAGTGCGTTTTATCAAAGGAATGAGGTAGCAGGTCATTTATGCCAAATCGTGTGATTTCATTATTGTGGTCTATGAGTATTTGTGTATTTTCATCACTAAATTCCTTTATTTTTTGACGGCATCCACCACAGGGAGTGACCATGAGTTCACCCGATGAAACAATTAAGATTTTTTTAATGGATTTTCCACCCGACAAAATCATATTTGAAATGGCTCCAGCCTCAGCACATACTCCTTCGGGGTAAGCTGAATTTTCAACATTACAACCCAAATGAATGTTACTATTTTCATCAATGAGTGCCACGCCAACACTAAAATTTGAATAAGGAGCGTAGGCTTTTCCCATGGCTTTTTGCGCATGGCTTTTGAGAGTCTGAAGTGTTGTCATATAAAAATCTTGAAATACGGGTGAGAACAATATCGAATAAGTGAGCTAAATTCAAGTATTTCATTGCTAATCTAGGGGTGAATCACTTAAAATACGCGCGCTTGCAGGTCAATCCTGTAAGTTTACCTAGTCGATGCGAATGTTCAACGCTCGATTGGTCATATAAAACTGGCATTATAGCCAAAAATTAGGAGAAGTCATTATGTTGACTGTAGAACAAACACAAGAAATTATCAATGATTACAAAACAAGTGACAACGACACCGGTTCTGCCAATGTCCAAATCGCTTTATTAACTGCACGTATCACATACCTTACTGAGCATTTTAAATCGCACAAAAAAGATCTTCACTCACGTAGAGGTCTTATCAAGTTGGTTAACCAGCGTCGTAAGTTGCAAAAATACTTAAAAGGAAAAGATGCTGTCGGTTATCAGGATCTAATCAAGCGCTTAGGATTGCGTAGATAGTTTAAGACGAAAAAAGGTACATTGTGTGCCTTTTTTTATAGGCAAATGAAAAATCAAATTATAGGTGAAAATAGCAGTGGCTAAATATACAAAAAAATTTCAGTATGGAAATCATACAGTAGAAATCGAAACGGGTGAAATCGCACGTCAAGCAAGTGCGACCGTTATGGTTAAAATGGGAGATACAGTTGTCATGGTGGCAGTTGTAGCTAAAAAAGAAGCAAAACCTGGACAAGGATTCTTTCCACTTACAGTTAATTACCAAGAAAAGGCTTATTCGGCAGGTAAAATTCCTGGCGGATTCTTCAAACGTGAAGGTCGCCCAACGGAAAAAGAAATTCTAATCTGTCGATTAATCGATAGACCAATAAGACCTTTATTCCCTAAAGGTTTTAAAAATGAGATACAAGTTGTTGCAACGGTTATCTCTTATTCAGAAGACATCGATGCAGATATTCCTGCACTAATTGGCGCATCTGCTGCCATGAGTTTATCTGGCGCTCCTTTCCACGGTCCTATCGCTGCGGCAAAAGTGGGTTACCAAGATGGTGAATACATCTTAAACCCAACAAACGAGCAGTTAAAAGAATCTCAACTTGAATTAGTTGTAGCAGGTACAGAATCAGCCGTATTGATGGTTGAATCAGAAGCAGACTTGCTTTCTGAAGATATCATGCTTGGTGCAGTTAGCTATGGTCACAAAGAACAACAAGTTGTAATTAAGGCAATCAATGAAATGGTTGCAGACTTAGGTGTAACACAATGGAAATGGGAAGCGCCTAAATTAGACCAAGAATTGGTTAATAAAGTTAAAGAAATTATTGCACCTCGTTTGGTAGCAGCTTACAACACGCACGATAAAGCAGCACGATACGATGCATTAGGTGTCATGCGTAATAATGCAGTTGAAACGTTAGTAACAGAAGAAGATGATTCACCAAGTGCTGATGAAATCAAAGAAATTGTTGCGTTAATCGAAAAAGCACATGTTCGTAAAAAAGTCATCTCAGGCAAACCTCGTATTGATGGTCGTGGACCTGCTGATGTACGTGATATTGCTGTTCGCACTGGTGTTTTACCACGCACACATGGTTCTGCATTATTCACACGTGGAGAAACTCAAGCGATTGTTGTGACAACTCTTGGAACAGGACGTGATGCACAAATGATTGATTCACTTGATGGTGAAGCAAAAGATAAATTCATGTTACATTACAACTTCCCTCCATACTGTGTAGGCGAAACAGGTTTCATGAGTGGCCCTAAACGCCGCGAAATTGGTCATGGTAAATTGGCTAAACGTGGTTTAATGGCTGTTATGCCACATGAGGATGATTTTCCATATGTTATTCGTGTAGTTTCAGAAATTACTGAATCAAACGGCTCAAGTTCAATGGCATCAGTTTGTGGTTCATCATTATCAATGATGGATGCAGGTGTTCCATTAAAAGCACCAGTTGCTGGTATTGCTATGGGCTTAATCAAAGAAGGCGATGATTTTGCTATTTTATCTGATATCTTAGGTGATGAAGATCACTTAGGCGATATGGACTTTAAAGTAGCCGGCACTGCTGATGGCATTACTGCTTTACAGATGGATATCAAAATCGAAGGTATCACAGAAGAAATCATGCAAAAAGCTTTATCTCAAGCTAAAGGCGGACGTGATTACATCTTAGGCGAAATGAATAAAGTCTTAGACGCAACACGCGAAGAAATGTCTGATTACGCACCTAAGCTAATCACTATTACTGTACATCCTGACAAAATTCGCGATGTTATTGGTAAAGGTGGTTCAACTATCCGTGCCTTAACTGAAGAAACAAACACAGTAATCGAAATCAACGATGATGGTGTCGTTACAATCGCAGCTGTTAATGGTGATGATGCTCGCAATGCGGTTAAACGCATTGAAGAAATCACTGCCGATGTTGAAGTAGGTGCTGTTTATGAAGGTAAGATCGTTAAGATAATGGACTTCGGTGCATTTGTTAACTTACTACCTGGCAAAGACGGCATGGTACACATTTCACAAATATCACACGATCGCGTTGCTAATGTAACTGACGTGTTAACAGAAGGTGAAATGGTTAAAGTTAAAGTACTAGAAATCGACAAGCAAAACCGCGTAAGATTATCAATCAAAGCTTTACTTGACGCACCAGCAAAGAAAGAAGATTAATTAGTTAATTTAATCAAATAAAAAGCCTGTAAGATGCGAGTCTTATAGGCTTTTTTTATGTCTAAGAAGTATTGTAAACTTACTGTCCAGAACTACGCACTAACCGTACTGGAGCTTCAATTCCTCGCCAGTTACTGGAATCAGAGCCATCGTTGAACGAAGTAACCCATGATCTAGTATTACTGGCAGCAACTGGTGAGGACGACCAGTATGAACTATTTGGTGTATTTGGAAAAACTATTTCATTGATACTTGGGCTATAACAGTTTCTTACTACTAATGTTCTTAACTCTTTTTGGTTGGGTATTCGCCAATCAGCAAAACCTGCAAAATCTTCTGTATAGGCCAAGTCTAGTGCTTGTAGCCATGTATAGGATGTTATACTACCAGTACTGCATGAAGGGCCTGTTAAACCTTCACTGCATTGTTTCCACATCAACCTGGCCTGGTTATCTGTGACCACATTGTCACCAGACAATGTTTCTACTGTATAACGAGAATCAGGCCATTGGTCTGTAACATAATTTTTACAAGTTTGAGCGGCATCTGCTGTTTGCAGAAAATAAATTGTTAATATTGATATTGTTATTGCAAATATTTTCATAGTAGTTCCTTTGAACTTATATTGTTAAATTGTATTAGCTTCCCATACGAGAGCATTTTACGGCTTTGTTACGGTAGCGCGAAAACGGATTCACAGGTGTTTCTTTTTAAATAACCCATTGATTGGCATTTGGGCATATAGTAAATTTTTATTCATAATTCTAAAAATGAAAATCACTGTCCAGAACTGTAAACCAATCGCAAACGAACACTGCTGTCACGATTATCGAATGAAACAAAACCAGTATCGAAATAGACAGTCCAAGCAGTGTGATTATTGTGAGCGATAATTGGCGAGGATGACCAATACTCATTTGATACAGTATTTGGAAAATAGTTTACATCTATTGCAGGACTTGAGGCCCCTTGGTTTGTTATACCTGATAATTCTTCGACATTTGGTACTCGCCAGTTATCAATTCCACAAAGATTTTCTGTATTTGATCCATTCACCAGAACATTCCAATCATTATAGTATATACCTTCTGCATCTGGATGACCTAAACCAATAGCTGTAATACCCCCCCATTTGTAAAATATGTCTTTATGGTGAATGCTATTTGGGGTTTCATTTTTCACTTCCCATATCAATCCTGTAATATTATCTTTAACACAAGACCAAGGTGTATTGATATATTCAACTGTTTGGTCAATTAACGGGATTCCGCCTGCATCAAGCTTGGTGAAGCTAAAGCCTGCATGACCATCACTGTCATCATTATGTGTAAAATCGCGACCAATATTACAATCTTGTGGTGATAAAACATTACTGATACAATTTGCAATGTTGCCTGCCAGATCATTCCCTGCCCTTGTTATACCTGTGTCGTTACGTGCTGGGATAAACTCAAAGCCTGATTTAAAAATAGGACCGCTTTGAGCTATGTTAAAGTTGCTGAATAATACGATTGAGAGGATGATTGCTATTTTAAAATTCATTTCCATTTTCCTTTTTGATTCTAAGATCTAATTTTCGAATTGTATATTACGTTAACAATAATAACAATAATAACTTGAATTAGTTTTTGACAATACATTCAGTTAGCAATCCTTGTATATGACTCCATAATGCTTAAATAATACAGATTCAAAAATAAAATTAATGTCATAATTTCCTTGGTATTCCTCGACTACTGTAAGCCACCTTAGCTTTAAGTTTTGATTGAATTTTCTCCTTAAATTAAATCGACAAGCAAAACCGCGTAAGATTATCTATCAAAGCTTTACTAGACGCACCAGCAAAAAAAGAAGATTAATTTTACTCTGTTGTCATCCTCGCGAAGGCGGGGATCCAGTATTTTAGAACTCAATATTTGTAGTGTTTTTCTATTTTCAATCATTGAGTTACTGGATTCCCTTTTTCAAGGGAATGACTGAATTTTAAAAAAGCCTGTAAGATGCGAGTCTTACAGGCTTTTTCTTATATTAGGTTAGCTAATATCGTGACGTTTGGATGAACGACGTAGGTTGGCGCTGAGCTTGCGAAGCCCAACATTGCGATGTTTGGGTTTGGTGAAATATTAAAATACAAGGCATTTAATCCGCAGTATTTGTCTATGAGTTTGCCGACAACCTGTCGTTGGGCTTCGCAAGCTCAGCACCAACCTACAAGTTTTTAAATTGAGTTGAGCGGTATTTACTGACAAGATATTTATTACCAACAAGCCTCTTTATAGTTTTCCAAAATTGTTTTGTCTTTTGTTAATAAAAGAGATTTGTTAATAGAAGCTTGGGACACGATGATTCTATCAAAAGGGTCTCTTGTCCAGTTTTGGTTAATGGATTGCTTAATGATTTCTTCAAAGGGTTTATTACAAATTTTTAAACCTATAGTTTTGGATAAATCTTTAAGAATAATATCAGCGGATTGAGTGATTCTTTTAGTTTCTAGTAGGTATTGCAATTCAAGTTGTACAATAGGTGATATCAATAAATCATGAGCATTAACCAAATCAGCACCTAATTTTGTTAACTTATTCTTATCACCAGCATACAACCAAACCACCACATGAGTATCGAGGTATATCATAAATCGGTATCGAGTTTTATAGCCTCATCCCAATGAATCTCAGGCAAATCCTCAGGGTCACCCGTAATAAAGCCAGGTTTCTTGGATAAGTTTTGTAGCTTATCAATAGTATCGACAGCAATAATTTTCAAGATTTTCCCTTTTCTAATAATCTCAACAGGAATGCCAGTTGCCAAAACCTCATCCAGCACATTATAGATATTATTTCTTAATTCGGTAGGTGTCATATTACTCATGTACGTATAATATCATATTGCGTACGCATGCACAAGAATATTCCTATTAGAGAATTTTTACCGTCGTTGGCGCTGAGTTTCGTACCTAAGCGCCAACATACAAACTAACCATCCACCCTAGGACTTATCAAAATCTTAGCATAACTCAACACAAACAACCCAAAAGCCACTACCCATAGAGAACCTGAAACAATAATCGTTAATTGATAGGCTGAAGGAACAATCAATGGAACAAACACGCGGACAAGTGTTGCTAAAACCAACAAAAGGAAAGCGGGTTTAATAAGCTTGGGCGGGAAACGCAAATCTCTACCCGTATGCCCAATACTCACACGCGCCATCATACCAATAGTAACAATACCAAGCATACCAATACTAAACGCGTGTAAGGCTAAAAAATACAGAGATGGTTTATATTGACTAATTGCTGTCATCACTAGACCAACAATTAAAAACAAATATCCCACATGCAAAACCCAAACCAAAGGCACTTGCCAGATTTGCTTGTTATACCAACCTTTTAAACGAATACTGTGGAGAGCCGCAGCAATAATGGCTGTTAGTGCGGTTAATAATGGTAAGCCAATAAATAAAAAGCTCACCATAAAAACAAAATAACTTGGCAAAGCAAACTTCTCAACCAAAGGGTATTTAACCACTTGGTAGCGCACTGGCACACCATTTTGTGAGAACATAGGAAACACCCGGCCTGCCATAGCAATGATTAAGGCAATAATGATATAAAAGGCTGTTTTATAGGCTATGGCAGCGGTATTTTGCACAACCCCAAGTTTATCTAAATGCACCAATAAATTTAACACTGACATTAAAACAATCATGCCAACCATAAAATAATTACGCTTGTTACCCGCTTTTACCAAAGGAATGGCCACAAAGACAGCCAACAATGGCAAGAACAACATATCAACAACCGCTATCAACCACGATTGATTCAACACAAACGGTGCTACTCGCCCTAAAATCCACGCAACAACAAGCAGCATTAAACCTGTTCCACTAACCGTTTGAATACGCGTCCAATTACGAATAGCCGTTAACAAAAACCCAGCCACAACTGCCATACCATAACCAAAAATCATTTCATGTGCATGCCATGTGATAGACGAATAATAATAATCAAATGAAGCTAAAGGAGTATGTGTGGCATAAAAAAACACCCACAAACCCAGTAAAATAGCAGAGAAAAGTGTCGCTATTAAAAAGAATGGTCTAAAACCGATTGAAAAAAAGACTGATTTCATTTTTGATAAATATAATTAAGTAAAGCCGCATTCTAATGCAATTGAGCTAAATTTGAATTGATTTATGTTAAAGGAAAGCAATTTTTTTATTCGATCCCATACCTAAGATGAGCCCTGCCAGCAAATGAAACATGGTAAACTAAACCCCACAACGTAAGATGGGCCCCACAAAGAAAAAAAATATGCCAAATTTCAGAAGAGTTTATGTTGAAAACAGCTATGTCTTTATTACGGTACTTCTCAATAATCGCAAAAGAACACTGCTGACAGACTACATTAAAAACTTGAGGGCTGCATTTAAACACACTCAAAATATAGAGCCTTTTGGAATACATGCCATTGCAATTATGCCTGAACATTTTCATTTGATTTTAAAACCAGATGATATACACGCCTACTCAAAAATTATTTCGCTCATCAAACGTGAGTTTACTAAAAGTTTACCGCAAGAGTTAAGACAGCAATTACAAAGCGAAATATCCGCCAGCAAAATAAAAAAGCATGAAAGCGGTGTTTGGCACCGACGTTTTTATGAAAAAACAATCACAACTCAAACAGAGTTAAATCATATTACTGACTATGTACACTTCAACCCTGTCAAGCATGGATTAGTTGAAAGGGCAAAAGATTGGGAGTATTCTTCATTTAGGAAATTTGTTAAGCATGGCTTTTATGATGAAGATTGGTGCGATTTTTCACAGATTGAGGATTTTGGTTAGCTCTTGATGGGCGGGACCCATCTTACAAATCAGCTCCGAATAAAAATTGTGCGATAAGTCCTGCTCATCATCAAACCAAGAACACTCATTACTAGTAAAGTCTATCATTTAATCCTGAAATATATATTGTTTGTCGAGAGAACTAAACCCCAAACCACTTTGTTTTTTGATATGAATTTGCACAGGGATGCGCTCTTTTAGGGCATCTATGTGGCTGATTATGCCAATCATCTTGCCTTTGGCATTGAGGTTATCTAGGGCATCTAAGGCGATATCTAAGGTTTGGGCATCGAGTGTGCCAAAGCCTTCATCAAGGAACAAACTATCAATCGAGGTTTTGTGACTGACCAAATCTGATAATGCCAGAGCCAATGCTAAGGACACCAAAAAGCTCTCCCCTCCTGATAATGTTTTGGTATCACGCAGACTATCGGCTTGCCATGTGTCTATGACTTCAATTTCTAATGCGACATCAGCCTTGCGCTTTAGTTGGTAGCGTTTGTGTAGTTGTTTGAGCTGTTGATTGGCGAGATAAATAAGATAATCCAAGGTTAAGCCTTGGGCATAGACACGAAACTTTTTGCCATCAGCAGAACCAATTAAAGAATTCAAATGTGACCAAATATCATAGCTTTGTTGTTGTTTTTGAATGGCTTTGAGCAGTTTTTGTTGTTTGACTCGCTGTTGTTTATCATTTTCTACTTGTTGTTGAATTTGTCCTTGCGTGGTGTTTAATTCGGCAACAGCACTTTTAAGTTCATGTGCTTGGGTCTTTAGAATCTCAGCATCACAACCTTTAACAGCTTGAGCATCAAAATCACTTAACTGTTGTTGAGCTTGGGCTTTTAGTGTTTGTGTTTGCAACAACTCCTTATCCAACAGCTCTTTAAGTTGTTTTAGTTGAATAAATTCAGACTCTGACAGTAAAGCATTCTGGAAAGCTGCTACATCAGAAAATATTGAACTTTGTAAAGTATTGCCCCATTGTGTTTGTGCTTGTTGGCTATTTTCTTTTTGTTCAGCAATACTTTGTTTACTTTCCGCTATTTGACCAATTAATTTATGTATCTGGGCAATGATAGTATCAAGATAACTTAATACGATTGCTAAATCATCAATCTCATGAACTTTTTTTGTGATTGGTGATTTTATTGATACTGACATTATTTTAGAATCTAGTTGATTTTGCTGGTTTTCTAATTGTTGTAGATCCTGCTTGACTTGATTAAATGCATCAAACCATTGCAGTTGTTTCTTATTTTTATTGAGTTTGTTATTAATCAAATCCAAACAATCAGCGTCATCTATGGCAAACTCTGCAGTGAGTTGTTGCCAATTATCGAACAAATCATTTAGGCCTTCTTGTATCTCACGATTGCGTTCGGCCAACGATTCACATTGTGATTGGGCATGTATTTGTTGATTCTTGACTTGCTCTCCTTGCTCTTCTATTGCTTTTAATTCAGTTTTAACTTTCAACAATTGTTCTTCTGATTTGCTTGCATCAATCTTTTGATAAATTTCAATAGCAGGGTGTTCAAGCGATCCACAAAGAGGACATTCTTCCCCTTTTTTTAGTTTTTCTCTTTGCTTGGTTAAACCTTGGATTTGAATTTCAAGCTTGAGCTTTTCATCAAGTTTATCAATTATGTCATTTTTAAATCTATAATCCTCACGAAGTTTTTTTACTAAAATTAATTTTTCACTTGCATTATTTGTGTGGAATATGATTTTTTTATCAATTTGTTTTTGTTTGTTTTTTAACTGGCAATAATTCTTGAACAGTGTTTGTAATTGCGTTAACTTATTATTCTCTTGATGAATCTTTTGCCTAAATTGCTCACCGTCATTTGCATCAAACTGCGTAGATATTTTTGCCAATAATTCTTGTTGTTTATTTTTTAGTTGCTTGTTCTTTTGTGCGATGTAAGATGCAATGGCTTGAATATGACTACTGTATTTTGCCGTAATTTTTACCTCATTCGCTTTTAATTGTGTGGCTTTGTTTTCTGACTCCTTGAGTCTTTGCTGTTCTTTTTGCACTATTTGAAAAAGAGGGTTAATTGCATTGGCTGGTTCTGCTAATTTTAGTTTAGCCAAATCCATTTTGTGCAACTCTAATTTATTTTGAACATTTTTACACTCATCATCTGCCTTTTGTGCATTCGATTTAAGTGAATTGTATTGATTGATTTGTTGCAACTGCGATTGAACGTGGTTTAATTGCTTATCCTTTGAATCAATTGATTTTTCAATAGCTGTTAATTGCAATCCAAATTGCTTGATTTGCTCATCATCCAATAATTCAACACTTTTATTTTGGGCATTTAACAAATCTAATTTCAGTCTTTCTTCTTTATACTTTTCATAAACTTTCTGCGATATTTGTCCGTAAATCTCTGTGCCTGTGAGTTCTTCTAACAACTCCGCCCGCTCACCGGCTTTGGCATTTAAAAAAGCCGCAAAACCACCTTGAGCCAACAACATGGATTTAGTAAACCGAGCAAAATCTAAACCTGTAATTTTTGCGATTAAGTCTTTTTTGTCATTAATTT
Organism: Lysobacterales bacterium; assembly: GCA_027067055.1. Lineage (GTDB taxonomy): Bacteria > Pseudomonadota > Gammaproteobacteria > Xanthomonadales > Marinicellaceae > NORP309. The sequence continues at coordinate 8,184 of JAMOMK010000036.1, read as the reverse complement.
TATCGGCGAGTATTTTTTCTCCTTGTGCTAATTCAACCACCGCAGGCTGCAGTTTACCATCGGCATTACCTCGTGCTCTTCGCACTTCCCAAAAAGCACGATAGACCTTGCCATCGGCTTCAAACTCGACTTCGCTCAAACACTCGCCCGTGTGGCGTGTCATAACCATTTCTGCAGATTGTCCCGAATCAATACGCGGTGTTTGATGATACAAAGCCAAACAGATGGCATCCAATATACTGGATTTCCCTGCACCCGTTGCGCCTGTAATGGCAAACAAGCCACTGCTGGCAAAAGGCTCTTTGGCAAAATCAATTTTCCATTCACCTTTAAGTGAGTTGATATTTTTAAATCGCAGGCTAAGGATTTTCATGTAAATCCTCAACTATGCTATTAAAGGCTTTGGTGATGTGCTTTTTAAGTTTCTTTTGTTCTTTGCTATCCCACTCTTCTTCTGCCAAACGCTGAGTTAACACATCCAGTGGTGTGAGTTCTTGCAATGTTTCTTTTTCAACCTGCTCAAGACTCTTTAGCTTTTGTTGTTTCTTTCGTCGAAGTTTTAATACCTCTAAAGGTTTATCAGTAACCATGCCTTCGATGCGTTGATGCAAATCACCTAAATAGTCTTCGGTAGAAACTTCTATATCCAACCAAATATTACCCTTTAATTCACTCAACTGCTTTTCAATTTCTGCCAAATCTCCTTTGATTTGTTTTAACTGTTGAAAACACGGAACTTCGAGTTCCTTAACTTCTTGTAATTTATCTTCATTAAATTCAACTAACAAAACTTTTTTAGCAGAGTTTAATTCATCAAAACTCAAAGTAATAGGTGAACCACAATAACGAATATGTTCAGTCTTACCCACTTTTTGAGCACGATGAATATGACCCAAAGCGATGTATTCGGCTGGAGGAAAATTGTTGGATGAAAAACTCTCCAAAGTGCCAATATAAATATCCCGTACCGAATCTGAAGTCTTGGCACCCACTGTTGCCAAATGTCCCGTGGCAATTATCGGAATCTTTTTGCCTGTGACTTGACGTTGTGCTTTAGCTAAATCGTATATTTGTTGGTAATGCTCGCTTATGGCTTGTTGTAGTGAGGCTTGTTTTTGTTGACCCGACAAACCTGCTTGTGAAAACTGCAAATCACGCGCCCGCAAAAATGGCACCGCACAAATCATCGCAACAGGCTGTTTATTTTTATCGGTTAAGGTAATGACTTGTTCATCAGGATTTGCCATCACGCCAGGGATAACAAAAGTATTAAGCAACTTCAACAAACCTTTGGATTCCCCCAAAGTCGCCACCGAATCGTGGTTACCACCAACAACAACCAACTTAATCTTTGTTGCTTGTAAATCCTCAATAAACTGATTATACAACTCCCGCGCATAAGAAGGTGGTGAACCCGTATCAAAAATATCACCCGCGACAATAATCGCACCCACTTGATTCTCGCAAGCACAGACAAGCAACCAATCTAGAAATTGCTTATGCTCATTCTGGCGTGATTTCCCAAGGAAATACTGCCCTAAATGCCAGTCAGATGTATGGAGGATTTTCATGTTTGAATAATAACATAACTTTGGCTTTCGCCACAGCTTCGCTGTTAAGTAACGCAAAGAACGCTAAGAGAAGCGATAAATATAATTGAAACTTCTATTTATTTGTATTACAATATGTCATACGCAAAAAATAGAAATATTATGCTTAACATTAGACTCGAAAAAGATATGGAAAAGAACATTGATTACTTAGCGAAACAGACTGGTAAGACAAAGTCTGAATTTGTGCGCGAGTGTCTAGCGCAGTATATTGTTGAGTACCAACCACCCACACCTTGGGAAACTGGCGAAGATAAATTTGGCAAGTACAGCAGTGGCAAAGGCAATCTAGCACAAGACAGAAAAACTCTGTTAAAGGACATTCTTGAAAAGAAACATCATGGATAAAATCTTAATTGATTCTGGCCCGATGATTGCTTTGTTTGATGGTTCTGATAAATACTACAAGGCTTCGGTTGAATTTATCAAAAACAATTCTGCTGAATTAATTACCACATTGGCATCCATCACTGAAACCTTGCATTTATTGGGTTTTTCTCGTCATGCACAAGCTGATTTTCTTCAATGGATTTACTCAGGGGCAATAAAAATCGAGAATATTAGCAGCCACGATTTTCATGACATTGCTCAAATGATGTTAAAGTATGCCGATTTACCCATGGATTTTGCCGACGCCTGTTTAGTCTTCGTCGCAGACAAACTCAAAATTGATACCATTGCCACCATAGACAGAGACTTTGACATCTATCGATTGAAGAAAAAGAAGACTTTTACCACTTTGATTAAATAAGTTCCTGAAGTCAGAAGGGTTATATCTAAAATTTACTCCTCCTCCACTTTTTTAATAACAACTCGTCCAGCTTCTGTTAACTGATAGATGCCTCTGGATTGCTTTTCAAACCAACCGTAATAATTGTTATATAAAATATCCCTGGCTTTTGGCTGCTGGGTTTGTTTTGAAACCTCGGAGGCTTTAGTTGCTCCATTTTTGTGTAAATAGATTCCAACAGCTAAGGCGCGTTGTCTGTAAGCAGTCATTCTGCCTTGCTTGGTAGATGCTCCACCAAGATTTGGATCGCCATCTCTGTACATAAACTCACCCAACAAGCGTTGCAATCGTGGCTTAGAGTTTCTAGGTTTATATGGCTTTGGGTCGATTACAATATCAACACTTCCTGTTTTAATGCTTGGATCAATGACAATCAATCCCAAGCCAAGCATCTTCAAGAGTTTTAGAATTTTACGTTTACGGTGTCGCTGAATTTTATAATTTTTTGGTATGCCGATATAAACTTTTGAAGACAAAGACAAACGATCCACTGCTTGCAGAACTACGGATAAATTTATGGATAATTTAAACTCAATAATTACAGGCTCTTCATCACCACGTACCGCCATGACATCACACTGCCCCACCTCACCTTTGACCTCATAGTCTTGGGCTTCTAGAAAGTGTTTTAATGGAATATAAAGATCGGATTCTTTCATTGAGTATCAATTAGTCTGACTTGTTTGAATTCCAAGAAAAGGGCGACTCTTTTTGCAAAGACCTAATATACAATTGTTCGACTTGTTTTCGCGCCCATGGTGTTTTGCGTAAAAATTTAAGGCTAGAGTTCAGAGAAGGGTCTATGTTAAAACAATTAATTTTAACTAATTGACCAAGCTTCTCCCATCCATAATTTTGCTGCAATTCGGTAACAATAAATTTTAGTGTTTTCCCATGTAAAGGATCACTCATAAGAAATTAACTCCTTTGATAAAAGATAAATAAAACAAGCTGTGATTATAGCCTAGAATATATAGAATCGATTAATTAGCATTAAATTGGAACTAACTTACTCATTTAATTTAAAATCCTCACCATATCCCCAACGATAACTCGTGGGCAAATAAGGATCTCCTTGTAATGGTCAATTTTGTTAGTTATGCGTATATCCGAACCAAACCAAAGTTGCAATACAGAAATACTGTATCTTGTTTTGCACTTGTAGGATGGGCCCTGCCCATCCTACGGAGATACTTTTCACTCTTCAAACAATTTTATACCACTTGTATCAATTTCAACGGGTGCTATTGGTTTTTTCTCAACAATCGTTGCGCCGACTTCATCTAAAGATAAGTCGGAGATATCGAGGTGTGGTCCTGGGAGTTCTTGTGGTTCGTCGAAGATGGCACCGACTTCATCTAAGCTGATGCTTGAGACGTCAAATTCTGGTTCGGGGATTTCTTCTTTTTCGACAATCTCTCGGTCTTCTTCGTCAATAGTGAATGAGGTGGTGTCTATATTGACAGGTACCACAGGTTCTGGGTTGGCGAATTGTGCACCCACTTCATCCAGTGAAAACTGTGAGGTCGGGATATTCGCAACGATTGGTGCAGGAGGCGAAACAAGTATCACACCTGGTGCTGACATGGTGAGCTCGGCTTTGAAGTTTTCATTAACCCTTTTGACTAAAGAAACTTTCAAGCCTGCTTTTTTTAATGCTTGACGGAAGCTGTTTGCTTTTTCAAGCACTTGGTCTTTTTTTAGTACGCGCGGATTGCCATCGAAGAATCTTTCTGCCTTTTCAACAGGTAATTTAAAGACTTTTGAAAAATGTAAAACTGCTCTATTTTTTTCCAGTTCTCTAGCAAATTTGCCTTTAAACACTACATCAAATAAATTTTCAGCACTCATGATAACCTCGCATCTTGATTCTCCCATAAGCCATTAAGCCATTGTTGCAATTCTTTTCTGAATTCCATATCGGTGATATAGTTTCTATTTTTCAAATTGTCTGGGATGTTAATTTTTTCTACTATTATTTCCACCTTATCATACTTTCCACATAAATATTCCCATGCGGAGGGCGCTTTTGGAGAATAATTTAGGCTAGTTTGTACCAAATAATTCATTTGCTCACCCATCGAACCCAATACGAATCCGATTCCACCTGATTTTGGTTTGAGTAAATGCTTGTATTTTGAATGTTGTTTTTTGTGTTTTTCCTTTGAAAAACGCGTGCCTTCTATAAAATTTATCACTGATATAGGATAATCTTTAAACTTTTCACAGGCTTTTTTTGTCACTTCTAAATCCTTGCCTTTCATGTGTGGATTTTTGGCTAAATAATTCGCCGAAAAACGACGCATAAATGGAAAATCAAGCGCCCACCATGCCACACCTAAAAAAGGTACATAGATAAGTTCGTGTTTTAGGAAGAATTTTAAGAATGGAATTTTCTTATAGAATACATTCTGCAGGATAGGAATATCTGCTGCTGCCGCATGATTACTAATAACCAAATACCAATCATCGGGTTTTAAATCTTCCATACCTTTCAACTCAACTTTATTACCGTGAAACAATAAATGAATTTTGGAATTCAGCCAAATCCAATTATTAGCAATCCAGACAAGAAATTTAGAAACATACTTTCTCACTATCGCTAAAGGAATAATAAGTTTTACTAGAGAGAATAGCACCAAAACAGGCACCCAAAACAATGTATTGACAATGACAACCATTAGTATAATGAATCCCTTAACTGTGGACATATTTTCTCATAATTTATAATATTCCATAATTTTAACGATAAATCTGTTATTTTTCATCAAGTTTTGCCTTTTCACTACACATTTAACCATCTCATCTATAAAATACATCTCTTTATTCAAATATAGAGATATATTATTATGAGCCAAAATAGCAATGAGTATCTATTTACCTCGGAATCAGTATCCGAAGGACATCCTGACAAATTGGCGGATCAGATTTCTGATGCGGTCCTTGATGCCATTTTAGAGCAAGACAAATCCGCCCGCGTTGCCTGTGAAACCATGGTTAAAACAGGAACTGCCATTATAGCTGGCGAAGTGACAACCTCTGCATGGGTTGACCTTGATGATGTTGTACGCAAAGTCATCACCGATGTTGGCTACAACAATTCAGATGTCGGATTTGACGGCAACACCTGTGCGGTTATGTCATTAATTGGCAAACAGTCAGTCGATATTAATCAAGGTGTTGACAGAAGCACTGCCAAAGAACAGGGTGCTGGAGACCAAGGCTTAATGTTTGGTTATGCATCAAATGAAACCGATGTTTTGATGCCTGCTCCAATTACTTATTCCCACCGCTTGGTTGAGCGTCAAGCCTATGTACGCCGTGCTGATAAATTATCATGGTTACGCCCTGATGCAAAATCACAATTAACTTTTAGGTATGTTGATAACAAGCCTGTTGCTATTGATGCAGTGGTTTTATCCACTCAACACGATGAAGATATTTCGCTTAAAGATTTACGCGAAGCAGTTATGGAAGAAATCATCAAGCCTGTATTGCCTGCCCAATGGTTGGATGCCAATACTCAATACCACATCAACCCAACAGGCAAATTCGTTATTGGTGGTCCTGTTGGTGATTGTGGTTTAACTGGTCGTAAAATTATTGTCGATACTTACGGAGGCATGGCACGTCATGGTGGCGGTGCTTTTTCTGGTAAAGATCCTTCAAAAGTGGATCGTTCTGCAGCTTATGCGACCCGTTATGTGGCAAAAAATATTGTCGCCGCAGGTCTTGCTGATAGATGCGAAGTGCAAGTTTCTTACGCCATTGGTGTTGCAAAACCCACTTCAATTTCAGTAACAACTTTTGGAACAAACAAAATTCCTGAAGCACGTATTGAAGAACTCGTCCGTGAACACTTTGATTTAACACCTTATGGAATCATCACTGGTTTGGACTTAATTCGCCCAATTTACCAAAAAACAGCTGCTTACGGACATTTGGGTCGTGAAGATGCTGATTTTACTTGGGAAAAAACAGATAAAGCAGAATTGTTGCGAGATGCAGCAGGACTATAAAGTCCACGCCCCAAACTACTGAATTAATGGGGGAAAACTGATAATGGGGAATGGACTTTAGTCCATTAAATTAAACCCGTGGACTAAAGTCCACGCCCCAAGTAATTAAACTTAAAATAGAGAAAAACATGACAGAAAATAACAAAGATTACATCATTGCTGATATTTCATTAGCCGAATGGGGACATAAAGAGTTCCGTATTGCAGAAACTGAAATGCCAGGATTAATGACAATTCGTGAAGAGTACAAAGGCAAGCAACCATTAAAAGGCGCGCGTATTGCTGGCTCATTACACATGACAGTGCAAACGGCTATATTGATTGAAACCCTAATTGACTTAGGTGCGGATGTTCGCTGGGCATCATGCAATATTTATTCAACTCAAGATCATGCTGCTGCTGCTATTGCTGACCAAGGCATTCCTGTTTTTGCAGTAAAAGGTGAAACTTTGGATGAATATTGGGAATACACGCACCGCATTATGCAATGGTCTGATGGTGGTACACCAAACATGATTTTGGATGATGGCGGCGATGCAACCATGTTATTAATGCTTGGCTCTAAAGCTGAAAAAGATCCTTCAGTTTTAGATAATCCTGAGTCAGAAGAAGAAATTTGTCTTTTCAACTCAATCAAGAAAAGACTACCAACAAGTAACGGTTGGTACACTAAAGCACTGGCTGGTATCCAAGGCGTTACAGAAGAAACAACAACAGGTGTACACAGATTGTACGAATTAGCTAAAGCGGGTGAGTTACCATTTCCTGCAATCAACGTAAATGATTCAGTCACTAAATCAAAATTCGATAACTTATACGGTTGTCGCGAGTCTTTGGTCGACGGCATCAAACGTGCAACCGATGTTATGATTGCGGGCAAAGTAGCCGTTGTTTGTGGTTATGGCGATGTTGGTAAAGGTTGTGCACAATCACTACGTGGACTCGGTGCCAGTGTATTGATAACAGAAGTTGATCCAATTTGCGCTCTACAAGCTTCAATGGAAGGTTACCGTGTTGTGAGATTGGATGATGTATGTGATCAAGTAGACATCGTTGTAACCGCTACAGGTAACTATAACATCGTGACATATGATCACATGGCTAAGATGAAAGACCAGACAATCGTTTGTAACATCGGCCATTTTGATAATGAAATTGATGTGGCTGGACTTGAAGAAAAGTGCCAATGGGATGAAATCAAACCACAGGTTGATCATGTTATTTTTGACGATGGTAAGAAAATCATCTTGCTTGCACGTGGACGTTTAATCAACTTAGGTTGTGCAACAGGCCACCCAAGTTTTGTGATGTCAAACTCATTCACCAACCAAGTATTAGCACAAATTGAACTATTTTGTGATGGTGATAAATACGGTAATGATGTTTATGTATTACCAAAAATATTAGATGAAAAAGTCGCACGTTTACACTTAGACAGAGTGGGTGTTAAGTTAACACGTTTAACTGAAAAGCAAGCAGCATATATTGGTGTAACACCAGATGGGCCTTATAAGCCTGAACACTACCGATATTAGGAGCTTATCCTAGTAAGATGGGCCCCGCCCATCATGGTTTTAATATAAACATGATTGATAATATGGTGGGCGGGGCCCACCTTACATAATAATGGTGACTATAATGAAAAAAGTGAAATTTAGTTTTGAGTTCTTCCCTGCTCGCACCAACGAACAGAAGGTCATTTTGTGTAATACGCAAGAGAAACTACGCAAACTAAATCCTGAGTTTTTCTCTGTTACTTTTGGTG
>JAMOMK010000035.1 GCA_027067055.1 Lysobacterales bacterium | reverse complement strand
ATGAAAAAAGTGAAATTTAGTTTTGAGTTCTTCCCTGCTCGCACCAACGAACAGAAGGTCATTTTGTGTAATACGCAAGAGAAACTACGCAAACTAAATCCTGAGTTTTTCTCTGTTACTTTTGGTGCAGGTGGTTCTACTGTTGAGGCGACCACTGAAACTGTTTTAGAGCTTAAAAAATATAAAACGCCACTCGTTATCCCACATTTATCTTGCATGGGTGGCACACCTGATTCGATAAAGGCACTGCTGCAAAAATATCTTGATAACGACATTCACCATATCCTTGCTTTACGTGGTGATGTGCCATCAGGAATGGGTTCGGTGGGTTATTTTCGTCACGCTAATGAGCTTATTGAATTTATCAAAACAGAATTTAATGACCAATTCAACATTACTGTGGGATGTTATCCTGAGATTCATCCAGAATCTGATACCAAAGAAATTGAATTAAAATACTTCAAACAAAAAGTTGAAACAGGTGCAGATCAAGCCATTACTCAATTTTTCTTCAATGCTGATGCATACTTTTCCTATCTAGACGAGTGCAAAAAAAAGGGAATCACTATTCCTATTATTCCGGGTATTATGCCAATCACCAATTTTAGTAACATCAACCGCTTTTGTGGTTTTTGTGGTGCAGAAATGCCACGCTGGTTGAAGTATAAATTACAAAGCTATGGCGATGACCGTAAATCCATTCAGCAATTTGGCACCGAATTCATTAGTAAGTTGTGTGAGCAATTAATTGAAGGCGGAGCACCAAGCTTGCACTTCTATACGCTAAATCGTTCAAAAGCAACATTGGATATTGTAAAAAATCTAAGCCAATAAAAACACCTTAAGCGGCCAACTCTTGCTCCATTTCGTCGACTTTCACTTGCAGCATTTTTAAAAGTGATAACAGCAATTCTGATTCATGTTTGAAATCTTGGTATTTTCTAAATAAAATCTTTTTGTATTTCTTGGGCATCTGACTTGAAGCACCTGCAAGTTTATTTAAAAAAGAAGATTTTTGTTCCTTATTAACAATCTCCATCATTTCATCAAAAAGAGCATGTAATTTCAAATGATGATGACCTATTTGAGCATACTCTTCAAAACTTGACAAATTCCATTCATCTTTATCGTACCATTGCCCAAATTGACACATGCTATTATTTTGTGGGGCTCTTGATTGATCAACCTCAATTCCATCAACCACTGCCGTTGCGTAACCAAACCATTTACTTACTTCAATACTGACTTTTCTTATGCTGTTAATGACTTCTTTCATGTTCGCGCTTCTACCTCTACCTATTAATTGACCCACATATTACAAGAGAAAACCCTCAAAATAAAGACCACAAAAGTAAACAATTATGACCAAAATATGTAAACACGGTAAGACAGATTAATTGAAAACAATGATGACATTTACACCATTAGCAAATTGCATCAAAAATACATAAAAAATAAAATATCTTTATTATTCAAAACGTTAGGCAATATACTTAATTTACAACGTCAAGTAAGACATTGATTTCATTACATTTTTTTAAAAACAGGAGTTGACTCTTACCCAAAATAGCGATAAAGTGCAATTTAGTGGTAATAAGTGGTATTTTAGGACAAATCTTATGTTTTATGGTGAAACAGCAATCAATTTAGACGCTAAAGGGCGTTTGGCAATTCCGGTTAAATACCGAGAAGCGCTTGCTGATACCTGGAAAAACACATTTGTCTTAACTTATAACGCCTATGAGAATAACTCGCTTTGGCTTTATTCGCAAGAACAATGGGAAAAAGTTCGCGACGAAGTGATGAAATTAAGTACTTGGGACCCTGCTCACCGTGCATTGCAAAGAAGATTGGTTGGAAGTGCCTACCACATTCAACCAGACAAAGGCTCTAGAATTTTACTTCCGGCCACTTTGCGTCAAGTAACCAAGCTTGAAAAGAAAATTGTGATGGTGGGATTAGGGGACAAATTTGAAATCTGGGACGAGCAAGCATTAATAGCTGACAGGCATCAAATTCCGGAAATTGGCGAGAATGTATCTGATGCTGTAAAACTGTTGGTACTTTAAAAAATGAGTAATCAACACCAATCTGTTCTCTTGGATGAAGCAGTTGCCGCATTAGCTATTAAAAAAGATGGGTTATATGTTGATGGCACTTTTGGACGAGGTGGTCACAGTAAAAAAATCTTAAGCGAGTTAACAGATAAAGCTAAATTGTTGGTTATAGATCTAGACCCACAAGCCATAGAGGAAGCACACAACTTAGCTAAAGAGCATACAAACTTAATTTTTGAACACGGACCCTTTGATGATTTAGAGAGAATGATAGCAGAGAATTTTAATAGCAAAGTTGATGGGATATTGTTTGACTTTGGTGTTTCTTCACCACAAATCGACCAAAGAGAAAGAGGCTTTAGCTTTAATGACGACGACCCTTTAGACATGAGAATGAACTCAAGTGCTGGGCAAACAGCTGCCCAGTGGTTAAATCAAGCCGACTGGAAAGAAATCTCTAAAGTCTTATGGCGTTATGGTGAAGAAAAAAATGCAACTAAAATTGCCAAGGAAGTTGTTATCTATAGAGAAGAAGTTAAGCCTTTAGAAAGCACTTCTGAACTAGTTGGCATTATTGAAAAGATTAACAAATACAGTAAAAAACACCCTGCTACACGCTCTTTTCAAGCAATAAGAATACATATTAATAGGGAGCTGGAACAAATAAACAATGTTTTGCCTATTGCGTTAGAAAGTTTAAACAAAGGCGGGAGGCTGGTGGTAATCAGTTTTCACTCCTTAGAAGACAGAATTGTTAAACGTTTTTTCAAAAAACAAGCAAGCACTGGAAAGTTTGATAAACGCATGCCAATAGAGCAAGCAAGTGAGGCGCAAATTAAGCTAATAGGAAAAGCGATTAAAGCCTCAAAAAGTGAATTAGATACAAACCCAAGAGCGCGTAGTGCCATCATGCGGATTGCGGAAAAATTATGAAGACTAAACAATTAGCATTAACAATAGCGTTACTCGCTTTAACATTATTTATCATTGTTAACTATATTTATTTGCAACATAAAAGTAGAAATCAATTTGTTGCATTACAAGAGTTAATAAATGAAGAAAATGATTTAAATGCGGATTGGGGACGATTACAAATCGAGCAATCAACTTATGTTAATAACAGTACAATCGTTGCTCAAGCAAAAAAACAATTAGGCATGAAATTGCCAGAAAAAGAACAGATTTTAAGCATAAAAAGATGATAAAAAAGAAAGCCATCCAATCTAGAAAGAAAAAAAATGTGAATATTAATATGCGCATGTCTATTGTTGGTGCTTTCTTATTGCTCTGTTTTCTTGTTATTGCTGTAAGAGCTTTTGCTATCCAGATAAAAGGAAAAGAGTTTTATACCAAACAAGGCAATATGCGCCAAATTAAAGAAATTGATTTACTCGTTCCACGCGGCACTATTTTTGATCGTAACGGCGAGCCTTTGGCGATTAGCACACCAATGGTATCTATTGGCATACAGCCAGGTAAATTAATTGATGAAATGCCAAGGGTTTTACAATTAGCGGAGTCACTCAATCTGGATTCAGAAAAACTTAAAAACTTAATTGTCGACAAACAAAATAAAAAATTTATTTACATTAAAAGACGTATTCCCCCGCAAGATGTTGAAGATTTAAGAGGGCTTAATATCCCAGGTGTTGAATTTAGAAAAGAATTTAAACGCTTTTATCCTGCTGGAGAAATTATTTCTCAATTAATTGGTTTTACCGATGCTAATGATATTGGCAAAGAAGGCATTGAGAGCACTTACGATAAACACTTAGCTGGTACAGCTGGTCGTAAAAAAGTCATGCAAGATCGCTTTGGACATATCATCAAAGACATTAAAGAAGTGATTCCTGCACAACCTGGGGGTGATGTGCATTTAAGTATTGATAGAAGATTACAATATATTGCCTATAAAGCATTAAAAACTGCCGTATACCAACATAAAGCAGCAAAAGGTGCGGCTGTTATTATTGATATTCCTACGGGGCAAGTTTTAGCTATGGTTTCACAGCCCTCATATAACCCAAATAAAATTTCAAAAAAATCTCTAGGTGGAATGCGTAACCGTGCTTTACAAGATATTTATGAAGCAGGTTCTGTTATTAAGCCCTTTACTGTTATTGCTGGATTACTTAGTGGGCAATACGATGAAAATAGCATTATTGATACAAGTCCGGGGATATTGCAGGTTGATGGATTTAAAGTGCGAGATCACCGTGACTTGGGCAAGATTAACCTTGAGACACTTTTAAACAAATCCAGCAATGTCGGTGCTGCAAAAATCTCACTTAGCTTAAGTAAAAACCTTATGTGGGACACCTTACGTCTTTTTGGATTTGGTTCAAACACCCACAGTGAAATCATTGGTGAATCAAGCGGCAATTTACCCAATTACAAAAGATGGAGTCACTCCAAACAAGCCACTATTGCTTATGGCTACGGCTTTTCTGTAACAACATTACAACTAGCTACAGCATATGCTGCCATAGCCAATGACGGTCGTTTACGTGCACCAACTTATATCAAAGATGTTGTTAACGATGATAAAGCCATTATTGATCCAAAAATAGCTCAATTAGTGACACAAATGCTCACTACAGTTGTCAGTCAACACAACGGTGGTCACAAAGCCATGATTGAAAACTACACAATTGCCGGAAAAACTGGCACTTCTAGAATTTCAGCAAAAGGCGGATATACAGATACTTACAATGCGAGTTTTGTCGGCTTTGCTCCTGCAGAAAATCCAAAACTTGTTATTGCAATAACAATTAACGATCCCAAGGGTGAAAAATATGGTGGTGGTGATGTTGCTGCACCTGTATTTAAAAACATCATGGAAAACAGCTTAAGATTACTTAATATCTCGCCATCGAAGATTCAAAAAGACACACTAGATCAAAATCAGTTGGTGGTCAGCCATGAGTAAAGATTTAAGTACAGTACTTTCATGGTTTGACATAGAATCTCAAGATTTGGGTATCGAAGTGACAGGGTTATGTTTGGACAGCAGAAAAATAAAGTCTGGACAGATTTTTATTGCGCTAAACGGCACAGAAAATCATGGAATAGATTTTGCATATCAAGTGCAACGTGCTGGTGCTTCTGCCATTTTGGCAGAATCTGTCGACCAAGACAAAGCCAAGCCAAAAGCGCGTCAACAAGCCTTATCAATTACGGTTATTGAAATTGAAAATTTAGCCGACAAATTAGGTGAGGCTGCTTCACATTTTTATAATCAACCATCCAGCAAGCTTGATATTATTGCTATAACAGGAACCAATGGCAAAACATCAAGTGCGTGGTTAATGTTACAAGCATGGGAAAAGCTTGGAATAAAAGGTGCTTATATTGGCACCTTGGGTTTTGGCACCTTGGAAAAAATGCAAGAACAACCAAATACAACACCCAATGCACTAACCTTGCAAAAAATGTTAGCTGAATTTGTTGAACAAGGTGTGACACATGTGAGTTTGGAAGCCTCTTCTCATGGATTGGATTTAGGCAGACTTAATGGCTGTAAACTTGTCGGCACGTGCTTAACTAATATCAGTCGTGACCACTTAGACTTTCACAAAACAATGGAAGACTATGCCAATGCTAAGAAAAAACTATTTGCCCAACATAAAAGTAATTATTCAGTTATCAACTGTGATGATGAGTATGGCAAAAAGTGGCTGAAAGACTCAACAAACAATCAAATAAGTTACAGTATTACAGAAAACAATGCCGATTTAGGCGCAAATAATATACAACTCATACCTGAGGGCATCAATTTTACCTTAAATTGGAAAAACTCAAGCTACGCTGTTTCAACAGAGTTACTTGGTCATTTTAATGTTGAAAATATATTACTTGTTATCGGCACCTTACTGCAACAAGGCTTTTCAATAGAAGAAATCATCCCTTTAATTCAGCACTTTAAACCCGTGCCAGGAAGAATGAACCGTGTACAAGTCCACAAGGATTCACCATTAGTGATTGTAGATTATGCACACACACCAGATGCATTAAAACAAGTGTTACTTGCTCTGAAACGACATAATGCTCGTCATATTTGGTGTGTGTTTGGTTGCGGAGGCAATCGTGATAAAGGCAAGCGTCCACAGATGGGACATATCGCCGAAACACTAGCCGATAGAGTGATTGTAACTGACGATAATCCGCGTTATGAAGATAATGTACAGATTGCCCAAGACATATTAATAGGGATGAACACCGAGCCGACAGTCATTCATGACCGCAAAGAGGGCATTGCCCATGCCATAAGCAACGCCCATCAGGATGATTTAATTCTCGTTGCAGGCAAAGGACACGAACCCTATCAATTAATCAATGGTCAATACTTAGACTTTGATGATGTAACTGTTGTCAAAGAATTATTGCGAGAAAAACTGGAGAAATGTGCATGATTAACATGAACCTCCATCAAGCCACATCCGTAACTGGCGGTACATTAATTGGCAAACCCATTCAGTTTCGAGGAGTCAGCACCGATTCTCGCAGTAGTTGTTCGGGCAAACTATTTATTGCTTTAAAAGGTGACAACTTTAACGGTGAAGACTATTGCCAACAAGCCATTGACAATGGAGCTGTTGCTATATTAGTTAGTAGCACACAAGATATTATTGGGCCGCAACTTATTGTAGAGAACTGCTTAAAAGCGCTTTCAACCCTAGCCAAAACATGGGCAAAACAAAGCCAAGCAAAAATCATTGCTATTACTGGCTCAAATGGTAAAACTACGGTTAAAAACATGATACATTCAATTTTATCAGTGTCTAACCAATGCTCGGCCACTCAAGGGAATTTGAACAATGAAATTGGCGTACCTTTAACTTTATGTGCAATTAATGCAGATGATAAGTTTGCAGTAGTTGAGATGGGGGCCGCAAAACTTGGCGATATTTCTTGGCTGATTTCACTGGTTGATATTCATACAGCAGTGATAACCAATGTATCACCCGCACATATTGGGCGTTTTGGATCTTTTGAAAACATAGTCAGTGAAAAAGGGCAAATCATCTCAACTTTAGGGAAAAATGACTGCGCTGTTTTGCCAATTGACGATGAACATTTTGCCATCTGGAATAATAACACAATCAGCAACATAATTAGTTTTGGTGAATCTGTAGAGGCAGATGTGTCGATAGACTCAATAAAACATATTAATTTACCCATTGCAGGAAAGCATAATCAGGTTAATGCTGCCTGTGCTAACGCAATTGCACACTCCTGTAAAATAAGTGCTATAGACATACAAAAAGGACTTGAAAATTTCAAACCCGCACCTGGACGCTTAGAAAACTTAGGCATCCATAATGGCAACACAATTATCAACGATAGCTACAATGCCAACCCGCAATCAGTAAAAGCTGCTATTGATGTATTATCTGAGTACCAATCACCAACAACCTTAGTATTAGGGGACATGGCTGAATTGGGAGAAAAATCTAGCCAATTACACCTTCAAATTGGCAGCTATGCTAAACAACAAAACATTACTCACTTATTGACTATCGGCAATGATTCAAAGCACGCATCTTCTGTCCACAGTAGCGAAAACAAACACTTTGATTCGATTAACTCACTGTCCGATTACATGCATAAAAACTGGAACTCTCTGGGTACTATCTTAGTTAAAGGCTCTAGAAGCATGAAACTTGAAACATTAATCGAAAAACTTATCGAACCGGAGACAGCCTCATGATTTTATGGTTAGCCCAACAGTTTCAGGATAATCACAGCTGGTTAAACCTTTTTTCTTATCAAAGTTTTAGAGCCATTATGGCGGCTCTTACTGCCTTGGTTTTCTCTTTAATGCTTGGTCCTTGGTTTATTCGTAAATTACAACAAAAACAAATTGGTCAAAATGTACGTTCACTTGGACCAGAATCGCACTTATCCAAGCAAGGCACACCTACAATGGGTGGAGCATTGATTATTTTTGCTATATTGTTAGCCACATTTTTATGGTCAGACTTATCCGTAAATTATGTATGGGTTTGCATGTATGTTCTCTTTGGCTTTGGTTTAGTCGGCTGGTTAGATGATTACCGTAAGCTTGCTTTAAAAGACTCAAAAGGTTTATCTGCTAAGTGGAAATATCTTTTGCAATCCGTCTTCGGTGGTACGGCAGTTTTATATCTTTACTATTTTGGCGATGATAGCCTAACCACACAAATGGTTATTCCTTTTGTTAAAGACCTTAATTGGTCATTGGGATGGCTAGTTGTTCCATTGGGTTATTTCGTTATGGTCGGTTCATCTAACGCTGTTAATTTAACCGATGGACTGGATGGCTTAGTCATTATGCCAGTGATTTTAGTGGCCTCAGCCTTAGGCATTATCGCTTACTTAACTGGACATACGATTTTTTCACACTATTTATTTATACCTCACATCCCAAATGCAGGTGAACTGGCCATCTTCTGTGCAGCTATTGTTGGAGCTGGGCTGGGCTTCTTGTGGTTCAACACCTATCCTGCCGAAATGTTTATGGGGGATGTTGGTGCATTATCACTTGGTGGTGCATTAGGTATTGTTGCGATTATTACACGACAAGAGCTGGTGTTTTTTATCATGAGCGGTGTTTTTGTTATGGAGACTGTTTCTGTTATTTTGCAGGTAGGGTCATTTAAATTACGTGGTAAAAGAATCTTCAAAATGGCACCAATTCACCACCATTTTGAGCTCAAAGGATGGCCTGAACCTAAAGTGGTTGTTCGCTTTTGGATTATGGCATTAATTTCTGTACTCATTGGACTGGCAACTTTAAAAATTAGATAAAATGAATTTAACTTCTAAACAAGCAAACAAGACAACTTCAAACAGCTACTTTATAGTTGGTGTTGACTTTTGGCTGATGATTTCTGCGGGTTGCTTGATTGCTATAGGCATAATCATGGTGGCATCCTCTTCATTTGCTATTGCTGAAAAATATAACCACGATGCTTTTTACTACCTTAAACGTCACGTCGTTTTCATTGGCATTGGCATGTTATTAAGCACTATTATACTCGCAATGAAGACCGACTGGATGCAAAAACTTTCTCGAGTGCTAATCGTCATTGCCATTATTTTATTAATTCTGGTATTAGTTCCCGGTATTGGCGTTAAAATCAATGGTGCACAACGCTGGATTAACTTTGGGTTTACCCGATTCCAAGTGGTAGAAGCTGTGAAGCTTGCAATGATTGTGTATTTGGCAGGCTACATTGTCCGTCATAAAGAAGGTGTTCAAACTAAGTTTTTCGGCGTTATCAAACCGTTATTAATAGCCGTTATGTTAGCAGCATTATTGCTTATTCAACCCGATTTTGGTTCTGCTGTATTGTTATTAGTGATTACTTTATTTATGGTTTATATCGCTGGAGCCCGATACAGAGACCTTACCATTCTTGGCGTTGTTTCAACTTCTTCTATGGCTCTTATTGCAATCGCTGAACCCTATCGTGTGCAACGCTTAATTAGCTTTCAAAACCCGTGGGCAGATCCGTTTGATGGTGGCTTTCAATTAGTTCAAGCACTTATCGCTATTGGTAGCGGCAAGTTTTCAGGTAATGGTATTGGCGGTAGCGTGCAGAAATTGTTTTACTTACCAGAAGCACACACTGACTTTATCTTTTCAGTCTATGCAGAAGAAATGGGCTTTATTGGTGTACTGTTTTTAATTGCAATGTACTTGATTTTCATTATGCGTATTTTTGCTATTTCAAAAGAAGCTTTTAACAATGGTAAAGAATTTGCTTCATTTGCTTGTTCAGGTATTGCTGTATGGATTGCCTTACAAGCTTTTTTAAGCATGGGTGTGAATTTAGGATTATTACCAACAAAAGGCTTAACCCTGCCCTTTATTTCATCTGGTGGTTCCGCTATTTTAATGAACTTACTCAGTCTTGCCATCGTCATGCGAGTAAGTTATGAAAATCGCATGCACAATATCAAAGCCATTCGCAAATACCAGGAGCAAGAAGCATGACTCAAACTGGTGTAACAATTGCTATCATGGCTGGTGGAACAGGCGGTCATATTTTTCCTGGAATCGCTGTTGCCAATGAACTCATTCAAATGGGGCATAAAGTGGTTTGGCTTGGAGCTGTGGGTGGCATGGAAGAACGTATTGTCGCAGAACACAATATTCCAATTAAATTATTAGCGATAAAAGGCTTACGTGGTAAAGGAATCAAAGGTTTAATAACCATGCCTTTCAAATTAATTGGAGCCATGCGTAATGCTGGAAAGTATTTTAAAAAGGAAAATGTCAAGGCCGCTATCAGCATGGGTGGCTATGTCGCAGGACCAGGCGGTTTGGCAGCTAAGTTTAAAGGAATTCCATTACTTGTACACGAACAAAACAGTAAATTTGGCATGACTAATCGATATTTAGCAAAATGGGCAAAAAAAGTTCTTACTGGATTTAACTTAAAAGGATTGTACCGCTCACAATGGGTTGGAAATCCTGTTCGTCAAGAAATAGAAAATATTTCATCACATAAGAAAGACTCAGATAAAGTCAATATCTTTATTGTCGGAGGCTCTCTTGGTGCCATGAGCTTGAATTCACGCATTCCTGAGTTGCTCAACCCCTTATTATCATCAAGCAAAATAGCCGTCAAACACCAATGTGGCAAGAATAATTACGACAAAACATTGGCTAATTACCAAAATAAAGAGAATGTAGAAGTATTGGAATTTATTAAAAACATGCCTGAAATATACACATGGGCAGATTTTGTCATTGCCCGAGCCGGTGCATTGACAATTGCAGAGATAAATGCCTGCGGCTTACCGGCAATATTTGTACCGTATCCTCATGCAGTTGATGACCACCAAACATCTAATGCGCAAAACATTGTTGACAATAAAGCCGGGTATATCTGGCAAGAAAAAGACTCAATAAAAAATTTAAAAAAGGAAATTGATGCATTAGTGAATAATAAAGCATTGCGCGATTCCATGGCAAAGAATTCTCAATCACTGCACAAACCACAAAGCGCACTGAAAGTGGCAGAAATTTGTTTGGAGATGATTGCATGAGCCATTTAACTCCAAATAACCGTTTTGTTAATCGCATGAAAACCATTCATATGATTGGAATTGGTGGCAGTGGCATGAGTGGTATCGCTGAGGTTTTACACAATTTAGGCTTTGATGTTTCAGGATCTGATATTCAAGATGGTGAAGTGGTTGCCCGTCTTCGCGCTATGGGAATTAAAGTCTTTATCGGTCATCGGGCTGAAAACATTAACAACACTAAAGTTGTGGTCATTTCTTCTGCAATAAAAGAGAATAACCCTGAATTAATTGCAGCACGAGAAAAATCCAAATCTATTTTATCCCGCGCTGAAATGCTCGCAGAGCTGATGCGTTTTAAAATTGGCATAGCTGTTGCAGGAACACACGGAAAAACAACCACCACCTCATTGGTTGCCTGTGTTCTTGCTGCAGGTCAACTTGACCCTACTTTTGTGATTGGCGGGTTGTTAAATTCTGCAGGTACAAATGCAGGACTTGGCACAAGTGAATATTTAGTAGCAGAAGCCGATGAAAGTGATGGGTCATTTCAACTACTACAACCAATATTAGCAGTAGTAACCAATATTGATGCCGACCATTTGCAAACCTTTGGTGGTCAGTTTTCACAATTAAAACAAGCCTTCGAAAACTTTTTGCACCACCTGCCCTTTTATGGCGTGGCTATTTTATGTATTGATGATGAGCACGTCGCTGAACTAGCAGCGTCTCTTGTGCGCCCGACAATCACTTATGGATTAAATAAAGGTGCAACAATTCGTGCTGTTCATATCAAGCATCATAAACAAAACATGTCTTTTGATGTACTCAAAGACAATGAAATAATAATAAACAATGTAATTATAAACTTACCAGGGCTGCACAATGTTCAAAATGCTTTGGCAGCTATCGCCATAGGATTAGAATTAGGTGTTGAATCCGAACAAATTAAACAAGGATTAAGTGAATTTGCAGGCATTGGTCGCCGTTTTAATTTAATCCCAAACATGCAATGCAAAGCTGGAGCTTTCACCTTGGTAGATGATTATGCACACCACCCAACAGAGCTAAGGGCAGCCATAAATGCTTGTCGTGGTGGATGGGATAATCGTTTGGTCGTTGTCTTTCAACCGCACCGCTATTCTCGAACGCGTGATTTGTTCGATGAATTTACTGAAAGTTTAAATCATGCCGACATCTTAGTCATCACCGATGTTTATGCGGCTGGAGAGGAGGCTATTTCTGGTTACAGTGCAGCAGACTTAAGCCGTAGTATTCGAACACGTGGCAAAATTGACCCTATCTATATCGCAGACATAAATAATTTAACAACTGATTTAAATGACATCATTCAAAATGACGATTTAGTCTTATTTGTTGGAGCTGGCAGTATCGGTAACATTAGTAAAGCAATAGAAAAAAATAATGGCTTAAAAACAGAGGAACAAACTCATGTTTAATAAGCCTTTATCTGAATTAAAAATTGCTGTCATTATGGGTGGGAAATCCGCTGAAAGAGAAGTATCTCTACGATCAGGTCTTGCTGTAACCAATGCTTTAACTGCACAATCCATTAACGCCATTCAAATTGATGGTATAGATAAACTATTAAAAAGCGACTTAAAATCATTTGATGCTGTTTTCAATATTCTCCATGGAGAAGCGGGTGAAAATGGTGAGTTGGCAGGTTTTCTGTCATCCATGGGCATTGCTTACACTGGTTGCAACCTAAAGGGTGCCGTTTTGAGTTGGGATAAAAGTATTGCAAAAACTATTATTCAAGCACATGGCATAAGCACACCATCCTCACAAGTCGTCACAAATAACAATCAAGTACAAATACAAGGCACAGGACCTTGGATAGTTAAACCCACTCAAGAAGGTTCGAGTGTTGGATTGTTTTATGCGGATAATAAAAATGAATTACATACATGCGTAAACAAGGCATTAAAGTTGGTGGACTCCATACTTATCGAAGAGTTCATCGAAGGCAGTGAGTGCACCGTTGCCATTGTTAAAGGACAAGCATTGCCAGTCATTCGAATTAAACCCAGTATTGATTTATACGACTATGAAGCTAAGTACAACAGCACGCAAACAGAATATTTTTGTCCAAGTGGTTACAGTGAAAAACTAGAAAAGGCAGTACAACAAGATGCACTAAATGCCTTTAATGTACTGCATCTAAAAGGCTGGTGTCGCATAGACTTTATGGTGGACAAACAGGATAAACATTGGTTTTTAGAAGCTAATACAACACCTGGAATGACACAAACAAGCCTAGTACCCAAAGCTGCACAAGCAGTTGGATGGGATTTTAATCAATTGGTTCTAAATATTTTATCCACTGCTTTTACAGAGGTGAAAAATGACTAAAGGTGCCAAACTATCACTGCTTATGATTTCATTTACCTTTTTGTTGATGGCTGCATTTATGTCAGGAATGATTAAGTCTGAACACTGGGAAATATCCAATATAGTTGTTGATGCAGAATTTAAGCGAGTAAATTCCGAACAAATACGACTAACTGTTGCAACAAACAAACAACGATCATTCTTTAAGCTCAATGCAAATAAAATTCGAGACAATCTCATGCAAATTCCGTGGGTGAGTGATATTAGTGTTACTAAAAAATGGCCTAACACTCTTCGCATTAAACTCAAAGAACATAAAGCAGTTGCCGTTTGGAATGAACAAAAATTACTCAACAATAATGGTGATATTTTTGAGGTCGATAGCTTAGAAGACTTATCATCATTGCCACACTTTAAGAGTAAAACCAATAATTCTAAAATTGTGTGGAGTAAGTACATGCGTTTTAATGACATTATAAAAAATATTGGTTTTGAAATTACTGCCTGTGAAATAAGTACTATAGGTAGTTGGAATATAGAATTAAATAATGGCATTAACATTATTATTGGATCAGATTATCAAGATGCGAAATTAGTTAGACTTGCAGAAACATGGGAGTCTTTACTTAATACAAACGAAACATTACCAAGCTATATTGATTTGAGATACACCAATGGCTATGCAGTCAAGTGGCAGAAAAAATATAAACAGTTTGAAAAATTAAATCACAGTGATAAGACTAAACTAGAACTCACCAAAATACAGGAATACGGAAACTCGAATGGTTAAAAAAACAGACAATTCTTTAGTAGTTGGATTAGATATTGGAACCTCTAAAATTGTTGCTATTGTTGGAGAACAACACAAAGACGACTCGCTTGAAGTCGTTGGTATTGGTTCTTCTCCATCTAGAGGATTAAAACGTGGCGTAGTGGTTGATATAGAATCAACAGTACAGTCTATTCGCCGAGCCATTGAAGAGGCAGAACTAATGGCAGGATGTGAAATTAAATCAGTTTATGCTGGTATTGCAGGTTCTCATATTCGCAGTATTAATTCACATGGTATTGTGGCAATAAAAGACAAAGAAGTCACAGCAAGTGATGTTGATAAAGTTCTAGATGCTGCCAAAGCTGTTGCTATTCCCGCTGACCAACGTGTCTTACATGTTTTACCACAAGAATATGTCATTGATGGTCAAGATGGTATCAGACACCCAATTGGTATGTCTGGAGTAAGATTAGAAGCCCGCGTTCATTTAATCACAGGCTCAGATTCGGCAGCGCAAAACATATCAAAATGTGTGGCGCGATGCGGACTTAATATTGATCAACTAATTGTAGAACAATTAGCATCCTCAGCAGCGGTTTTAACGGATGATGAAAAGGAACTAGGCATTTGTTTAGTTGATATAGGGGCAGGCACTACTGATATTGCCGTATTTACCCATGGAGCCATAAGGCATGCATCTGCCATTCCTATAGCTGGTGATCAAGTCACAAATGATATTGCTGTTGCGATGCGAACTCCAACACAATATGCAGAAGAAATAAAATTAAAATACGCTTGTGCTTTACGCCAACTAGCATCCGCAGAAGAGACGATATCAGTACCAAGTGTTGGCGATAGAGCGCCAAGAAGACTGGCAAGACAAACACTTGCTGAAGTGGTAGAGCCTCGCTATGAAGAGCTTTTTACTTTAGTGCAAGCAGAACTACAACGAAGCGGTTATGCCGAATTAATAGCGGCAGGAATCGTTTTAACTGGTGGTGCATCTAAGATGGAAGGAACCGTCGAATTAGCTGAAGAAATTTTTCACCTACCAGTAAGAATTGGTACACCACAGAATATATCGGGTTTAAAGGAAGTTGTTAAAAATCCAGTACATTCAACCGGCGTCGGTTTACTCCTTTATGGAAACCAATACGAACAAAGTGGTAACAACCTCAACGAACCTAGCAATTGGTTGAGTAAATTCAAGAAATGGTTTTTTTCTGAATTTTAACAAAGTGGATGCTTGGCAGGCATTTACAAGTATTTTTAACTAAAAAAAGAGAATGCAAGTGCATTCATTAAACTAACAGAGAGTATATTTTGTACTCTCACTTAAACATTTTCGGAGGTAATAAAATGTTTGAAATAATGGAAAATGACAACAGCGGTGCTGTAATCAAAGTAATCGGTCTTGGTGGCGGCGGTGGCAACACTGTACAACAAATGGTTGAAGCTGACATCCAAGGAGTAGAATTTATCTGTGCCAATACAGATGTGCAGGCACTAGATAAAACAAAGTGTAAAAACATAATTAGAATAGGTCAGAATGTAACTAAAGGCCTTGGAGCTGGTGCAAATCCTGAAGTTGGACGCCAAGCCGCTTTGGAAGACAGAGAGCGCATCAAAGAAATGTTAGAAGGTACAGACATGGTTTTCATAACTGCAGGCATGGGTGGTGGCACAGGTACTGGTGCTGCACCAGTAGTGGCTCAAATTGCAAAAGAAATGAATATTCTGACTGTTGCTGTAGTGACAAAGCCATTTCCTTTTGAAGGAAAAAGAAGAATGATGGTTGCTGATAAAGGCATTACTGAGCTTGAAGAAAGTGTTGATTCATTAATCACTATCCCAAATGCGAAACTACTTAGTCATTTCGATAGAGATGTGACACTGCTTAATGCATTTAAAGCATCTAATGATGTTTTGCATGGTGCAGTTCAGGGTATTTCAGATTTGATTACCAACCCTGGCATGGTTAATGTCGATTTTGCAGATGTAAAAACTGTTATGTCAGAAATGGGTATGGCAATGATGGGTACAGGCATTGGTCGAGGTGATGATCGTGCTGCTGTTGCAACTGAATTAGCAATTAACAGTCCGTTACTTGAAGACATAGATATGCATGGAGCAAAAGGTATTTTAGTCAATGTCACTTGTGGAATGGATTTAAGTTTAGGAGAGATTCAAGAAATTGGTGAAATGGTAGAAGAATACACTTCAGATACATCCACAGTGGTCATAGGCACATCAATTGATATGGAAATGGAAGGCGAATTGCGTGTAACAGTCGTTGCTACAGGAATAAATGGCAAAGGCGAGAAAAAAGTTCAATTGGTTAAACCAACTGAAGAACATGTTGAAATTTCACCTTCTTATAGGACAAAACGTCCGTCTCATGCTGTAAGTTCAGCAACGGCAGCCCATCAGATAGATAACATTGAAGAAAGCAGCGTTATTAAGGCTGAGAAGGACCAAATGCTATCTGAAGACTATCTTGATATTCCTGCATTTTTACGAAATCAGGCCGATTAGGAGCTTTTCCGAGAACAGAAAAGGTATGATCAATTGCAGTTTCACCTCCGAAGCTGCAATTATTTTTATATTGTGGCTGAAAAACCCACAAAAACAGCACCTGTGTGGTAAAAATAATACATGCAGTGGTTAATTAGCAACCTTTATTTTTAATAAAACGGTTAATGTGCTAAACTTCACAAATATTAAGAGTGCAGTAAAAAGAATAATGATAAAACAAAGAACCCTGAAAAATACTGTCAGAGCTACAGGCGTTGGCATTCATACAGGTCAAAAGGTTTATATTACACTTAAACCAGCAGATGTTGATACTGGAATAATATTTGTTAGAACAGATTTAGATACTCCTAAATACCTTAAAGCTAATGCTGAATTAGTTGGTGATACAAGTATGTCCACAACACTGATTAAAGATGGCATTCGTGTTGCAACAGTTGAGCATTTAATGGCAGCTTTTTGTGGTATGGGCATTGATAATTGTATTGTTGAACTAAGCGCATCAGAAGTACCAATAATGGATGGTAGTGCAGGACCCTTTGTATTTCTAATCCAATCGGCAGGTATTTCATTACAAGACAAAGCCAAAAAATTTATAAAAATAACTAAAGCTGTTGAAATTAAACATGATGATAAAATTGCCCGCTTTGAACCTTATAACGGTTTTAAACTGCGATTTGATATTGAGTTTAATCACCCTGCTTTTTCTGAACACACTAAATCCAAAGAAATAAACTTATCAAGCAATGCTTTTATAAAAGAAATATCACGTGCCCGTACTTTTGGCTTTATGCGTGATATAGAAATGCTAAGAGATAACAATCTTGCTATAGGTGGTAGCATGGATAATGCCATCGTACTAGATGATTATCGTGTACTCAATCAAGATGGGTTACGCTATGAAGATGAGTTTGTTAAACATAAAATATTAGATGCTATTGGTGACATCTATCAACTGGGTCACCCAGTTATTGGCGCATTTCATGGTTATAAGTCAGGGCATGCATTAAATAACGAGTTAGCACGGAAACTTTTAAAACAAACTGATTGCTGGGAATATGTTAACTACACTGATAAAGAACAAGAAGAGAATCTACTCTATCCAGTATTTGCATGAAAATGAGCAGACTTCAATTAGCCCTAACAATACTAGTACTTACACTCTCATAATTCCAATCCAAGTAAAATTACAAATAAGTATGGAAATTACATTACCCAACAGAACCTAATGTTAATCAAAAATATTCAACATTTTTTTTGGGGCCAGAGTTAATTAGGTTCTCAATACTTCATTCTTCCAGCTTCACAAATTCTGACTCTATAAACGTAACTAAAAGCCTTCAATAGAATAGTGAAAATATATATTAACCATGTAGCATACTAAATGTCACATCCTAGAAATGTGTCACAATTTTAATTGTATTTTTATTATATTATGCTACTATTAAGACATTCGTGGGAACTTTACATGAGCTATGTGTTCTAAATATCTGTTAAATTTAGAGTTTTAGGAGTTGAAACTAAAGTGAAATTAATTTGTAATCTATTATTGCTGGCTTTGACACTGTTCTCTATGCTTGCCAATGCAAAAGATGAAAATTCTCTTAATTTCCAAAGAATTGACCCTCAACTTATTAATTATCACCTCCAAGAAAATCAAGATGATGAGTGGATAAAAACAAACGCATCTCAACCCAGTAAACTTTTTTCGTTATCCTCAAAAAAGACAAACTCTTTTCGTGATGAAGTCGAGATGGCTTGGAGTTTTTCAAATTTATTTAGTATAAATGTAAACCTTTTTGAAGATGCAAACTATAAAAATTACTTTAACCTTCCCTCACAGAACACCCCTACTCGTTCTTTAAACAAATCTGCGTCTCGATCTTTACAACCAACTTTGGATACAAATACTAGACTCAAAGGTTATAAGATTGGCTTGTCATCCGATATTGGCATTGGCAATGAACTGAAACTTGGTATTAATCTAGACTATGGAAAATTAAATGGCGCCAACTTAATTGGTTTTAACACAGACAACGTTAACATGAGCTCATTTGCCTTGGGTATTAAAAATAAAAAATTTGGTGCGTCATTAATTACGGATAGTGTTATTGAGAATAACAATTTCTTGTCAGACCAGGCGCGAATGGGATTTGAGATTGATTGGCATTTTTCTGAAAATACTACATTCTCTTTTGGCTCCAAACAACAAATAAAAAGCAATACCAGCAGCACTCAAATAACTAATTTTGACAGCCTTTCAGGCAACGTTCAATACATCAAATTCCAGCATAATTTATAATTTTAACTCTATTAGTTGTTTCTAATAGAGATTAAATAGCGCATTTGCTATAGTCGGTCTTTCTTAGAAGACTAAATAAATAGTAAATAAAATGCATGTTAAAAAATTCGGTGGTACATCACTTGCCACAGCCAAGAAACTTAGTACAGTTGCACAAATTATTTTTCAAGCTTCACAACAGACAAAAGTTGGTGTTGTCTTATCAGCTATGGGCAAAGTGACAGATAGCCTTATAGATATTATATCAACAGCTATTGATGGTGGAGACTGGAAAAGTAAAGTTGATACTCTTGAGGATTTTCACAACAAAGCACTAGTTGAGCTTAATTGCGCCTGCCGCTTAGAAGCACAAAAACAACAAACCAGTATTAGTTACTTATTTCAAGAAGCACAGGCAAAATTACAGGGCGTGTCTTTGCTGGGTCAATGCCCAGATGATATTTATGCATGGCTGATTACACTAGGAGAGCAACTCTCAATTTCACTTATGTACACACAGCTTGTATCTCTTGGATTAAACGTGGATGTTATTGATGCTAGAGCACATATTAAAACAACAGAAGATGCCTTTAGTGGCGAAGTTGACATTGCACAATGTAAATCTAACTTTGCACAGTACAAAGATTGCAATACTGAAGTTCTTCTCATGCCAGGCTTTTGCTCCTCAAGTCCATCTGGAAAACCAACCACTTTAGGACGTAATGGCTCAGATTACTCTGCAGCCTTGCTTGCCATAAGTCTTGATGCTGATAAATGTGAAATCTGGACAGATGTTGATGGTGTGTATAACGCCAATCCACGTGAAGTTGGCTCTGCTTATTTGGTCCCACAACTAAGCTATTATGAAGCAATGGAGCTTTCTTACTTTGGTGCAAGTGTTTTGCATCCAAAGACCATAACACCGCTTATGCAAGCAGATATTCCCTGTGTCATTAGAAATACGTTTAACTTAGAGTCAGAGGGCACAATCATCAGCCAAAACTCCCATACGACAGATAATTTTGCCACAGCCATATCGAGCCTTGAAAACATCACAATGGTTACTGTCAGTGGACCCGGAATGAAAGGCATGGTCGGTATGGCAGCGCGCGTATTTGACACCATGAGTGATAAAAACATTAGCATCGTACTAATAACTCAGTCATCTTCTGAATATTCAATTAGCTTTTGCATTGACACCCATTCCAAACTATTGGCTCAACAGTGTTTGGAAGAAACTTTCGCACTTGAACTAAAGAATCACATGCTTGAACCGATTTCATTTAAAGATAATTTAGCTATTATTACATTAATTTCTGATAACATGAAAAAACGCCGTGGAACTGCAGCGCAATTTTTCCAATCATTAGCTATAGCCAATGTTAATATTATTGCCATCGCTCAAGGGTCAAACGAACGTTCTATTTCAGCAGTCATTGAAGAAGGCCGAATTAAACGTGGCTTGAAAAGTTGCCATCAATTATTTTTTGATTCGCGTCAACAAGTAGAAATCATACTTATCGGTTGTGGTCTTGTAGGCGATGCATTTTTAATGCAAATTCAAAAACAACAAGCTTATTTGAACAAACAAAACATCAATATAAAAGTATGCGGCATTATTAATTCTAAAGGTGCATTATTAAATGAGAATGGCATCGACCTTAGCCAATATAAAAAATCATTACAAACAGGTGTAAAAGAATTTAATAAAGAACAACTCAAAGCATTTAGACAACAATCCAACATGATTAACCCAATTATAGTTGATTGCACATCTTCCACCGTAATTGCTGAAGATTATTGCGATTATTTTGAAGCGGGATACCATGTTGTCGCAGCCAATAAAAAAGCAAACACTCTTAGCTATGATTATTACAAACAATTAAAACAAACTGCGCTTCATACGCATCGTCAATTCAATTATGAAACCAATGTCGGTGCTGGGTTGCCCGTAATTGATACCTTCAGAAACTTATTGCGTGCAGGCGATAAACTGGTTAAATTTGAAGGTATTTTATCTGGTTCAATGTCCTACATTTTTGGTAAGCTTGATGAAGGGTTACCACTGTCTGATGCTGTGTTAAAAGCAAAAGAAAAAGGATTTACAGAACCTGACCCACGCGATGATTTAAGTGGCATGGATATTGCCCGCAAAGTCCTTATTGTTGCTCGCGAGTCAGGACTAGATTTAGAGTTAAGTGATGTCAAAATAGACTCCTTATTAACTCAAGACCTTATCGATTGCCCTAGTACTCTAGAGTTCATGAACAAACTTCCACAACTAGATAAAAACATTAAAGAATTAAACCAACAAGCACAAAATGAAAACTGTGTGTTACGTTATATAGGTACAGTCACACCTAAACAGTGTTCAGTAAAAATAGAGAAGATTCCTGCTAGTTCCGCCCTTTACTCTGTAAAAGATGGCGAAAATGCCATTTCCTTTTACAGCCAGTATTACCAACCAATACCAATGGTTTTACGTGGCTATGGAGCAGGAGCCGACGTTACTGCCGCTGGTATCTTTTCTGACATCATGAAAATTATTCCATCTAAAATTAGCTTTTAAAAAAAGCCCTACAATAATTTGCAGGGCTTTTTGTAGAATCAACTGACATCAAGAAGAAACTAGTTAGATGGCAACACTTGATTTACCGCTACGGTTATTCTTAAATCAGGTGACAAACCATTAACTTCAGTTAAGATGATTTCTCCATAAGACATTTCTGCAGCTGTAGTTGGAACTCCTGTTGCAGTAAATGAAATGTTCTGAGTTACAATAGGGATAATTATATCATCACCAAAACTATTTTTAAATATCACATCAGGATTGTCAACAGCTTCAACAATAACATCAAAACTCATCGGTGAAACAGATAAGGAGAATGTTCCATCTGTTACAGCTGCAACTGTCCAACTAGTATTAACAGGCAACTGACTAGTTAATGTACGCGTCCAACTACAAGAAGCTCCACAAACTGAGTTACGTGCACTTGGAATATTTAAAGTTTCTGGAGTGCCTCCTGCCGCAGGGTCAGCTGCCAAATAATTTGCAAAGGTTTCATCCATTGTCAAACCAACCTTAGCGGCCTTTCTTAAGTCAATAGTACCACTACCAACATCATCTGCGTTGACTGGATCTCCTGAACCTCTAAGCCCTGATGTATCTGCTGTCATCATTATTGCAGCTTTGATTTGTGACGGACTCCATTCAGGTTGAGCAGCAATAAGTAAAGCAGATGAACCTGAAACATGGGGAGCTGACATCGAGGTTCCTGTCAAAAAATCAAACTGAGGCGAGGGTCCTGATGCAGAGGCTACAGCAGCAAAAATAGCAATTCCAGGTCCATTAATGTCTGGCTTTGTTACATTAAATGAATTATTAGGACCTATTAAACTTCCATCACTTAATATATTGCCTAAAGAGTCAATTAGTGAATAAATTGCAGTACCAGAAATAAATGCATTAACATCAGTTGCAACAACCGTGGAAATAAAGCTAACAATAGCATCCCCATCTGCCAAGCCAATCATAACAGCAGGGATAGTCGTTGAGTCAATGGCACCCATTACTATGGGCAAATCTGAAACTCCATTATAAATAATAGCGGCAACAGCTCCAGCTGCAGCAGCATTATCAATTTTTACGGAAAAATTACAACTTCCTCGTATTATCAAGGCTATTTTAGCTGTAAATGCCGTATTGTCTGCAAATGCAGTACAGCCTTCCTCATTGCCCGGCTCAACATTTCCAGCATACAATAAACCAGCATCTACATCACCTGTAAAATTATCCACTGACCCTAGTAAACCATACATGTCAACTAAAGAAGTAGGAACAGGAGCAGGATCAGTAATCGTCACTGCATTACTATTTGCCCTATTATGTGTTGACATGGCTACCGAAAGCAACCACGGACCTCTATGATTAACATTGCCAAAAGTAGTTGGTGTCGAAGCACTTGTATTACCAGCAGAGGTAGACACCATAATACCTGCCGCTACCGCATCTAAATATATTCTATCTGAATTTGACGAAGACCAAGGGCTTAAGCCCCCACTTATAGAAAATGAGATAACATCAACACCATCAGCAATTGCCTGATTAATAGCAGAAGAAATAGCAAAGCCACTACAACTGTTAACACATACATCATATGAAATTATGTGGGCATGTGGTGCAACTCCTGAGATTTCAGGTGCATTTAAAACAGCTCCAGTCACACTGACAAACCCACCTGGTGGTGCAGTAATGGCATTTCCAGCTGCAGTACTTGCCACATGTGACCCATGACCGTTAGAGTCCTCGGGACCGTCTGTCTCTGTACCATCATCTGCAAAATCCCAAGCTCCAATTAACTTGTCATTACAAACAAAAGTAGCACTACAAGCCGAACCTGCGACAAAGTTTCCTGCACCCAAAGGGTTGGCTGCAGCAAAGTCATAACCATCTTCTGGCAAATCTGAAAATGAAGGATGTGTCATATTTATACCAGTATCAATTATACCAACAATAACACCCTCACCTTGATTAAGGGAGCTGTCAGGCATATTAGTGCCATCCCACAAGGTGTTTGCTCCTATAAATTTTGGCCCGGCATCTGTATTTAATTCGTATTGCTTATCTTTTTCAACACTAAGCACATAACTTTGGTTAGCCAATAAAATTGCCTCGTCCTGCGTTAGCTCAAGGGCAAAACCATAGCTTGCATAAAAATAATCATGTGTTTTTCCTAAATCTCTTTGAAAAAGAGAACTAATGCTTGATTTAACTTGTGTTAAGTCATTCTCCAAAAAAGATAAATAGGCTATAGAATCTGCTGACTTTGCATCTAGTTTTCTAACTCCAAGTGCAGCAGGTGATGTCGTCCTAAGTCCAGCAACGTCACCTTTATAGTGTACCAAACTTTCTTTTTTCAACTTAATTATATACATGCTTCGTTCTGAAGCTGACACAACAGAAACCAACAAAAAGCTAACTAACAAGCTTAAGATTACTTTGAATTTCATAAAACCCTCTTTCAATATTAAATAGTATAGCCTTTAATAATAACACCTTGGTATAGAAATGTCACACATATCACTAAAACTACAAACATCTTGATATCAACCCTGCGACATAGTATCATAATTCAGGACGATGAAGACTTCTTAATAGTACCAATTTTATTATTATTGATCTATGCTTGCTAAATCAGAGGTTCCTTAAATGTTCAATAAATTCTTTTGCATTTTTATAACCAAAAAAGCTTGATTGTTGTATCAACTGACCTTGCTTGTCAAAAAACAAGGTGGCTGGAGGTCCGACAATTTTAAATTTCTTCATTAACGCTTTGTCTGACTCATTTTGTTCAGT
This sequence comes from Lysobacterales bacterium, assembly GCA_027067055.1. Taxonomy (GTDB): domain Bacteria; phylum Pseudomonadota; class Gammaproteobacteria; order Xanthomonadales; family Marinicellaceae; genus NORP309. The sequence goes on along the minus strand of JAMOMK010000035.1, from coordinate 8,672 downwards.
GACATCTGCTTTTAGCACAGTGAAACTAGACAATAGATCTTTCACCGCACCATCACTGTATGTCGTATTCTCCATGTGCACACATTCAACACACCAGTCAGCATAAAAATCCAACAACACAGTCTTATCTGATTGAGCAATGACTTCCTGCAGCTCTTCTAAGCTTGTAACTTTTTGAAACTTAAATACCTGCTTCTGTGTTAACGGTTGCATAAAATTAGTATGCCCCTTGACTGCACCGTATATTTGTGCTGCCCCAACTGCTATTAAAGTGACTTTAAAGATTAAAAACAACCAAATTAACTTACTGCCTTTTTTAATATTTTTAACCGCATAACGATACCAAAATACAGATGACAACAGTGCTAACACCCCAAAAAGAATCATAGTTGCTTTAGGCGATATAATGCGGGATAAAAACCAAATTGCCATAGCGATTAAGGCAATACCAAAGAAGGATTTAACCACATTCATCCACCCGCCTGATTGTGGCATCCATTTTCCTGCAGAGGCTCCTATTAACAACAGTGGCACGCCCATTCCCATTGACATAGCAAACAAAGCAAAGCCACCGACAATTGGATCTCCTGTGTTAGAAATATACAATACGGCTCCAGCTAGTGGTGGGGCTACACAAGGACCAACAATAATGGCAGATAAAAAGCCCATTATTCCAACACCAATGTATGACCCTGATTTTTGGTTATTGCTGACATTAGATAATTTCGATTGCCACGACGCTGGCAACTGCAAATCATAAAAACCAAACATACTCATTGCCAAAGCCACAAAAACCAAACTGAAAGAAATAATAACCCAGTCCACTTGTAAAGCCGCTTGTATATTAGCTCCCAACAATCCAGCAATGACTCCTGCAGTCGTATACGCCAATGCCATAGCCAGCACATAAACCAATGACAACATAAAAGAGCGGCTTCGAGTAATTTCTCCCTGCCCCATTATCAAACCTGACAAAATTGGAATCATGGGAAAAATACATGGCGTTAATGCCAACAACAACCCAAAACCAAAAAACTTGAGAATTGTTTTCCACCACGAATTTTTTTCTAAATCTATTTGAATCTGAGCTTGTTCAGAAAGTTTTTGAGAGTCACTATTATCAACTGAGTTTGCAGTGATTGTATTATCTGGCAAGTCAACAGTTATAAGCCTGCGTGAAGGTGGATAACAAATACCTTCATCAACACAGCCTTGAAATTCGGCTTGTAACTGTAGTTGATTGGGAGAGCCGACTTGACGTTTAACCAAAACAGCTACTTCTATTTGTCCAAAAAACACCTCTACCTCTCCAAAGTGCGGGTCTTGTTTGATTTTACCTTTTGGAAACTTAAGCTCACCAATATCAATTCCCTTAGTTAAAGATTTCAATTTAAGCTTGTCTTTGTATAAGTAAATATTATCACCCATAGTAAAACGCGTTGATAAATTATTGGCATCTAATGCAATCGTTTCAAAAGTAAAAGCTTCTGACTCTGGCAACACCGAATCACTTTGACCATTCCAACCTGAACTAGCCAAATTAAGCCCTAAACCATTACCAGCTGGAGAGTCTAAAGAGTTAGTCGGTAGTGTTGCAATTTGTTGAATGGGTAATTTTATTTCAACTTCTTTAGTCTGAGGTGGATAACAGACCCCCGCCTCCGCACAACCTTGGTATTTAAACTTAAACTTTGTTGTGCGTTTCACATCCTTATTGGTATATGGAACAACAATATCAATCTTATCGTGGTACGTTTCAACTTCACCAAAAAACTCATCCTCTTTTTTGTGCCCATTTGGTATTTGAGCTTCTCCAAAAACCACATTCTGATTTTCGTTGGGGAACTTAAAAGCATGTTTGTATAAATAATATTTGGGGGCAATATCAAATCGCAAAGCAATGCTATCAGCATCAATTTTCAAAATTCTTGGTGCAAAAGCATCATCAACATCAAGCAGCTCCTCATCTTGAGCAAGACTAAATTGAGTAAAGCTGATAAATAATAAAAGAGTAATAAGTTTAATTGTATTCATGAATTTGTATTTTTTATGTTTGTTAATGAGCCTAGCCCCTAATGACCAATATTTTCCTTCAGTTTTCTATGGATAAATTGAATCCAGTCGGTAAAGCAGAGAAAGAATATGAGAGTTGGACATTTGGTTAGACAAAGCATTCCATTTTTCTTGGTTTGATTTTAAATTGTGTTCAACTTCACTTTGCAACGTATTAATATTCATTTGATTATTGAAGTGATTCTTTATAGAAGAGGCATCAACCATTTTATTACTTCCAAAGAAAAGTCCATGCAAATCATCATCTTGCATTAATCTATCCATTTGCAAAATATAATTGTATGAGAACAATAATTTCTCATGCCGTTGCATAGTGGCAAAACTTATCGCTAAACCCTTTTGCACATCGGATGCATTTGGTTGCGTTTTCAATATACTTTTATAGATTATATCTTGTAGCTGTTTAGCCTTTTTTTGATAAGCTGTCAAAATATTCGTTTGCAATTCTTCTAAATTATCTTCCGACACCACTTCAACATCGTCACTAAGTATAGCGTTTTCCCACTCTTCTCCTGATGCCCAGTTACCAACCAAAATATCAGTCTCATTAGCTCGCGAAGCCGTCAAGAAAGTCAACCTATTGGGAACCAGCCCAAAAGTACCTCTTTCTAGTTTTGTAGAAATTTTGTCACCGACTATCGATAATGGGCAGTAGGTATTCAAGACCTCCTCTGTATTAGCCGCAAAGATATAATTGTATTCTTGTTTGTCTGTAATTTTGCGAGAGAACACTAATTGCTCATTGTAAAATCCTTTTAATGAAAAACTAAATTTACCCCTATAATTCGCCACATTATTATTATCTAAATGCGTCGGTGCTGCACGCCTATCTTCCCAGCCTACATCGTCATAGCACAGCTTTACATTGCCTTGTTTTAATTGATCTGCCACTAGTAAATGGCTAGGGAAAAGGCTATACAAAGCTCTTGATGGCTCGAGTTCTACCAAAACCCCACAAGAATTTTGCACATCACATGCGGCAATCTTAGCCCCCTCCACGCGGTAATTACTTTTACTTTGCGTATCATCTATTAAATCTAGGTCACTGCCTATTTTTAAGAAAGCCGCATTGAATTCTTCTATCACTTTTTGTATATCCGTTTCAACTTGCTTCCATGATTGCACCACTCGATTAAATTCAGAATTTAATAATTCACGATTTTTTCCTGCCGTACACTCCAGACCATCAATCAATACCTCTCCTTTAGAAATAATACCTTGAATTTTATTCCTTTGTTGGAATTTTTCCATATAAGCAGGCCACCTATCAGCAAACCACAACATAGATTCAGCAGCCATGGTCCATTCTAATGGGTTGGGTAATTGCTTGGTTGTCTTGAGGCACTCAACTGATGCCAAGTTAGCGTAAAGAATATTTATTGTCTGCCAAACAGGTAAAGCCAATGCTCGATCCAATGCTTGTTTATTTTCAACTTTTATTAAAGTACCTGATAGCTCACGTGATGTTGCTTCATTAACTGCTGAGTTATAAATATCATCAACACACCCTTTAAATTGTTTTTCATCAATGGGTTCTTGCGGATAAGGAGCAAATTCTTCACTGATATTTAAACAAACTTCTAAATCTCTTCTAATTTTTTTACGAAATGGAGACCCCATGTATTTATCAAAATTAGGATAAAGAAGTTCATAAACTGAAGTTAGTTCAACACTTGCAATACCATGTGGGTTTTTGACAATGGGTTTTAATTGATGAAAGCTCGACTCAACAAGTTCTGGCAACCTTGTATCAACAGCGATTAAATCCTGCTCTTTGGTTAAAAACCATGTGTCATTTTCTTCAATAAACTGCTGATAAAAGATTAAATCGCTTTCACTAAAAGAATTAACTTCACCAATGAATTGCTGAGCAAGTGCAAACCAACTCATTGTTGAGGATAATAGTTGTTCACTATCCTTTGCTAAAACAAAACGAATCAAGGCATGACTTAGACCTTTATCTTTTACCAGCTCTACCTTTTGCATTAAAATAGACAAATCAAGAAGTCTATTGTCACTTTGTGTCCAAGCATTAAATTCAGCAACAATTGTTGTCACCTCACTCAAAACTTCCTTACTTTGGGATTCTGACTCTGCTAATGGCAAGAACTTCTTGTCACCAGAATCCTGAACAAGCTCTTTTTGTTCAAATACTTTCAGACTCTTTTGAAAGACAGTTTGCCAGTCAATATTTTCCTGTTTATCAACATTTTGCAATAACAAATCCCACACAGGGAGCAAATTAAAATAAATAGTTAAATCATCATTCATCTTTAAAAAATTATTTAATTTTTCTTTGTTAACCACATTAAAACGTCTCTTTTCATTCCACTTTTTCTCACTCATGCCATTAACATAAGTAATCATTACTTCTCCTGCATTATAGTAAGAGTTCACAACGGTGGATAACGAGTTATCAAGAGTAGTCGCCTTACTTATAGCAGATTGCCAAATGATTTGGGCTTGTTGTTGGTTACTGTATGAATGCAGTACTTGCCATAAAGCTTTAGTCAGTTCAACTGAGGCTTTAATCCCATAATTACCCCTTAACTCCAACACAACATCTTGAGTTGCCACTAAACTCATTGCTACTATTTCTTCGTTCTTGCTTTCAATCACATCACCTTCTTGAGAGTAAGCGTGAATTGACATCAGCATGAATGCAATTAAAAAATAAGTTTTCTTTAGCATATTTATTAGGTATTATGGTTAGAACTGTATTATGCAACAGAACATTGTAAATTTGAATTGGGTTTTGCTGCATTTATGGATAAAATAGATTTTTTGACATAAAATAATTTAAAATGAAGCGATTAAAAATAATTACCACTGGTGGCACAATTGACAAACTTTACTTTGATGATGCAAGTGAATACCAAATTGGCACGCCTGTCATAGGTGATTTGCTACACACATTTAAAGTTGCTTTCCACTTTGAAGTGATGTCTTTAATGAAAAAAGATTCTCTTTACATTAATGATGACGACCGTGAACTCATTAAAAAAGTTATTGAAAAATCAGAGGAAAAACACTTTTTGATTACTCACGGAACTGATTCAATGGTTGCTACAGCAAATTATTTATCAAAAATACCTGGCAAAACCATTGTCCTAACGGGCGCATTAACTCCTGCACGCTTTGCCAGCACAGATGCTATATTTAATATTGGTTGCGCTATTGCTGCGGTTCAAACTCTCAAAGAGGGGGCTTGGGTTATTATGAATGGAGTCGTTTGGAATCCACAACATGTAGCAAAAAATCGCGATGAAAATCGCTTTGTAAAGGTATAACAATGGCTCGAATTTTACACGTTCACCCAGACAATCCGCAACCACGCTTAATAAAACAAGCTGCTGACGCCATAAGAAAAGGTAAATTAATTGTATACCCTACGGATTCTGGCTATGCCATTGGCTGGGCACTAGATAATGTACAAGCAATGAAGACCGTTGCTAAAATTAGACATATTGATAAATTACATTTTTACAGTATTATTTGTGAAAGCATCTCACAAATAAGTGAATTTGCCATTGTGGACAACATCTCATTTAAAATCATTAAATCACATACACCTGGAGCATACACTTTTATTCTCCCTGCTACGCGCAGAGTTCCAAAAAAATTACAGCACCAACACCGTAAATCTATAGGTGTCAGACTACCCGACCATAAAGTCGTAACAGAATTAGTCACTGAATTGGGCGAACCATTCATGAGTTCTTCATTAGAAATACACAATGCACCTGTTGAAGAATTGGATGCTTTTGAAATTGATGAGCAAATTGGTCACGCCTTAGAATACATAATTGACTCTGGATACACGCCAACAGAGCCATCAACAATAGTGGAATTATTAGAGAATGGACCAACTATCATCCGTGAAGGAAAGGGAGTCGTTGATTTTGTCTAAAAACCCTTCAACAAAGGAACTTGTTGCCAACAAAGTAGCTGTTCAAGTAGAAATGCCATTTGCTATTGTCGAGGGGCAGCCCTACACACAAATGCCCACTGACTTGTATATCCCTCCTGATGCTTTAGAAGTTATCTTAGAAGCTTTTGAAGGACCCTTAGACTTATTACTGTACTTAATTCGCAGACAAAATCTTAACATATTAGATATACCAATTAACGAAGTCACCAACCAATACATCGAATACATTAATCTTTTGGGTGAAATGAACTTTGAATTAGCTGCAGAATATCTAGTCATGGCAGCCATGCTTGCAGAAATAAAATCACGCATGTTATTACCCAAAATCGAAGCTGAAGGCGAAGAAGAGCATGACCCTCGTGCCGAACTTGTTCGCAGGCTTCAAGAATATGAACGTTTTAAAACTGCTGCTCAAGATATTGACGAACTGCCAAGAGAAATTAGAGATTACCGTATCGTCAGTGCACATGTGGAATCGAAAAAAAGCTTTGTTATTCCTCCTGAAGTGGATATGCGTGACATTATTATGGCATTCAAAGATGTATTAGCTCGAGCTGATTTAAAAATCTCTCATGAAATTGAGAGAGAACCTTTAAGTGTTCGTGATAAAATGACTTACCTACTTGATGTTATTCGCGATAAGAAATTTTTCACTTTTGAATCATTGTTCAATGTTCATGAAGGACGCCAAGGTGTTGTCGTGACATTCTTAGCTGTATTAGAATTACTTAAATCTCAAGTATTAGATATCACTCAAGAAGAAAACTATGGGCAAATTTACATCAAGTCATTAGCTGTAGAAGGAGAAGAATAGTGGAACTTAAACAAATAAAAAACATTATTGAAGCCGTATTATTAGCTGCTGGTGAGCCAGTGACAATTAAACGCTTACAAAACATATTGTCTGAAAGTGAGTTAACACATAATGATATCGCTAAAGCTATAGAAAATCTTGCTAAAGATTTTGAAGATCGCGGCATAGAACTAAAAGAAGTTGCCAGTGGTTTTCGCCTACAAACTAAGCAAACCCTACAACCATGGATTACTAAACTATGGGAAGAAAAACCAAAAAAATACACTCGAGCTTTACTCGAAACCATCGCATTAATCGCCTACAGACAACCCGTAACACGTGGTGAAATTGAAGAAGTACGAGGCGTTGCTGTGAGCAGTTACATTATTCGCACCTTGATGGATAGAGACTGGATTCGGGTTTTGGGTTATCGGGATGTACCAGGAAAGCCGGCAATGTTTGGTACGACTAAAGAGTTCTTAGACTACTTTAACATGAAGTCATTACAAGACTTACCCACTCTTGCGGAAATAAAAGATATCGAAACTATCATGCCAGAGCTTGACTTAGAGCCCAAACCAAAAGAAGATGCCTTCCAACAACAATTCAAAAACAACAACGAAGAAGAATGAGTCAAGAAAAAACAACAACCCAAGCATCAAATGAAACACCTAATGAAACAGTCACTGAAATAAAACAGGAACGCATTCAAAAGATTCTAGCACGCAGTGGCTTAGGTTCGCGCAGACAAATAGAAAAAGCCATCAAAATGGCACAAATATACATCAATGGCAAAGTGGTTGAATTAGGTCAAACACTTGAAGAAGGCGACATTATTAACTGGAAAAATCGCAAATGGGTCATAGAACCACAAGCACAAGATTTACAAATACTAATGTACAACAAACCACTTGGTGAAATATGTACGCGAAAAGATGAAAAAGGTCGCCCAACAGTCTTTGACAACCTACCAGAACTCAAACGCCAACGTTGGATAAATGTTGGTCGATTAGACATCAACACCACAGGCTTGATTTTATTCACCAATGATGGCAATTTAGCCAACCACCTAATGCACCCAAGTACAAAAATCGACCGAGAATATGCCTGTCGAATTTTTGGCGATGTAGATCAAATAAAACTAGACAACTTACGCCACGGAGTTGAACTTGAAGACGGCAAAGCCCGCTTCAACGACATTCAACAAGCAGGAATTGGAGAAGCAAACCAATGGTTTCATGTGGTATTATTAGAAGGTCGCAATCGCGAAGTTCGTCGTTTGTGGGAATCTCAAGACCTCAAAGTTAACCGCCTAAAAAGAGTCCGTTATGGTGGTGTATTTTTACCTAAAAAATTACGCACAGGACAGTTTCAAGAACTGACTCGTGGCGAGAAAAACATCCTCATGCAAGACATCAAATACACACCCAAAACAAGTGAGTTGGTAGCTCGACATTTGAGATAAAAGTAAGGGCTTGCTTTTGGAGCACACCAGCAGATGGATATTCCACACCATCATTGATGCCATCGCCACCAGAGTCGACATTATTGATATTTGTGCATTACCACGTGGAGCGTGAAGAACGAAGAAAATCCGTAGATTGGCGTTGAGCTTGCGAAACCCAACAGCATTGTTAAATCAAACACCGAAATGCTGGGCTTGACCACCATACTGGATTAACCTTTCATCAGAATAATTTTACAGTCTTGTATGATAAAAACCTATGTCTCAACTCTCACGCAGGAGTGTGGGAACGAGAAAAAATTCCCTGTAGTGGCTTCCCTTGTGGGAGCCTTGTTTGCTTGAACTCCATTGATTTTGTTTAAAAAGGAGCCCACAAGGGACTCCACTACGTGAAGATATTACAATTAAGC
>JAMOMK010000034.1 GCA_027067055.1 Lysobacterales bacterium | reverse complement strand
TAAATTTGTTTAGTTCTTTTTCTATACCTGTCAATATATTTAAAGCATGGTAGGCACCTGCCCAATTTTTCTGTAGTTTGAATAGTTGCTCTTTAGTTCTTAATATATTTATTTTGGATATTTTATTATCTAGTTTTTGGCTGTATTGTTCTGCGATAGCTAAATAATTTAAAGCATTTTTAAATTCATTTTTGCCACAATAAGCTTGGGCTAGTGAAAGATTAATGTTAAAAAGCATTTGTACATCATTTTGTTCTTTAAAAAGCTTAACATTGTTTGAATACATACTAATTGATTCGTTATATTTTTTTTGTTTTAAATAAGTATCAGCTATACCATTTTTTGCAAAAACAACGGTGTATTGGTCATTTACTTTAGATGCGTCATTTATTGTTTTTTGAAAATATTTCATTGCAGTAACATAATCGCCTAGTTCTAAATATGTAGTGCCGAGGTTGTAATAAATAGTGCTTTTATCATAGCTAGAACCACCATCAAAGTTTAATGATTCTTTATAAAACTTAAGGCTTTTTTTAAAATCATTTAAGTCTGCATAAATGATGGCAAGCGTGTTAAAGCTGTTGCTAATATTTATTTTATCATTGTGTTTTTTGAAAATTGTTAAGGACTCCTCAATATCTTTTAAAGCAGACTGATGATTGCTTAGGTTTAAATGCATTTGACCTCTAGTAGTCAAAGAAATGGCAATAAGTCTCTCATCATCAAGCTTGATGGCACGTTGGTAGTTTTGATTGGCAATTTTTAATGCCATTACAAACTCCCCTGCTAGTTCATACTCAAAAACTGAAAATGTTGTAAATTCAAAAATAAAGCGTTCTGATTGTTGTTTTTTTGCCAGTAGAAGGCCTTGCTTAACAGCTTTTTTTGTACTGGATAAGTCATTGAGCATATCATTAGAGTGGGCAATGTAATATAGTGCAATCAATCTTTGGTTAGTGTTAGGCGCTTCATTTAGGATAGTTGCAGCAATTTGTAGTGCTTTGTCAGGTGTGGTTTGAACAAGGGTTTCAAGTTCTTGGTCATACACAGGAGAGTAACTAGCTAGTGCGAGGCTTGAAGTACCTGTTAAAACAACAAGCGGCAGAAAGTATTTCCATTGAATAAACCTAAGCTCAGATGTAGAGGTTGCGATACTATTATAAGTTTTTGACAGACTTAAAAAGCCCATAGTAAGTCTTAGCACCAGTAATGTGGCTAAAGTTTTTATGACTCTCATGCGCATATCAACTGCTTGTACCATTAAATGCATTTTGATATGTGGGTTTTTGGTTGAGAAAAAATAGAATTATCCTTGTGAGTTCTGTTCGCCAATCTTTTTGTAATGTTTATTTTAACAAATTGCCATTGTAACCTATTAATATTAAAAAGGTACATTAATTAATGATATTCAAAGCTATATCAAGGAATATAGCACTTTACAATGTGTTTTCCTGTATAATACGCCGTCTTTTCAAGCCTTGTGCGCAATATTATGTCAAAAACTCCATCAAACATCACATTCGAAGACTTAAAACTCGCGCCTAGTGTTTTACAAGCCATAAAGGATGCTGGTTACGAACAACCATCCCCAATACAAGCAGAAAGTATTCCTGCTATTTTATCCGGACGCGATGTTCTTGGACAAGCACAAACAGGAACAGGTAAAACCGCAGCCTTTGCTTTGCCAGTTTTATCTAATTTAGATATGTCTAAAAAACATGTTCAGGTTTTGGTATTGACCCCAACTCGTGAATTGGCGATTCAAGTAGCTGAGGCATTTCAAACGTATGCCAAGCACATAAAAGGATTTCACGTCCTACCAATTTATGGTGGACAGAGTTTTGAACCACAGTTAAAAGCATTGCGTCGTGGCGTACATGTAGTTGTCGGAACACCAGGGCGTGTAATGGATCATATGCGCAGAAAAACATTAAAAGTCGATCAGTTGAGCACATTAGTTTTGGATGAAGCCGATGAAATGTTGCGTATGGGCTTTATCGATGATGTGGATTGGATATTAGAACAAACACCCGATGATAGGCAAATTGCTTTGTATTCTGCCACCATGCCCACACAAGTTAAGAAAGTCGCCGTTCGACATTTGAATAACCCATTTGACATTAAGATTAAAAATAAAACAGCAACAGCCAAAAATATTAACCAACGTTATTGGATGGTTAGCGGCCTTCATAAGTTGGATGCTTTAACGCGATTGCTTGAAACTGAAGAATTCGATGCAGTGTTGATTTTTGTACGCACCAAAGTGGCAACTGAAGAATTGGCTGACAAATTAAAAGCACGTGGTTTTGCGGCAGAAGCCTTAAATGGAGACATACAACAAAATCAACGAGAGCGATTAGTTAATAACTTAAAATCAGGAAAAATTGATATTTTGATTGGTACTGACGTGGTTGGACGTGGTTTGGATGTTGAGCGTATCAGTCATGTTATTAATTATCATATACCTTATGATCCGGAATCTTATGTGCATAGAATTGGTCGTACAGGACGAGCAGGTCGTTCAGGTGAAGCAATTTTATTTGTAGCCAGACGCGAACAACGCATGTTACGCATGATAGAAAGGGTGACGAAGCAGCCTATTGAGCCAATGAAGATGCCATCGGTTGCAGATATCAATGTGCAACGCATGCAAAAGTTCAAAGACCAAATAAGTGACACCATTGCCAGTGCTGATTTAGGCATTTATCAACAATTAGTTCGTGAATTTCAAACCGAAACAGACAATGATCCAATGCAAATTGCAGCAGCATTGGCTTTAATTGCACAAGGCGAAAAAGGTATTTTACTTAAAGAAGAAAAGCACGTTTATGACCACGACAAACAAGGCAATAAACGCAACCCACGTGATGCCGGTGATTTTAGAGATTCACGCACGCCACGAGGACCAGCTGAAACTAGAACTCTAACATCGCAAGCAGAGGCTTTAAATAAGCACCCAGATATTGCTATGCAACGTTACTGTGTTTCGGTGGGTTATAACAATGGTGTGAAGCCAGGAAATATTGTCGGTATGATAATCAATGAAGCTGATATTGATAAAGATTATGTTGGTCATATTGAGATATTTGACGATGTCACAACCGTTGACTTGCCAGCTGATATGCCACCCGAATTGATGAAGCAATTAAGCCAAGCATTCTTATGTGGTCAAGCCAGTGAATTGCAACCAGTCAAAGAAGGACAAGAAGCCACAATTTCACCACCATCAGGTGGCGCTAGACGTGGTGGAGAAGGACGCAGAGAAGGTGGTCGCAGACGTGGCTCTAAAAATTACGGCAAAAAACGCGATGATAGTAGAGGTGGTAAGAAATTTGGTGGTGGCGATAGAGGAAGGTCAAGAAAACGTAAACCAAGAAGTTAATACTTTGGTAAAAAGATAAACCAAAGGCTTTGTGAGAAATCACAGAGCCTTTTTTATGGCATAAAAGAATGCCGTTCCTATTCAGATAAAATTTTAATTTGGGTTTGTGTGGTTGTTGCTCGGTTTTCATCATCGTACATTTCTTCAACGATTGCAGGCATGGCAATAAAAGTTCCTGTGTTTCTTACTTGCGAATAATAGCTTATATTGTAAGAACCAGCAGGCAAATAATCAGCATAAAAGCGTATAGTGGCAGGATTGAGTTGCCTTTCGTAAAAATAATAGGAATTATCAGATGGTTTTTCTGATTCTCGGATACCAACGGGCATATTACGTGCAAGAGCGAAAACCAAATGCTCTGAACATCCCATTGGTTTCTAGTTTATTTGTTAAAGATAGCATAAACACCAATTATTACCAACGGCGAAGGCAAAAACAAAAGTTAATAGATGAACTACAAATTAGTCTGGAGTTCGTATGAATAAATTTAACCGAACACTAGTGCGCGTTCGCGAGGATGACAATGGACTTTTAGTCTACAATTGTTGAGTTTTTCTCAATCATCCATATATCTATTAACAATCTCAACACAATCTGTTTATGAAATTGTATTTTAAAATTGGAATCGTTCTAGTCTTAGCATTACTTGCTTGGCTATTGTTGCAAGACAAGGCTGAAACGATTAGCAAAGTCAATACCGTTAGTCTGCAAACAAGCCCTGTTGTCACCCCAGACAAACCAAAACCAATTAAGAATAACAAAACCAAAAATCCTCAAACCATAACAAATAGCGAAATTTCCGAAGAAGAAAAAGCACTTCTTGCTAAAGAACTCAAACAATTAAGTTATATTCAGTTGTATGACAAATATTTGGATTTATTAAATTGCTTTAGTTATATTGAGCAAGTAAGTATGAAAACTTATGAGCTGGAAAACAATACTAGCTTTAAGAAGGAAATTGATTTTCTTCAAGAGTATAAGGATAATATTAGGAATAACAGTAACAATAGACAACAACAAGCAACAGACAAACAAATTAGGCTCTACCTAGAGCATATTGATAATTGCGAGCAAACGGTTGCTCAAGTTGAATCATTGTTTGAAGATAAAGTTTCAACCAGCGATGGTGTTTACTATAAGTCAAGCAAACTTCGTGAACTTATGGAGAAAACAAAACCGCAATCAGAAGAGGGTAAAATACTAAAATCGACGATAGCAAATGTAAAACGATTAACAGCAAGTCTTAATGAGTTAGAAAAGTTAAAAAATGGAAAGCCAACTGTCAGCCAAGAAGAAATCTGGAAAATACAAGGTGAGATAGAAAAGTTACGTTGGGAAGTCGCTGGACGTAAACAAGTGCCTGAAGAGGAACGTGATGAGCAAAATCTCAAGGTTCAGGAAGAAGAGTATAAGCAAAAGAAAATCTACTTAGCTTCTTTATATGAACATGATGAGCAAGCTTTTGCTAATAAAGTTATCGAATTTCATTCGTTGATTAAAGAGACTGAAAAAAGCCTCCACACCAAATACCCACGGGTTTTTTACGAAGCGTTTGCAGGTGTGAATTTTAGTTTCAAGGACGATAATAAATTACCTGATTACTATGCCCGAGAACGATATAAGGATTTAGGTGTAAAATTTACCACTCTTTCAGAACAAATCAAAAATCAAATCTCAATCAAGCATGATGCATATTTCAATCAACTCTTACAACCAGCCTTGGATTTATATTTGTGTTATCTTGGACAAAATTGTCAACTGTCAGTAAATCGACACCTAGCAAATTATTGTTATATCCCTCAGATAGCGTATTCTAATTCTAGCACAGGATTGTATTTTGAGGCTTGCGATGTAGACTTGCAGGAGTTTTATTTGGAGTATTATTTAACAGAAAACCAAGTTGATGACTTGAACCTGATTTTTGATTATTTGGTGGAAAATTATGCCAAATAAAATTATAAGTTTAGTTATCATAACTTTAGTATTTGCTTATTGGTTATATGAAGACAAAGGTGAAAAGAAGTTGCCTAAACAACAAGCATTAAGCAGTACGCAAACAAAGAAAGAAAAGAACCTTAAAATTAAGTCTGAACCCAATAAACAGCCTAAAAAAGTACTAAAGAAAGTCGCTGAGCTTGATGTGCCCGAAGATATACTCTTCGAATTATCCCAACAACAATTTAGTCCAGAGCCAATTATTGAAATGCTTAGTGTGACTTATCTAGATCGTGATTGTCGACAAATTGGATATATGATCATAGATTTAGATGAAGGTGATGGCATAAAAAGAGTAAAAAAATTACTTAATAAATGTCAAAAAAAGCGTAATTCTTTACATAATGATTACCCTACGTATCTTGAGAAGAAAACGGGTAAAGAAGCGGAAGCTTTATTCTTTAAACTTGCTTTTAAATCAAAATATGTTGACCTCATCCAAAGAGGAATGGGTATGGATTATATGAACGATGAAGGGAAAAACCAATTCTTTGAAGAAGTATTTAATTTAATAATTACTACTGAGAATGGCCCATTAATTGCCTCTACAAATGAAATAGTTAACGGGTCGAAAGCATTAATGTTTTTGAACAAACTCTCTACAATATTGGGGACAATCAACCCAAATTATACAAGTTTAATTACTCAACAAGCATCCACACTCTATTCATGTCAATATAACCAAGCTATCACATGCTCCCCCTCAAGCAAATACATGATAGAGCAGTGTTATTACCACGAAACCGCCTGCGGACTCGATGTCCCCACATGGTTTAAGCTTAATCACACAAAAGCACACAACAGAGACATTGCTAAGATGATTCGTTATTTTGAAGGTTTATGAAAAAGAAAAGACATTTTGCAGATTTAGCCGAACGAAAAAAAGTTTGGATCGCTTTATCTGATTTGTTTTTAGATACCGATACATCCATCTTTCATGAAAATATTGTTAAAGCACTTTTAGCTTCACCTTATTCGATTGAAGAATTAAAAAAAATTATGCTGTATGAAGTTTATCCTGTTTGTCGTTGGAACTTATTTAGTCTCGCTGGTGAATGGGCTGGATTTGATGAAGAGTGGTTGGTGGAGAAAATATCTAAACAAAAAAATGTATTAAGCTTGGTATGGATTAGTACTGTTGGGAAATTATCAATTGCTTCACATTTAGGTTGGTATAAAATTATAAAAGAAATTAAATACAGAAGAGCTAATTAAATTGCTTATAACTCACAAGATATTATAATGCACCCAATCAAAATAATCTCGTCAATTTAGGGGACAATCTAATGACTAGTAATGCTTCTTTGGTCTCAAAAAACCCGCAAGAATTTATTGCATTTTTGCAACAAAATAATATCAAACGTTTTTCTTTGGTCTTCGATAAGAAGGCAAATAAAGTGAACGTTTCAGACACAAAATTACAACCGTTAGCTGATTTTATCAATGCTGATGAACGTGACTTTATGCAACATGAAGGTATGTTGTTTCAATTAAGTGAAAAGTATGATGTCTTGTTTGGTGCTTTTGTCCATAAAACTAATCGAGGACAAGCTTCAGGTGGTTTACGATTTTGGCAGTATGCGACGATGGAAGATTTTTTGCGTGATGGTATGCGTTTATCCAAAGGCATGACGCGCAAAAATGCATTGGCTAATCTGTGGTGGGGTGGCGGTAAAGGCATTATGGTTCATAACCCAAAGAACGACAAAAATGATTTAACCATGCGTGAGGAGTTGTATAAAGATTATGGTCGTTTTATCACTTCGATTAAAGGTTGTTATATTACTGCCGAAGATGTGGGTACTTGTGAAGAAGACATGGCAAATGTGTTTTCACAAACGCGTTTTACCACGTGTATTCCAGCCTCTGTTGGTGGTAGCGGCAATCCCTCATCTGCCACAGCACTTGGTGTGGTTCATGGTATGGAAGCAGCATTAAAGTTTTTAGACATGGGAACACTCGAAGGAAAAACCGTTGCTGTTCAAGGTATGGGTCACGTGGCTGAACCGATGATGGGTTATCTATTTGAGCGAAAAGTTGCCAAGATTATTGCGGTGGATATTAACCAAGACTTAATTGATGAAGTGAAATCTAAATATGCCGATAAAAATCTCGATGCTCGTCTTGTTGATATGAAAGACAATTCTATATTGTTTGAAGAATGTGACATTTTAGCGGCCTGTGCAACGGGCGCGATATTAAACGATGAGTCTATACCTCAAATCAAAGCCAAAATTATTTGTGGTGCTTCAAACAACCAACTCAAAGATTCTAAAGTGCATGGTCAAGCCATTGCTGAAAGAGGCATAACTTATGTGCCTGATTTTTTGGTTAATCGCATGGGTATTGTTAATTGTGCCGATGAACAATCCGGTTATATTGATAATGATCCGTATTTTTACCGCCATTTAGATCAAAATTACGAGTATTCAGTTTTTCAAACGACTTTACATGTGCTCAACCAATCCAAAGTTACCGATACGCCACCAGCAGATGTGGCAATTAAATTAGCTGATGAATTAGCATTAGAAAATAATCCAATTTATGGACACCGTGGTGAGAAGATTGTTGAGTCTCTGGTTAAAAATGGGTGGAGTAAATAAAGTGATTCTTTATATGAGGCCTTGCTAAATAATACTTTTAAACCAGTTGCCCCATAAAATCAACGCACCGGAACTTCCTGTGAGTGGTGTTGGTTTATTGTTGTCTTTGCCAACCCAAAAAGTTGCTAAATAATTTTTGTTAAAACCCACAAACCAACTGTTTTTACCTTGGTTGCTTGTGCCTGTTTTGCCATATAAATTATTAAAGTTATACTTGTAACTAAGCTTGGCAGCAGTTCCTTTAATGGTAACTTGTTGTAATGCTTCTCGGACTTGAAACAGCGCATTTTTGTTAATGAGAATATTTTTACTGTATTTGGTCTGCCTAATTAGTTTGTTGTTTTTGTCAACAACTTGACGGATTGAAACCAGTTGATTGACGGTATTGTTAGAAGCTAAAATTAAATATAAATTAGACACTTCATAGGGAGTTAACTCAGTTGCTCCAAGAAAAACAGAAGGGTGATTACTTCGTATAATGTTCAACCCAAATTTTTTGAGGTACTTGACAAAACGATCCACTCCAAGTTGTAAACCTAAATTGACCGTGGCTTGATTGCGGGATTTGATTAATGCAATTTGAGCGGGTATTTGACCAAGGGATTTATCATCGTAGTTCTTTGGCTGCCAATAATCGCCCTGTTTTAGTTTTACTTTAATTGGATTATCAGCAATGAGAGTTGACATGGTAAAGTTTGGTAACTGTTCTAATGCGGCTAAATAAACAAAAGGTTTAATTAACGACCCAATTTGGCGTTTGGATAAAAGTGTTCGATTGTAATAACTGGTTTTATTTTTATCTCCTTTGATAGCCAAGACTTCCCCTGTGCGAGCATCACTAACCAATGCAGCAGACTGTATATTTTTTGCTAAATCATCTGTTTTAGATTGCAAGGTGTTTGCCAGTTGATGTTGAATAAATGGATTGAGGGTTGTAAATATTCGTAAGCCTTTGGTGTTGAGCTCTTGAGATGGAATAGACTCACCCAGTTGTTGTTTAACTAGATCCATGAAATCACGGTAATTACTGCCAGTAAATGCTGTATTGAGCTGAACACTCAATGAGGTTTTTTTGGCTTTCATCCATTGTTGTTTAGTGATGACAGAAGTCTGATACCATGAATTAAGAACAATATTTCTCCTGCTAATAGCACGCTGCTTGTGTTTGATTGGATGATACCAGGATGGCCCTTTTATTATCCCTATCAATAATGCTTGTTCTGAAATACTCAGCTGCGAAGGTGTTTTAGAGAAATAATAATGCGCAGCTTGCTTAATGCCATGAATGGCAATTGAGCCTTTTTGTCCCCAATAAATTTCATTAAAATAATTTTCAATGATTGCACCTTTATCAAATTTCCTTTCTAACATAAGTGCTGCAATGGCTTCATTGATTTTTCTTAACCAGCTTCTGCTACTGTAATTGAGTCTATTTTTAATTAATTGTTGAGTAATGGTACTGCCTCCTTGCACAACTCGACCAGAAGTGATGTTTCTAACCATTGCCCGTAACACACCCAAAACATCAACGCCAGGATGGTGGTTGAAGCTCCTGTCTTCAATAGCTTGTAAGCCCATGACCATGGTGTTAGGCACTTGAGAAATCGGGATTGGTTGACGGTTTTCAAAATTAGTTGAATAAAACTGACCGATAAGCAAAGGTTCAAAGCGAATAATTGCTTCACTAGCGTTATTAATTTGACCATTATCTAAATCGAACTGAACAATTTTAGACTTTTCCAATCCATCAAAGAAGTTAAACCCTTTGGTATGAATCTTGAAAGTATTGTTAATTTGCGTAAATGTCCCGATAGAGTCAATAGATGAACTTTTTTTGTAACCTAGTTGCGAAAGTTCATACTTAATTGCTTTGAGATTAATCTTTTTGCCGTTGTACAAGTTGAGTTCTCGTGCATAAATACTCGATGGGATAGTCCAGTTATATTCAATAAATAATGAATTAACAACAAATTGTAAATATAAATACCATGGCAAACAAAAACCAATGACAAAGCCAGTGCCTAGCCATAGTAGTGGGCGCAAAATAAACCCATCAGTTCTTTTTGAACCTTTTGTTGGTTTTTTTTTTGGTTTAGATGACACCTTTTTCAATGGAATAACGTACTTAACAATTAATGAATGAAGAATATTAACACGATGTTCAAACTAAATGACTAAAATACTAATTTTTAAGAGGAGATACACATGAAAATTTTACCAATGATTTTATTGCCACTTATGGCAACCGCGACTTTCGCAGATACGAGTTTAACTTTTACAAATAAAAAAGATAATGTGTCCATGAAAATGCAGGTAGCAGGACACAAGATGCGAGCCACTTCGGTTGGGGATAACAGTTCTTATATGATTTATGATGCAGCAAATACCACTTTTACTATGGTAGACACAAAGGGTAAGAGTTATTTTGTAATGGATAAAGAAGCCATTGCCTCATTAAGTGATATTGGTGCTATGATGGATAGAATGCTAGAAAAACAATTGGCAGATATGCCAGCAGAACAAAGACAAATGATGCGTGGCATGTTAGAAGGTGCATTAAAGTCGCAGATGCCAAAAGAAATGCCAAAAGCAGAATATAAACTAACAGGGAAAACTAAATCGTATAATGGCTTTGATTGCCAAGTAGTTAAGAAAAAATTGAAACGTAAAAAATCTGAATTTTGTGTAACAGACTACTCGACTATTGGTATGAGTAAAGGTGAATACAACGTCATTGAGTCTTTCCAAGGTGTAATTTCCAATATGGCACAACAATTTGGAGCAGATAAGTCTATGGATTTTTCAGAGTTAGGTGATTTTGTTCCAGTCAATTATAACCAAGCAGGTGAGCAGGGTACACTAAGTGAAGTGAGCCATGAAAGTTTGGACTCTTCTTTGTTTGTTATGCCTTCGGGATATGAACGTCAAGAAATGCCATTTTAATCTAAATGTACAAACATTTGCATCATATGAGATAACGGTTGAATTTTATATGTGATTAAATAGCAATCATCCATTTATTGCAATACAAGTGTGTGGGACGGGGATTCCATTAAATAGGATAATGGTTAAAGGAATAAGAACGCAAAAAGGAATTTAATTACGCTAAGTTTACTCTCATAAGCTTAGCGTTTTTTTTATTCTTTAATGTAATTCCAGACTTTATACTCCTTAAATTATTTAATAACTGGAATAATGCGTATATTCTTTATTGTTAGGTTGACAGAAAGTATTAGAAAAAAGAATCCATTTGTTGGCATGAAACGAATCATAGTTTATCTTGTTTTTGCTTGAGAAGCATTTATTGAGATAATCTTTATTGACTAACAAATAACGGTTGGGTTTTGCTTTAATCCAATTAACAGCCGCTCGTTGCTGTTCCTCTTTTGGATGGTGGTGACCAAAATGAATGGTTTGCCACTTTGTGTGTAGCAACAACTTTTCACGCATTCCAACTAAGCCTAATTCAGCATCGTTAGGGATAACTTTAGCAATAGCTGCCATCATAGGCTGTGTACTCATGACTTTATCAACCAGAGGTGCTGCCCACAAACCATAACTCAACCATAATCCAGTGATAAAAATAGTATACATTTTGATTGCATTTTTTCTAAACAATGCCGTGACAATCATCCCAAATCCACCCAAGGATGCCATCCAATACCAAGGATTAACAAAATACTTGGCAGTTAGTCGACTCACTATCTCTACTTCAAAAATGCCAGCAAGACCAATTAATGCAAATACAACACTTAAAACAAGCACTAACGTCAATAACAGTCGTTGGATACCTTTGTTGGCGACAAGCATTTCAAAATAGGGAGCAACAAGTAACACAAACAGCGGCAGAATTGGCAACATATACTCAGCACGTTTGCCTTTGGATAAACTAAAAAAGAAAATAACAAAAACAACCATAATCAATGGATAGATGATGCGTCTTTCTTTATCTTTAAAGGCTTGTTTAATCGGTTTAATCAACCAAGGAATAAACAAAGACAAAGGCAGCCAAAACAGAGGAATAACCTCAAGGATATAATAGTAAAATGGTTGGTGGTGTGCCCATGATTTGGCATAACGATTAACCGTTTGTTTCAGTAAAATATTATCACGATAAGCCAAGACGTCAGGCGTTGGATTATTTTCAACCTGAATTAACATCGGAATCAGCCATAAAGAAACAGCCAAAAGCAAAAAGAAGATCCCAGCAAACCATTTGAGTAATTGCTTGTTGCTTTTATCGTACCAACTGGGTGAAACGATAATTAGACCAAATAACATTAGTACAGGTAAAAAGCCCACACCCTTGGTTATAATCCCCATACCCATGGCAAAAAAGGACAAATAATACCACTTCCAAGCAGGACCCAAAATCAAATGCCGCAACAACCCATAAGAGCCAAGTGACACCCAAAAAGCCACAGGCGCATCGAGTTGCCCGCTCTTGGCTTGCAAGATAAAGTGTAAAGTAATGGCGAGTAAAAACCCAGCATATAGCCCAACTTTTGGGTTGTATAAGCGCTTAGCAATATCATAAGTCATCCACATGGTACACATGGATAAAATAGCAGAGGGCAATAAAAAAGCTATCTTTAAATTTCCAAGCAAACCATAAAACAACAAAATCATCCACATAACCATCGGTGGTTTATCTGGATAAATCTCCCCCCCACGGTGTGGAAAAAACCAATTACCCGTCTCCCACATCTCCTTTGCCATTAAAGCAAACCGTGGTTCATCAGGTGGCCACGGATCGCGCAAACCAGTACCTGCCAAGATAATAATAGCGGTAATGGCGAAAAGCCAGAAAGTGAGTTTTTTTATTTCAATTTGGTTCATAAGATTTTCCAATGGCCTGCTTTAGTAGAACCAACTCTTGTTAGTTTTTCTTCTTTTTTAAGCTTCGCCAATTGTTTTTCAATTGCTCTGGTACTAATACCAACAAGTTTAGAAAGTTCTGGAATAGTGATAAATTTATTTTTTGAGATCAATTTAATTATTTTCTCAGAACTTTTCTCCGAACTTTCTACCGAACTTTCTACCGAACTTTCTACCGAACTTTCTACCGAACTTTCTAAAGGTATGATTGCTTTAAAAGTATCACCTTCAATAAACTCAGGGGTGGTGTTTTTATTATACAACTCACAAAACTTAAACGTATTTCTAACTCCAGAGCCCAGTTCTTCAACCCAGCCAATCTCCTTGAATAATTTAGCAATCATCGGATTTTTTGGAAATGGAGAAAAATTATTGGGATCAATTTTTCCATTGGCATGTGGTTTGTTCCAATTTTCTGAATAGGCTCTATTCTTTTCAATAATCAATTTAGCAGGAAAAGCGTTGGTAAACTCTCGATGAATAAGTAAATTACCAATCATTTCACGAAACAAATGATCGCGAATACTGATACGCTGCTCACCATCCAAATAAAATTTATCAGGCAAATGTTTAGCGATAAACGCCATTAGCCTTTCATAACTATCAATCAAATTGGTTCTTATATCATCTCTGTCATCGTATCTATCAATATTTTCAACACGAAAAATAGCATCGGTCTTATGATGAGGCAAGACATTTTGAATTAATTCATCCGTGCCAAATAATAAAACCGCTGCCAAGGTATAGCCATAATAGTTTGTTTGCATATCTTTTTTATACAAGCCAGCCGATTTCAACAAATCATTATCTGATAATTCAACCCAAGGGTGGTTTGGACGTTGGTTTTTCACCAAGGCTCTTACTCTTGTAAATAATGCAGGTTCAAAATCTGACATTTCAATATAAGGAAAAACTAGATTTTCACTATAGGACTGTTGTTTACGAAGATACATTTGTGCGACATGATTCGATTGAGCTGTCACATCAAAATCACCATCTTCATTGCGGTCATAAATTTTGCCCACGCAATGATGCACTTGAGAACTTTCTGGAACATGAATAACAACGATGATTTTATTCTCAATCTTAACAACTTCAGGCGATAAATAAAAAGGTGGATTAAGTTTTTGAGCGTTATTACTTTGACTAACAAAATCATCGAGTAAACTTTGTAATGCATCAGTATCAACACCGACTATATTGCTATTATCACCTACACCTAAAAACAAATAACCACCACTGCGATTTAAAAAAGCACAAATAGACTCAAACACATCTTTATTGAGCTTGTTTTTTGCAGTTTTAAACTCAGTGTTAATGCCTTCGCCTTTGGTTATTATATTTTGTATTTGATTGATATTCATGGATATTTAACCCTTAAACAATTTTGCTCTTTTGGATTTAAAAGAAAATAATTCAACAAAATGCGGCCAACTTAATTTTCGTGACAATGTAACGACAATCTCAAAATCTGAAAATTGTTCAGCAAATTGCATCATTCGGTGTAGGTTTTTACTTGTGAAACTCTTTCCATATTTATTAACTAATTCAATGGAAAGACTCTTCACAATTTCCTTACCATACTCAGCTCGTTTATTATCAAGCACAAAATCATTTATCTTTTGACCTACCTGCCAAAAAACTAAAGTTAAAGTGCTATTGACAGCGACAGCTACTTTATTTTTGCCTTGTTGGATAATTTTGTTAAGTTCAATTAACAAATCGGGGTTATGTTTTTGTAGTTCCTTCATAAAAAATTAATAATTTTCAATATGTATCAGTATAACAGATAGGTCAGGATTATAAAAATTTTCGTTGTGCCTCTGTGTCGCCGTGCGATAAACTCAAAGTCATTTTTTTGCCTTAAAAATAAAATACAAATTTCGTAAATAAACAATCATACCAAAAGACTGTCCCATAATAAAAACAGGGTCTTTTTGATAGATAGCATAAGAGAGTAATATCATGCTGCCGAACATCGAAAAATACCAAAAGGATACAGGCATTACGGATTTCTTTTGTTTTTCAGATTCCATCCATTGCAGAATAAAGCGCATGGAGAACATGATTTGCCCAACAAAACCAACGATTTGCCAAACGGTATCTGATGCTGTGTTGTTACTTCGTAGCTCTTTAATGTGTTCTGGGTTAACAAAACCGATAGAAAATAAATAAGAGATCAACGCGGTGAAGAAAATAATGATACCTGTGATCAAAGGTTTAACAATTTTGGGATTGATAAAATACAAGTTGCGAAGATAGATGACTACACCGAAGGTTTGTCCCATTACAAAAATAGGATCTCTTCGATACAAGGCATAAGACAATAAGGTGAGGCTACCAGC
>JAMOMK010000033.1 GCA_027067055.1 Lysobacterales bacterium | reverse complement strand
ATTTTTAATTCTGTTAATTGCTTTTAATCCACTGCAATAATTGTGGCAATTGTAAAGCCCCTGACATGCGGTTGGCTTCTTTGCCATTCTTAAACACCATAAGAGTTGGAATAGAACGAATACCCAGTTGTCCAGAGAGTTGTTGTTCCTGTTCGGTATTGACTTTGATTAAGATGTAGTCGCCTTTAAGTTGTGCGGCGGCTTGATTAAAAATTGGTGTCATCATTTTGCATGGACCACACCAGGGAGCCCAAAAATCAACAATAATAGGCAAAGATGATTTTTTCACAACTTTGTTAAATGTTTTGTTATCCACTTCTATGGCTTTGTTGCTGAATAAGTCATCGTGGCATTTGCCACAGCGCGGGTTGTCTTTCAAGCGACTATCTGGAACTCTGTTACTTGCTAGACACATTGTGCATACAACGGTTTTCATTTGTTACTGTCCTCCAAAATACCGTGTTTGATTGCCATATGAGCTAACTCTATGGTATTTTTTAAATTTAATTTATCTAATATTCTGTATTTATAAGTGGCAATAGTTTTATGACTCAGTATCATAATGTCACCAATTTCTTTGGGTTTTTTTCCTTGCGCGAGTAGCATCATGACTTCCATCTCACGCGCGGTCAATTCATCAAATGGAGAGTTGCTGCCTCCAGGAAGCATTGATAAGGCCATTTGTTGGGCAATATCGTGTCCAATATATCGTCCAGTTGATGCTACCTTTTTAATGGCATTCTCAAGTTCAGATGCTGCGCACCCTTTTGTTAAGTAGCCACTTGCTCCTGCTTCGAGTAACTGTTGTGGAAAAGGGTTTTCTGCATGAACAGTTAAGATGATGACTTTAGTGTCGTTTAGGTGTTGCGATATTCGTCTAGTTGCTTCGATGCCACTTAATACTGGCATATTAACATCCATTAGAATAACATCGGGCTTAAATTCACGTACCAAAGCAATGGCTTGTTCGCCATTATCTCCTTCTGCGACTATGTTAATCCCTGACATTTTAGCAATAATCAATTTTAAACCAGTGCGTACTAGTTCGTGATCATCAACAATGACAATATTAATCAATTGGTTTTCTCCCTTATACTTTTGTCTAATTATACTCTACTAAAAAATTGATACAATTACAATCTAGTATTTCTTTTATTGGTGTCATTTATTAGAAAGCGCTAATATATGTTGATTTCTTGTTTTATTTAGCAAATATAGTGTTTTTTGTTAATTTAATAGTGCTAGAATGGCACGCAACTTAATATTTTAACTTAACTTTAATGAGGTTGTAATGACGACAGAAAAAAGACCAGTACCGGCAGAGTTTTTCTCGGATTGGAAAGAGCGTGAAGCACTTGCTGAGGCGATGATTCCTTTAATTGGGCGTTTATATCGAAAGAGCAATGTATCTTTATACATGTACGGCAAGCGTCTTATCAACCAAAAAGTAACAGATATAATGAAGGCACATCGATTTGTTCGCCAAGTTGAGTCGACAGAACTGAGCCTTTTCGATACTTTTCCCTTTGTTCAAGCCATTTCACAATTAACGCTAGGCCCAGCTCATATTGATGTCGGTAAAATAGTATTTAAATACCTTCAAACTGGCAATAAAGAAGATGTGTTTGAGTACGTTAAAAAAGAACTTGCTGGTTTAATTGGTTCTAAGAAAAAGCCTATTCCAAAACCTCAAGATGTTGTACTTTATGGCTTTGGTCGTATTGGTCGTTTGGTTGCGCGACTGTTAATTGATAAAACTGGTGGTGGGGATGTCTTAGTTCTTAGAGCTATTGTTTTAAGAAATTCCAAGCATGCCAGTGATATTGTTAAGCGTGCTGACTTATTACGCCATGATTCGGTCCACAGTGATTTTAATGGCACAATTAGAGTCTTACCTGATGAAAATAAAATGATTATCAATGGTAATGAGGTGCAAATGATTTATGCTAATTCACCAGCAGATATTGATTACACCAAATATGGTATAAAAGACGCATTGATTGTAGATAACACCGGTGTTTGGAAAGATAAAAAAGGACTTGGTGCCCATTTACGCCCTGGTGCTTCAAAAGTATTATTAACAGCTCCTGCAAAAGATGGCATTCCAAATATTGTTTATGGAATTAATCATAATGATATTAAGAAAACGGACAAAATTATTTGTGCAGCTTCTTGTACGACCAATGCAATTGTGCCAGTGCTTAAATGTCTATATGATGAATATGGCATCGAAAATGGTCATGTTGAGACCATCCATGCTTATACTAATGATCAGAACTTAATTGATAACTTTCATCCCGGCGAACGTCGTGGTCGAAGTGCAGCTTTGAATATGGTATTAACCTCAACCGGTGCAGCTAAAGCGGTTGCACGTGTATTACCAGAACTTAAAGGTAAATTAACAGGTAATGCGATTCGAGTTCCAACTCCAAATGTTTCTATGGCAATTTTAAAACTGCAATTAGGTAAAGAGACAACGGTGGAAAAAGTTAAGGAATTTTTGCGTCAAAAATCTTTGCATTCAAAATTACAGCAACAAATTGGATATACTGTTTCTACTGAAGTTGTTTCATCTGATTTTGTTGGTACCAGAGAAGCTTGTATTATTGATTCAACAGCGACTATTGTTGAAGGCAAATCATTGATACTTTATTGTTGGTATGACAATGAATTTGGTTATTCGTGTCAAGTGATGCGTTGTTTAGAGAAGTTTGCGGGCGTTGAATGGCCTGCTTATCCTATAGCTAAATAACTAAAACTATTCAAAGGGTGGCTAATCAGCCGCCTTTTTTTTATCTTAAATTCAGTTTATATTTATCTAACTTTGTTATAATGGCACTTTAATAAAGAGATTCATTATGAAAAGAGTAAAATTATTGATGATTTCATCCGTATTATTTATTACGGCATGCGTTACCATTAATGTCTATTTTCCAGCGGCAGAAGCAGAAGATGCAGCATCAAAAATCGTCAATAAAATTATTGGAGAAGATGATAATGCAGGTATTGATGGTGATAACCCGCAAGGATTGAACTTTAACCCCTTATCTTTTTTCATCTCATCGGCCCATGCTGAAGTTAATATCAACATATCATCGCCTGCCATAGTAGAAATCACCAACCGCATGAAAGGACGTTATGACAGTAGCTTGAAAGCCTATTTAGATAAAGCGGTTATTGGATTTTCAAATCAAGGCTTTATCGAGATACTCGATGCCAAAAAACTGGGTTTAAAAGACCGTCAAAAAGCAAAGAAGTTAGTCGCCGATGAAAACCGTGACAGAAAAGCTTTATACAGAGAACTAGCCGTTGCTAATGGTCATCCCGATTGGGAAGACGCGATTCAAAATGTTTTTGTTAAGCAATGGAGAAAACAAGCGCATGCAGGATGGAAATACCAGGATGCATCAGGAACATGGCAAACTAAGTAG
>JAMOMK010000032.1 GCA_027067055.1 Lysobacterales bacterium | reverse complement strand
GTTGTTCAATTTGTGACCAATTAATGATTTCATGAACATCATCTAATTCTTCCAATGCTTCATGATGTGATAATAGTGCGTCTGATAAATCTTGTTGTCGTAAATTCTTCCAAGCCATAGTATTTTAGCTGTTTGTTCTTACTATATATTATAACATTTTTTAAGCAGTATTTGGAAAAGTTATGCAAAGGTCTCTATAAAAAGAATATGCACGAATACGAACAAAAAGAGTCACAATCTGGAGTTGATTCCTTGGAAAATCTTTTTTGCTGTTGATTGTTTGTTTATATCAGTTAGGTATCACCCATTATAAATCTAATTCCATACCTTCATAAGCAAAATTATAACCTTGTTCTTTGACTGCTTTTTGCGCATCACTGCCTTTTTGTAATAAGGGATTACTGTGGTTGAAGTGGATGAATATCACTTTGGCCTTGTCTTTTTTTGACATGCTATTAAATAATTTCATGCTTTCTTCGACAAAAGGGTGGGGTATTTCACTCATGTCACGGTTGGGTATTTCACCATTGGCATAAAAAGTGGCATCAAGCACGGCATAGTCCACTTTCTTTATTTCTTCAACAATAGATAAATCCCATTTTCGCCATTTGTTTATATCAGGAATAAACAAGGCGGTCTTATGTGGACCTTTTATCTTGAATCCAACGGTTTCAGAAAATTCATCGCGGTGAGGAACAATGACTGGTGTGATAGAAAGATTATCACTTAGTTTAACGGGTTGTTGGTTTTGTAAAGGCTGTAGAATAATGTTTTTTAGCGTTACCAACTGACTCCAAGGGCCATTATTATTCAGGAATTCGGTCATTTTTGGCATAGCATAAATATTGACATTTTTTGTGCCAGCTGCTTCTCGTCCAAAATGCATCAAACCGGTGTAATGTCCAATATGAGCATGGGTTAAAAATATCCCTGCAAATTCATAAGTGTTATCAATGAATTGATGCAAATTATACATTTGTTGCCTGACATCGGGAGTGGCTTCCATTAAGTATTTTTTCTGTGCATTGACATCAACAATACCCAATGAAATGGCCATCTTTTTTAGATGAACATTCTTCCAAGCGGGCATGCAATGTGGTTTATAACAATTAAGCTGTGGATAGCCCGCATCTTGAGCGACACCTAAGACAATTAATTTGACCGCGTTGCTTTCTTTGCTATGGCTGAAAAAAGAGGCTGTAATTAACAGTAAAATGACGAGTTTTTTCATAGTTGTTTCTGCTATTGACCACGGTCAATTAATTATTTGATATGCAACCTATAATAACATAAATCTAAATTTTGGCGAATAAAAGGCATGATCAACTCACAACTTATTAATCCACAAAGCATTGTTGTTATTGGCGCTTCCAATGATTTGCGTAAGGCTGGTGGCAAAATGTTGCACAATATCATCGAAGGTGATTTTAAAGGTGCTTTGATGGTGGTGAATAAGAGGGAAAGTAAAGTACAAGGGCAAAAGTCTTATGCCTCTGTGGATGAATTGCCACAAGTTGATTTGGCTATTCTAGCCATTGCCGCACCCCATTGTCCAGGTGTGATTGAAGAGTTGGCTAAAAACAAAAACACCAAGGCATTTATTGTAATTTCAGCTGGTTTTAGTGAATTAAATGAAACTGGAGCCCAACTCGAACAACAAATGATTGATGTCGCCAACAAGTATAACGCCGCTTTATCTGGTCCTAATTGTATTGGCATTATTAATCAAAATTACCACGGCGTATTTACCACACCGATACCAGTACTAGACAGTAAAAATGGTTGTGATTTTATTTCAAGTTCAGGAGCGACTGCTGTGTTTCTCATGGAAGCAGGCATGCAAGTGGGATTGCGTTTTTCCAGTGTTTATTCTGTCGGTAATGGCAATCAAATTTGTGCAGAGGATTATCTCCAGTATTTGGATGAAACTTTTAATGAAAAAACCAGTTCCAAAAGCATTATTATGTATTTGGAAAATATTAAAAAGCCGCAACAACTGCTCAAAAATGCCACATCTTTAATTGCTAAAGGCTGTCGAATTGCCGCGATAAAAGCTGGGTCAACCGATGCTGGTTCTCGTGCTGCCAGCTCTCACACGGGAGCGATGGCAACATCGGATATGGCGACACGTGCCTTATTTCGTAAGGCTGGTATTGTTTATTGCAGTTCACGCGAGGAGCTTATTTCTATCGCTTCGGTTTTTTCTTATAAAAAATTAATTGGTAAAAATATTGCCGTTATCACCCATGCAGGTGGTTCTGCGGTGATGCTAACCGATGCTTTAGCCAAAGGTGGCTTGCAAGTGCCATTGATTGAAGGCAAGGATGACGATGATTTGTTGGAGTATTTACACGTGGGCTCATCTGTATCCAACCCTATTGACTTTTTAGCCACAGGAACAGCCGAACAATTGGGTATTATTATTGATTATTGTGAACATAAATTCGACTTTATTGATGCCATGGTAGTGGTTTTTGGTAGTCCTGGGTTGTTCGATGTGGAAAACGTTTATAAAGTGCTCAATGTCAAAATGGATGTCTGTAAAAAGCCTATTTTCCCCGTATTGCCCTCATTGGTTAATGCCCAAAAAGAAATCCAGTATTTCCTATCCAAAGGACATGTCAATTTCCCTGATGAAGTGATACTCGGTAAAGCTTTATGCGAAAGTTATTTTACGGGCGACCCAATTGATTCCAAAATTGTTGATTATGGCATTGATAAGCACGTTATTAGAAAAATTGTTGATAACAATAAAAGTTCGGATGGTTATTTAAGCAGTGAAGAAAATAATGCCATTCTGGACTGTTTGAAAATCCCCAGAGCACATGAAGTCAGTGCCAAAACACAACAGCAAGTTATTGAATCTTTAGAAAAAATAGATTTTCCAGTGGTGATGAAAGTGGTTGGCCCTTTGCATAAATCTGATGTTGGCGGCGTTGTACTGGATATAAAGTCACAAGATGTGTTGCTTGCACACTTTAAAGAAATGATGCAAATACCTGATGCTCAAGGGGTATTGATTCAACAACAATTATCAGGTGTTGAATTGTTTGTTGGTGTCAGTTATGAAAAAGATTTTGGGTATTTATTGTTGATGGGACTTGGTGGAATCTTTGTGGAAGTCTTGGGTGACATTAAAGTGTGCCTATGTCCATGTACTAAAAAAGAAATTCTTTACCGATTAAAAAACCTAAAGGGTTATCCTTTATTACAAGGCATCCGAGGTAAAAAAGGCGTTAATTT
Organism: Lysobacterales bacterium; assembly: GCA_027067055.1. GTDB lineage: Bacteria > Pseudomonadota > Gammaproteobacteria > Xanthomonadales > Marinicellaceae > NORP309. The sequence goes on along the minus strand of JAMOMK010000032.1, from coordinate 135,169 downwards.
AGAAGCATTTGCCGAAATCATTCAGAAAATTAGTTACCTCACGCAAATAATGCCAGAAATTCAGGAGTTGGATATCAATCCTTTACTTGGAGAAGGTGAAAAAATCTTTGCTGTTGATATACGTTTGAGAATTAGTTGAGTTGAATTTATTAAATTCAACTCAACTCAACTTAATTAAAAAGTATTTATGGCTCAACAATATTAAACCAGAATTTAAAGTTATCTAACTTAGAGAAGAAACCAAGAAAGGCAGTGGTGTCGCCATCAATTTTCATGGCTTTGGTTTTTATCAAATCCATTAATGAAATTTGCTTCATTATCATTCTGTTTAAGTCTTTACGATTGACAGTGATGGTCGCATTGACATCATCTTTAATAATGTAATCAAAGCGGGGATTAACCACGCCATCTTCAATAATCAATGCGATAGTTTCATCAACATCAGGCAGTGTGAAGTTAAACTTATAATGCATTTTTTGTGCATCGGTATCTGTTCCGATGAATTTCATTGCTAAGTAATCAAAAAAGAGTTTGGTTGATAAACCCTTAACCATATCAGGGGTTAATCCACTAGGTGCGGGCAGTTGCATAACGCCATCACGCAGTTCTTTTGCGCCAGTTAGGTAGAAATTTCTCCAAGGACCAGATTCGGATACATAACCGAGTTGCTCATAGGCATCTGCCAGTAATTGACGAGCTTTTTGATTGTTCGGTTCAGCAAAAACCAAATGATTAACCAATTGCGCAACCCAACGATAATCACCTTGGTCAAAAGATTCTTTTGCAGTTTTAAGTAAGGCATCAGCACCTCCCATGGCTTTGACATAATGCTTGCCAGCTTCGGTTGGTGGCAATGGATCAAGGTTGGCTGGATTGCCATCAAACCAACCGTAATAGAGTTGGTATTGGGCTTTGATATTGTGTTTTAATGAGCCGTAATAACCTCGATTATAGAATTTTTTGCCTATGGCATCAGGTAGTTTGAGCTGTTCAGAAATTTCACGAGGTGTTAGCCCTTGATTCGCTAAACGGATGGTTTGGTCATGCACAAATCGGTACAGGTTGCGTTGGTTGCGCCAAAATTCTTTTATGTTTTCATTGCCCCACGTTGGCCAATGGTGCGTTCCAAATGACACTTGTGCAGCATCACCCCATTTGTACAGCGCTTTATCGATGTAATGCGCCCATTTTTGACCGTTTCTGACCTTTGCACCACGTAAGGTATACAGGTTGTGGAAGTTGTGATTGATGTTTTCTGCTTGACAGAATGCTTTTAATTCAGGAAAGTAAAACATCATTTCAGCAGGTGCTTCAGCTCCGGGTGTGTAAATAAAATCAACTTTTACACCGTCAATGGTTTTACTAACTCCATCTAATGAATCAATGCTTTGTGTGTTTTTAATAATGCCGTATAGCCCAACAGACGTGGTTTGACCTAAACCAGAGCCAACCATACCGACATCATTTTTAGGTAATAAATTCCCAAACATGTAAGTCGAACGACGAATCATGGCATTTCCTGCTATAATATTCTCACTAATTGCATGGTCATAAAATCCTTTGGGCGCATAGATTTGCACTTTTCCACTGATGACATCAGCTTCGTTAACTACTCCCCGCATTCCACCAAAATGGTCAATATGAGAGTGGCTGATAATGATGGCAGAGACTGGAAATTTACCTAAATGCTTTTCGACTAATTTCATACCAGCACTGGAAGTTTCAGGTGAGAGCAAAGGGTCAATAATTATCCAACCCGTTTTGCCTTTGACCAAAGTCATATTGGATAAATCAAAGCTGCGAATTTGGTAAATGCCTTCTGTTACTTTAAATAAACCATTAATTCGGTTTAATTGCCCTTGTCGCCATAGGCTTGGATTTACCGTATCTGGGCTTTCTTTTTTAAGAAAATCATACTCTTTCATGTTGTATGATGTTTTTCCTTGGGAATTTTTAATAATACCTTCATCAATTGTGCCAATAAATCCTCTGTTAGCATTTTTAAAATCTGTTTTGTCTGTAAAAGGCAGTAGTTTTTTGACTGATTCGTTACTTTCTTTCGTGTAGCTTGTGGCTTTGCCAGTCTTCTCTTTTGCATTTATGTATCCAGTAGAGAATAGGGTTAGCAATAGGACTAAAAATTTCATTTTTCCACCTTAAATATTGTATTCTGATTTAATGAGTTCAGCGGCTTTTTCACCAATCATGATAGCAGGTGCGTTGGTATTTCCACTAATAAGAGTTGGCATGATAGAAGCATCAACGACACGTAAATTTTGAACTCCATAGACTTTTAATTCATTATCCACTACGGCTAATTTATCGGTTGATGGTGCCATCTTACAAGTGCCAACAGGGTGGTATTGTGTATCTGAACGGTTTCTTATATCTTGTTCTAAGGCTTTTATGTCACCAAGGTCAACTTTGTATAACATCTTTCTTCGTATAGAATCAAAGGGTTTGCCTTCTAAAATACGTTGCATCTTATCGGCTCCTTTGAGCATAAGTTTCATGTCATCTTCATGGTCAAAATAATTTGGATCAATCAACGGAGCATGATTAATATTGTTACTGGCGAGTTTGACCGTGCCTTTGCTCTTGGGTCTTAATAAAGTTAAATGGCAGGAATAACCGTGTCCAAAGCGTAAATTTCGTGCATGGTTATCAACAACCCCAGGAACCCAGACAAATTGCAAATCAGGGATCTCAAGAGATTCATTGCTTTTAAAGAAAGCACCAGATTCTGCCAATGTACTGGTGATTTTGCCTTTTCTTTTACGCCACCATTGGAAGATGGCTTTTGTTATTCTTAATGAACCTAAAAAGGACAAGCCAAAGGTATCTAATCTGCTTGAAACTTTAAAAGTTTGTATGTAGTCAATATGATCTTGTAGGTTTTCACCCACTCCTGGTAAATTATGAACAAGGTCGATAGCATGTTGTTTAAGCTGTTCTTTTTCACCGATGCCTGAAAGCATTAAAACTTGTGGTGAACCAAATGCCCCTGAACTAAGGAGAACTTCTTTGTTGCAGGTGATTTCGTGCGTTTGACCTTCTTTTTGGTATTTTACACCCACGGCTGTTTTGTTCTCAAAAATGATTTTTTCTGTAACCGCATGTGTTATTACAGTTAAGTTAGGACGTTCAAGATGAGGGGTTATAAAAGCTTTGGCTGCACTACAACGCTCGCCGTCTTTAACTGTGCGCTGGTAAAGAAAACAACCTTCTTGTTTAGCGCCATTGTAATCTGTTGTCCGAGCAATTCCATGCTGTTCACAGGAGTCCAGAAAGGTTTGATTGAGCACAGTTGCATCGGTTGGATTATTTACATTGAGTAATCCGCTCTGACCATGGTATTCATCATTTATGTCTTCATTATGCTCGGATTTTTTAAACAAAGGCAAAACATCATCATAAGACCAGCCTTTATTGCCCAACTCTTGCCAATGGTCATAATCCCATTTGTTGCCACGAACATAGAGCATAGCATTGGTTGATGAACTACCCCCGAGTGTTTTACCACGTGGTTGGTATCCAATTCTGCCATTTAAGCCTTTTTGTGGTACGGTATCAAATGCCCAATTGTTGAGTTTGGTTGCTAACATAACTGCCACACCAGCTGGTGCATGAATAAAAACACTTTTGTCAGGACCACCTGCTTCCAATAAACACACTGAAATACTTGGGTTTTCTGTTAAGCGAGAGGCGAGTACACAACCCGAAGAGCCAGCACCGATGATGATATAATCGAAAGCTTTTTTATTCATTTTAATCTAATTTTTTAAGCAGTAGAATTATAACATAATTACTCACTTATCAAATCAATTTGAATTGATGAAATTAAATTAGATGCGAATCTAAAATAGGCAAGATAGGAGTGACAAAGTAAAAAAAGCACTCTATTTGAGTGCTTTTTTTTAAACAAAATTTAGTTTAGTTTCTTTACAAATCTAGTTGATCAACTCCTTGTTTAAAGACTATATCGACAGGAATATTATTTAATCTGTCTAATGCCGCTTTAAGAGCAGGGGAGATATTGCCTTTTTCATTAACCCATTTTTCAACACCGTTGTAATCGCCGTTGCCTTGTAAAGTCAAAATCTTTTGCGATAAAGTTTCGATTGCTTTTGACATTTTTTCAGGATTAACAGAATAAAATTTTGTTTGTGTATTGTAAGAAAAGGCGCCATTTTCGGCAAAATAGTTAAAACGTAGCATATTGGCTACACCGTGAGCAGAGGAAGAACCAAAACGAACCGAACGGAAGATGCCTGCCATAAAGGTTACGTAATTGTCCATGATTTGACCTTCGGTTAACTCACCCATCTTAAAGAGTTTTTCAACCATATAAAGACCCAAGACATCGGCTTTGCCTTCTTCTTGTGCTGAGGCAAATTGTTTTAAGGCGGTACGTACGCTGCCTTTGCCATTGATTGTTTCTTTGATGCCTAAACCGTGTGCCACTTCATGAAACATAGTATTGCCGAAGAAAGCAGGGAAGGTAATGTATTTTCTTTGCTCTGGTGCAACCAACTCATTAGCAATAGGCGTTAAAATTTTCTCAAACTTGGCTTTCATTGCATTTTTTAATTGCAAACGACGTGAGCCTTTAGCCAGTTGTACGCTTTCATCATTGGGTAGGTTGATAGCGATGGTTTTACTGCCTGCATTAGAATGTCCAGCATAATACAACACATCATAAGCGTTTAAATCAGAGTCTGTGCCTGGAGTTTCAGTTTTATATTTGGATTCAATCGGTAATTCACGTTGCAATTGCGGTAAAAGAGCGGCAAATTTAGCCAGTTTCTTACTCCAAGTTTTATCTTTGATGAGTACATAGGCTTCATAAGCGGCTTTGTAACCAAAAAGTCTGTCCTCATAGGTTTCAATAGGGCCAACAACAAAGTCAATAGCATTAGATTTCATATCCATCCACGCCATGTCGCTGGGTTTAAAAGCATCGGTTAAAATCGCATCAGCTCTTAGTGTTAAATACTTTTTAAAACCTTCATCCTCTGCTAATAAAGCGGCTTGTTTGAGTAACTCAGATGCTTTTTGCAGTTGTTTAGGGTAAGTTTCATGGTAAAACTGTGAAACCAGTTTATTGTTCATATCACGTTTTAAAACCGTATAAAGATTGGTTTTATTGGCATCAGTTGAGGCTTCAAACTCTTCCTTGGTCATATCGTGAGGATAAAAATTTGCACCCAAGCTTTTTTCTGGGTACGTCGGTATCAAAACATTGTCACCATTCAACCTGTCCCAAGGACCATAGTTGATATCAGCTAATCGGCGGGCATTGTCATCATTGATTTCCATCAAAAATGTTTCTTTATCGCCATAGGCTTGCAACCAAAAAAGCTCATCCATGATTTTAGCGATATCAATTAAAATCGGTAGTATCTTTTTTTGATTGTCGCTTAAATGCGATAAATCCGTTTTAAGGGTAAACTCAGCATAAACATCTGCAACCCGTGGTAAGGTACTCCAGTCAGGTCGGGGTGTATAAACTTCAGGTGGTTTCTTAACAACAATTGTTTCTGCTATTGGTTTTTTCTTAACGGCTTCTTGCGTTTGTTTGTTGTCAGATTTATCTTGACAAGAAAGCAGAGCCAATGATGCTGTTATGGCAAGGGTGAGTAATTTTTTATTCATAATTTCCTCTTATGTATTTAGGTGTGATTTAGCAATTTTTAGCCAATATTTTTGTGCTTTTTGGTAAAATTTTGGTGCTAAACGTACACGGTTAATTGATTCTTTAAAGACCTCTTGTGCCTTTTGCGTTTGTCCTTGTTGTTGCAACAATAAACCGTAACGAACACGGCCTTCCTCTCCGGGATAATTTTGTGCAACCACTTCATATTCTTCTAGGGCTTTATCAATCTTGCCTAGTTTTTCTAAACTGCGGGCGTACAACAAATGCCCATCGGTGGAATTGTAATTGGGGTTTTCTTTGATGATTTCATCCAACATTTGGATGGTTTTGTTGTATTGTTCATTGGTAAAATATGCTTTAGCCAACTTAACCATAATATCAGGATCGCCTTCACCAACACCTGTTAAACAAGCTTGGTATAATTCAATGGCATCATCGATTAAATTGGCTTCCAAACACTCATCCCCAAGTTTGAGTTTGTTCTCCAGAGTATTTGCCAACTCAAGCTGTTGTTTACGTTTACGCAATTCACGCTGCGGGTCGATGGCTTTGAGTAAGGAGCTTTTCGCAGTATTGACCTGTCTTGATTGCCCAAGTTCTGGTAAAACCTGTGTAAAAAAGTATATACCCATACCGATGCCGGGTAAAAACATAATAATGTAAATCCAATAAATCTCACGCCCAGTTTTAACAACATGAACAGCAAATCCAATTTGAATGGCGATTAATAAAAAATAAGGCATGTTTCTCCTCTCAATGCTTGAGTTTGTGTATTGGTTTAATTCGGTTGAGAATTTTATCATATTTTAGGTTGAGGAATTTGTTTTTTCTTTTGGAGTTTAATAATAGTGGTTGCTTGGAGTGCGGACCTGTGTGTTTGCCTGTTTTTTTAGGTTGGTTAGATTCTAAGTGCTCCACTACGAGTGATGTATTTTTGAGTTAGTTCGTAAGGTGGGCTTGCCCACCAAATTTAATACTGAATAGTTATCGAGGTTAAGGAAACACTGATGGTGGGCAAGCCCACCTTACACACTAAATTTTGGGATTTATCCCTAAAATTTGTTCAATTTCAATAATTTGTTGGCTAACAGGTTTAAAATCTGGTTTTATTTTTTGTGCATTCCTAAAATCAATTAAAGCTTTTTCATAATTATTATTATGCTTATGAAAATGTGCTCGACAAATCAAGCTATTCAATTTTGAACTATCTGATTTAATAGCCATATCATAATCAGATTCTGCATCTTTTATATTATCTAATTTTGTATTTAATTCTGCACGATTGAGATAGGCACTTGTATTTAGTTTATCTATTTTGATTGCTAAACTAAAATTAACTAATGCTTTTGTCTTTTCTCCAATTTCAAAATGAGCAAGGCCCAAATTATTAAAGCCATTTGAATTTGGATTACTCTTTAAATATTCGTTCAATTCATCAATTACTTCTTTGTACTCCGAAAGATCATCGAGCATCAATACTCTGTAAGATTGCAGGTAATATTCTGATTTTATTTTCATAAGTTATTTAAGTTTTAAATGTAATGAATTTCAAAAATTGGTGGTTGAAGTCGCTGATTAACCAACATTAGCATTTTTATTTATTTTAGCTTATTGGTGGTTTTTCGGCAATGGGTTTTTTGTTCTAGCATTAAGGGTGTGAAGTTTTGAAAGTTGGGGCTTCGATTGGGTTTTGTGTTTGGAAGATTTTTATTGGTTTTGCGTTCTTTTTGGTTGGCTGAAGCCAACTACCCGATGGAGTTAGTTTTGGCATATTGATTGTGTTTAACACGGTTGGTTTTGTATCGTTAACTTCATATTGTGAATAAAATCCCAAATAAAACCACCGTAGGCTCAAGGCACTGCCTTGTGCATTCCAAAATTGCCACGATTTAATTCAATTCCAACCCCAAACATCGACAAGGCAGTGCCTTGTCGCTACGGGTTTCAAATTTCTGCTTATCGAGGTTTTTGATAGACTGTTGATGGGCAAGGCCACATCCTACGTTGGTTTTGTTAAAAAAATGTAGTTTTGTAGTGGCTTCCCTTGTGGGAGCCTTGCTTGATATAACTCATCGGTTTTGTTACATAAGGAGCCCACAAGGGACTCCACTACGGGTGGTTTTGGTTTGTTTCAATCCTCATATTTAGGTGCTCGTTTTTCCATTGTTGCTTTGAAGGCTTCGGTTAAATCTGCGGATAGGAGCATTGCGGCATTCCATGTGGACATGTAATTTAGCGAATCATCTACTGAGTGTTCTTTTGAATAATGTAACACATCTTTAGTACCTCGAATTGATAGAGGTGACTTGCTTGCGATGGTTGAGGCAATTTGCATGACTCCTTCCATTAGTGCATCTTGTGTAGGATAGCAACGATTGACCAAGCCAATTTCTTTTGCTTCTGGCCCAAACACTTTTCTTCCAGTGTAGGACATTTCGGCTGCCATTCCTGTGGATATAATTTTTGGTAAACGTTGCAGTGTTCCAATATCGGCAACCATTCCTAAGTCGATTTCTTTAATGGTAAAATACGCCTTTTCTGTGCAATAACGCATATCGCAAGCGGTTGCTATATCAACTCCGCCACCAATACAGCCATTATGAATCGCTGCGAGTACGGGTTTTGAGCATTTTTCAATCGCTGTGATTGTTTGTTGCAGTGTTAATATTAATTTCCTGATCTTTTCACTGCGTTTTCCAGAACAAGCAATCTTTTGATACTGGCTAATCGACATGAGTAATTCTAAATCGATTCCTGCACAAAAGTGCTTTCCTTTACCTGCCAAAACGATGACTCTTACTTCTTCAGACTCAGATAGCGTTTCAAAAATAGTTTGCATTTCAATCCAAGTCTCCATATTGAATGCGTTTGATTTTTCTGGTCTGTTAATAAAAACTTGAGCGATTTTTTGCTCTATTTCAACTTTAAAATATTTGTTATTCATGGCTTGGCTTTTATGTTCTCTATTGTATTTATTGTAGTCTATTGGTAGTTTTGGAGCAATGTGTTTTTGCTTGTGTTGAGGTTGTTTTTATTTGGTTTTGAGTTCTTTTTGATGGGCGGAGCCCACATCCTACGCGAGGTTTTTAGTTATTATTTGGCTTATACATATATTTAAAATCCCAAATAAAACCACCGTAGGCTCAAGGCACTGCCTTGTGCATTCAAAAATCACCACGATTTAAATTCATACTAACGCCAAATATCGACAAGGCAGTGCCTTGTCGCTACGGAGTATTGAAGGTGGCGGGTTGTTAATCGAAGAAATCATATCCCGCTATTCTTGCTCTACCCAGCCGGACTCGCCATCGGTCCATGTTTCGTTTTTCCAGATGGGGACGCGGGATTTGACTTCATCCAGGATGTAGCGGCAAGCTTGAAACGCAGCATCGCGGTGGGCAGCTGATACGCCGACCCAGACGGCCATATCGCCGATTTCTAGCATGCCAACTCTGTGGGTACAGATGGCTTTGTTGATGGTAAACTTTTCCATGGCTTCGGCGATAATTCTATTGCCTTCTTTGATAGCGAGCTTTGGGTAGGCTTCGTAGGCGAGTTTTTGCACGTCTTTGCCTTGGTTGTGGTCACGTACCCAGCCTTCAAAACAGACAAAGCCTCCACAGGCTGGGTCTCGGGTATTTTTGCGCAGTTCGCTTTCGTTGATTGTTTCTTCACTGATGTCAAACATATTAACCTCCCGATGCAGGTGGTAAAAAGGCAATAGTGTCATGGTCGCTGATAGCTGAATCCCATGCAACAAACTCATCATTGATGGCGACTTTTATACTGGCTTTATGTGGTTCTTCATCACAGAGCTTCAATAGCTCAACATACAGCTCTTCAATAGTATGAGCCTGTGTTGTTTGCTTGAGCTCTGAGGTTTTCCATGTTTCTTTGAGTTTTCCAAAGAATAGTATTGTGATATTTTTCATAAGTTTATGTCTGATTTTCCACCAGTTTTCTTAATTAATTTAGTTGCTGTTATTTCTATATCATGGGATAAGGCTTTGCACATGTCGTAGATGGTTAAGGCAGCAATCGATGCGCCTGTTAAGGCTTCCATTTCCACACCAGTTTTGTGGTGCAAACTAACGGTGCAGGTGATTTCGGCATTGCCTTGCTGGTTTGTTATGATATTAATTTTGCAGTTTTCTATGGCGATTGGGTGGCAAAAAGGAATCAGCTCATGTGTTTTTTTGGCAGCCATAACACCTGCGATTATTGCCGTGTGGTAAACAGGGCCTTTTTTGGTCACTAATTCATTGCCTTGAAAATAGCTTTTGACTTCTTCAGGGAAAATGACTGTTGAGGTAGCCGTTGCTGTTCTTTTGGTGATTTTCTTGGCACTAACATCAACCATTGTAGGGTTGTTCTGTTGATCGATATGGGTTAAATCATTCATGCTTATCCTCCAATCACGTACATTTCAATGCGTTCTTTATTGTCTTTGCTTTGGTTTCTGATTTCTGAATACCTGTCATCGCGGTTTTGCCAGATGGATGCAATCATTTGGGTGAGTTCTTCATCTTTGTTGCTGCGAATTAATGACATTAAATCGTGTTCTTGGTGAGCAAACAAGCAGGTGTATAATTTTCCATCAGTTGAAAGTCGAGCTCGCGAGCAGGTACGGCAAAAAGGCTTGGATATTGAGGTAATAAAGCCAACTTCGCCTTTGTGATTATCGTATTTGTATCGACTAGCGACTTCACCGGTGTAATTTGGTTCTATTGGTGATATTTTCCATTTGTTTTCAATAATTTGAACAATATCATTAAAGTTAATTACCTCTTCTTTTGTCCATCCGTTTTTCGTGCCAACATCCATGAATTCGATAAATCTCACCACAACATTGGTGTCTTGGTAACGCTCAAGCAAGGGTATGATTTGGTCATCGTTTATGCCTTTTTGAATGACGCAATTAATCTTGACACTTTTGAGAGATGATGCACTGGCAGCATCAATCGCATCCAGTACTACGGATAGTTTTCCGCGCTCACCACTCATTTTGTAATACAAGTCTTCGTCAATGGTATCCAATGATATATTGATTCGGTCAAGCCCTGCGGCTATGAGTATTGGTAATTGCCTTTGTAATAACTGTCCATTGGTTGTTAATGCAATATCTGTTATGCCATCAATTCGCTTGAGGAACATAATCAATCTATCTAAATCCCTGCGTAATAGGGGTTCGCCACCGGTTAAGCGGATTTTGTTGACTCCGAAACCAGCAAATACCTTAACGACTTTTTCAATTTCAGAAAATCCTAAGCGTTGCTCTTTTTTGAGGAACTGATAATCGTCATCAAATTTATCAGCAGGCATGCAATAGGGACAACGGTAATTGCAGGTATCCATAACAGAAATGCGCAAATCTTTGATTGGGCGGTTTAGTTTGTCCGTGATCTTATTCATTTAGTTTGCTTCATTTCCTGCTGGTACGCTTCGATTAACTGTTGCCATTTTGTGTTGTTAATATGTGTATAGGGTTGGTTGGTTAATTTATCAATAGAACGTTTGAGGCGTTTGAGGTTGTTTTGTTGCCAAGTTGATTTTGGTGTTTGTTGACCTGAATTATCAAAATCAATTAAATAGACTTTATTTTCATCAATCAAAATGTTGTTGGCATTTAAATCAGCATGGTTAATGCCTTGTCGATGAAATAGGGCAATGATTTGACCCACTTTTTGCCAGGTGCTTTTATCTGACTCTTTGTTGAGAAATGCGGCAAATGTAGACTGATGAGGAATGTATTTAATCAATATGTTGGCTTGATAAAACAATCCGACTTTGCAGGTCTGTGCAGCTATTGGTTCGGGTACAGGTAAACCCATTTTGTGCATTTTTTCTAGCAGATAAAACTCTCTAAAACTGCGGGATTTATTTAAACCCGTCCATAAATATTTATCTTTGTTAAATTTTGCAGGAATACCACCGCGATAATAATGACGCAGCATCATTTTTTCTTGATCAGATTTGACCATCCATGCAGATCCTCTGCCACTACTAGCGCCCAATAAGCGCCCTTGATTGAGCCAATAGGTATCACTAAACCATTCGCAGTCTATTTTGCTTTTGTATGCTTGATTAGTAAGAATCCAGCAATTGTTGTGTTCTGAAACACTGGTTTGCGACATAGGACTAAAGGATGAAAATAAAGTGGCGTATCTTAGCATGTTTTACTGAATTCAAAAATGATAAGATGTTAATATAAGCGCGTTAAATTCCAATCTGGAGCGTACGTGGAGAATAAAAATATAATTATCGCAGTTGTCGTTGGCATCATTGTGCTTAAATTACTGGCTGCACATCTTTACTTGAAAAAGAAGTTTAAAGAATCAGAAGACAATAACTCCAATGAAAATAAAAAAGATGAGCAATAAAATCAACTCCATTTGCATTGTACGGCTTTCAGCGATTGGCGATGCTACGCATGTTTTACCGGTTATTGCCACCTTGCAAAAGAACTATCCTAATGCCAAAATTACCTGGGTAATTGGCACGCTAGAGTATAAATTAATGCAAGGGTTGGAAGGTGTAGATTTTGTTATTTACGATAAGAAAAAAGGCTTTAAAGGCTATCTAGCCTTAAGAAAACAGCTTAAACACATTACTTTTGATGCCTTGTTGCATATGCAGTATTCATTTCGCGGCAACATAGCTGCTTGGATGATTAAAGCCAAAACACGTATAGGGTTTGATAAACAACGTTCGCGCGAACTGCATGGATTACGCATTAATAAACGCATACAAGCGTTTGAAAAACAACATGTTTTGGATGGTTTTATGGAGTTTGCCATTGCTCTTGGCATTAAGGAAAAAGCCTACCAATGGAATATCACTACATCCGATAAAGACAAGGCATTTGCAGCAGGTGTTATAGACAAAGATAAAACAAATGTGATTATCAGTCCATGTTCGAGTAATAAGTTACGTAATTGGTCAAATAAAAATTACGCCAGCATCTGTGATTATGTCATTGAAAAATACGGTGCACAGGTGATTCTATGTGGCAGTCCAAACCCGTTTGAAAAACAAACAGCACAACAGATAGAAAAGCTCGCCAAACACCCCGTGACAAATATCGCAGGAAAAGACACACTCAAACAGTTATTTGCCATGATGCAAGCCGCTGATTTGGTTATTTCACCTGATTCGGGCCCTATGCATATTGCCAATGCAGCGCAAACGCCTGTTATAGGATTACATGGCGCAACCACAACTAAGCGCAGCGGTGCTTATAGTTTTCAACATTTAGCCGTGGATTGTTTTGAACAAGCTGCAAAAGAAATACTCAAAAAGCCAGCTGATGACATCAGGTGGGGTGGTCAGATAATTGCCGAGGGTGTGATGGATTTAATTACCGTTGATGCGGTTAAAGAAAAAATTGATGAAGTGTTAGCCAAGTAATTTGTTTAACTGATTAGCAAAATTCTCACGGTCTTTTTGGTTTAATGCAGCAGGTCCTCCTGTATCAACTCCTGAGTTACGAAGCGTTTCCATAAAGTTACGCATTTGCAGACGTGCTTTGATATTATCTGTTGTATAAAGTTCACCGCGCGGATTTAAAGCCGTAGCGCCTTTGTCGATTACATCCGATGCCAGTGGAATATCTGAGGTAATAACAATATCACCAGTCTTAACGCGTTTTACAATTTCATCATCAGCCACATCAAAACCTTGATGCACTTGAATAGCCGTAATTAATTTTGAAGCGGGCGTTGCCATGTATTGATTAGCCACCAACAATACTTCGGTTTTGGTTCGGTCACTTGCCCGAAATATAATGCTTTTAATCACATTCGGGCAGGCATCGGCGTCGATAAAAATCATTTATAAGTTAATGTCAAAGGTGCATGATCAGAAAATTTTTCCTCTTTATAAATTTCTGCCGATTGTGCTTTTTTGGCTAGTGATGGCGATGTAATATGATAATCAATGCGCCAACCAACATTATTGGCATAGGCTTGTCCACGGTTTGACCACCAGGTGTAATTGTGTGGACCTTTTTCAACTTCGCGGTAAGCATCGACCAAATCTTGTTCATCAAATAACTTGGTTAACCATTCGCGTTCTTGTGGTAAACAGCCTGAATTTTTTTGATTGGCTTTCCAGTTTTTTATGTCAATTTCTTTGTGTACGATATTCCAATCACCACAAATAACAAAGTCCTTACCCGTAGATTTTAAACGGTCAAACTCTTGTTCTAATCGATCCATGCATTGGTATTTAAAGTTTTGGCGTTCTTCCTTGGCAGAACCTGATGGTAAATACAGTGAAATCACAATTAAATCGCCTAAATCGACCTCAAGCCAACGGCCTTCGTTATCAAAAACTTCTTCTCCAATGCCGTATTTAACCGATTTTGGTTCAATCTTGGTATAAACCGCCGTACCTGAATAACCCTTTTTGACCGCATCATGAAAATAGACATGATAACCTTCTGGATGAAAGGTATCAGCTGTTAATTGGTGTTCTTGTGCTTTAGTTTCTTGGATACAAACCACATCAAGCGATTCGCGTTGAAGCCATTCAAAAAATCCTTTCTTAGCCGCAGCTCGGATACCGTTAGTGTTTACAGATGTTATTTTCATAGTTTTTATTTTATTGTTTGTTTAAGGAACGCGGAGATTCACAGAGGAATCGCAGAGTTACGCAGAGGTTTTATTATTCTATCCATTCTATACAATTGCTTATGTGATTTTTGATGGGTTCCTGCTGATATCACTAAAGAATCGAGAAAGTACTGACCGATAGTTTGTTGTTGATTTTCATAAAAATGATAACCTTCAATTAAATCTTGTTTTGCAGCAGAATGAAGCCTTATTTTCATTCAATTTCTTTTCTAATATTTTTTTTGACATCTTCCCAATCAAAATATTCTGCCTTTCCATCTTGTATTAGATTCTGGCGGTGGTTTAATTCATCTAAATGCCATAAGGGAGATTCAAGTTTATGAGGTTCTTTACATATATCATCCCACAACAATTCCATTGTTTGAATTTTTTCTGAAAAAGACATTCTCTTTAATTGTAATGTTGCTGGCATTTTGTTCTCTTGTTTTTAACTGCTTTGAAATCATAGTTTATCATTATATTTATTTTATTCAAATATAGAAACAATTGATTTTGGTAATATCAATCATATTATACGTTTGTTTTTTGGCTTATGATAAAATTCCAATAACTTTTTAGAGAATAACTATGGATCAACAATTAATAACGAATATCCTAATGTGGATTGTGCCTTTATCTTTGGCAATTATCTTACATGAGGTTGCACATGGTTGGATGGCTTATAAATTAGGTGACCCAACAGCAAAACAAATGGGCCGATTAACTTTAAACCCAATTAGTCACGTCGACCCAATCGGTACTTTACTGGTACCTGGTATGTTAATGTTATCAGGTTCACCTTTTTTGTTTGGCTGGGCAAAACCTGTGCCTGTGATGTTTAATCGGTTGCGTAACCCGCGTACCGATATGATTTGGGTAGCTTTAGCAGGACCTGGAGCAAATTTATTGATGGTGATTTTTTGGGCAATAATGGCTAAGATATTTATTGCAACCATTGCTTTAGACTCAACCAGTTTTCAGTTTTTAATCGGTGTGGCTCAAAAAGGTGTGATTATCAACTTGGTGTTAATGATTTTTAATTTATTACCGATGTTACCATTGGATGGTGGTCGAGTTTTACATGGTTTACTACCACGAGAATTAGGTGATAAATTTGCCATTACTGAACGCTATGGCATGTTTATTGTGGTTGGTTTATTAGCAACAGGGTTGATTTCTAAAATAATTTCACCACCGATTATGTTCTTTTACAATATCGTCTTTAAATTTATTTTGGGTTAATTATGAACACAGCACAAAAATTTATTCAGCTCGCTTTACAAAAACAGGTTTTGAAATTTGGTGAGTTTACTTTGAAATCGGGGCGAATTTCGCCTTATTTCTTTAATGCGGGTTTATTTGAAGACGGTCAATCATTAACCTTGCTTGGCGAATATTATGCACAAACTTTGCATGACAGTGGTCTTGAATTTGATATGCTTTATGGTCCTGCTTACAAAGGTATACCAATTGCTACGGCGGTTTCGGTGGCTTTTTATAAATTGTATGACCGTAATATTCCGGTGGCATTTAACCGAAAGGAGGCCAAAGACCACGGAGAGGGTGGGGTTTTGATTGGTGCGCCGTTACAAGGCAGGGTGCTGATTATTGATGATGTGGTTTCGGCGGGTACTTCGGTGCGTGAGTCGATTGAGATGATTCAAGACAATAATGCGGTGGTTGCTGGTATTAGCGTGGCATTGGATAGGCAAGAAAAAGGTCAAGGCGAGTTATCTGCCATTGGTGAGTTGCAAAAACAATACGGTTTACAAACTGTTGCCATTGCGGGTTTGGATGATTTAATTGTTTCTTTGGCTGATGATGAAGATAAATTGGCTTTGGTTAAAGCTTATAAAGAGCAGTATGGGAGTTAATTTTCGTAAAGCTGTCTCTGCTGATTTAGAACGTTGTTTTGAAATTGAGACTGTTTCTTACCAGGGCGATGAAGCTGCAAGTAAAGAAAAAATATTAAAACGTATCCAAACCTACCCGCAAGGTTTTATTGTTTTGGAAGTTGATGCTGTGATTGCTGGTTTTATCAATTCAGGTGCTTGTCATGAAGTGGTTTTATCTGATGAGGAGTTTAAAGAACTTATTGGTCACGATGAATTAGGTGAAAATATCGTCATAATGTCGGTGGTTGTTCATCCTGATTTTCAAGGTAAAGGTTATGCTACTTTATTGATGAAAGAATTTATCAAACGCATGAAACAATTGAATAAAAAATCCATTCACCTTATTTGCCAAACACATCTAGTAAATATGTATGCATCGCATGGTTTTGCCTATATCGGTGAGTCCGACTCGGATCACGGTGGTATGGCTTGGCATGAGATGGTATTAAACTAAATCGGTAGGCTTTTATGCATGAATATAAATTATCAACACCTTTAGGGCACTCTTTAAGTGTGAGTGCTTTCGAACCTAAAGAGTCAGCCAAAGCAGCGATAATGATTTGTTCAGCTACAGGTGTGAAACAATCACTTTATTATAAATTTTCTCAATTTTTAGCAACTCAAGGTTATATTGTTTATACTTTTGATTATGCAGGAATTGGTCAGTCCAAGCCTGATTCATTAAGACGTTTTAATATCTCTGCAAGTCAATGGGCAAATAACGATATTGAATCTATTTTGAAGATGATAAAAACCAAACATTCGGACATACCATTAGTGGCATTAGGTCATAGTATTGGCGGGCAGTTGTTGGGCCTTGTCCCATCTAATTCTAAGATTGATGGCATAGTTTTAGTCGCCTCACAAATGGGATATTGGAAGATGTGGAAAGGGTTACAAAAATACGCTATGGCATTTTTATGGTATGTAGCGATGCCATTATCCATCAAAATAAAGGGATATTTTCCGGGTAAATTATTGGGTTCGTCTGAGGATTTACCCAAAAATATGGCAGTAGAGTGGCAAAGTTGGTGCAAAAGCCCGAATTATTTATTTGATAAGGTTGATGCCGCTGATGAAAAATTTAACCAAATTAATACACCTCTTTATTCTTTTAGTGCCGAGGATGATAAATTCGCTCCTCAAAATGTAGTCGATTGGATTAGCCAACGCTATAAAAAAGCACAAGTGACTCGTATACACTTAATACCACAAGATTTTAACCTTAAATCAATTGGACACTTCGGTTATTTTCGCAGTGATAAAAAAGCTGTGTGGCAACAGATGTTTGAGGCAATAGAGAAGTTGGTTTGAGAGCATTTGTCGGAGTTAAAAATATGCTTAAATCAAGAATCATAAAATAATCGGTGTAATCTGTTCCATCTATGGATAAAATAAAGCAATGGCAAAAATAAAATTACAATACACTTGTACGCAATGTGCAGCAGTTCATAATAAATGGGCAGGGCAGTGTGGTGACTGCGGGCAATGGAACTGTTTGGAGGAGTCGGTGGTGCAAGCTGCTGTTCCAGCACAAAAATCTTCACGTTTTTCAACATATGCAGGTGATGTTGGCGGTCAAAAAATCCAAAAACTCGGCAATATCAAGTTTCAGAAAAACATCCGCACATCGACCAAAATCAAAGAATTAGACCGTGTTTTGGGTGGTGGTTTAGTAACTGGCTCGGTGGTGTTAATTGGTGGTGATCCTGGTATTGGCAAATCAACTTTAATGTTGCAAGTGACCGCTACAATGCCAGATAATATTAAAACATTGTATGTGACAGGTGAAGAGTCTCTATCACAAATATCCATGCGCGCACAACGCTTAGAACTGGCAGCAGATGACTTGGAATGCATGGCAGAAACTTCTGTTGAAGCCATTATTGCCTCAGCCTTGGTGCATAAACCCAATTTAATGGTGATTGATTCTATTCAAACACTTTATACCGAAAATTTAACCTCAATTCCTGGCTCTATTTCTCAAGTCAAAGAATGTGCGGCACAATTGGTGCGTTTTGCCAAACAAAATAATACCTCAATTATATTTGTTGGTCATGTCACAAAAGAGGGCGGCATTGCGGGCCCTCGTGTTTTGGAACACATGGTAGATACTGTGTTGTATTTTGAAAGCGATGGTAATAGCCGTTATCGTGTCTTACGTGCGTTGAAAAATCGCTTTGGAGCAGTCAATGAAATCGGTGTTTTTGCCATGACTGAAAAGGGTGTACAAGAAGTGGAAAATCCTTCTGCTATCTTTTTATCTGAGCACAGCGAACCACAAGCAGGTAGTGTGGTAATGGTTACACGTGAAGGCACTCGTCCACTATTGGTTGAGGTTCAAGCATTGGCAGACCAAAGCCCGCTTGGCAATCCACGCCGTTTAACTGTGGGTTTAGACCACAACCGTCTGGCGATGTTATTAGCTGTTTTGCATAATGGTTGTCAGCTTGCTATTCATGACCACGATATATTTATGAATGTTGTTGGTGGCATGAAAATCACCGAAACAGCCGCTGATTTGGCTATTGTTATGGCAGTAGTTTCAAGTTTTAGAAACCGTTATTTGCCCAAAGGTACGATAGTCTTTGGTGAAGTTGGCTTGACGGGTGAAATTCGTCCAGTCTTTAATGGTGAAGATAGGCTTAAAGAAGCAGCCAATCACGGCTTTAAACATGCAATTGTTCCCAAAGGCAATATTGGTGCTTGGACAAAAGGATTGGATATAAAAGTCACAGGAGTGGATAATATTAACCAAATTTTGGACTATATTTGAGGTGATAGTGCTTGACCGAAAAAGAATATTCTACTGCGGAAGAGCTGGATTTTGTCAAAATCCCTCCTTATCCTCGTCAAATAGCCAGCTATTTTCCTCAAATAATGAGGGATTGTTGCCTAAAACCAGACTCTCCCTCGCTACGAATACTTTCTCGGTCAAGTACTATGATAGATAAATTAACTAGTGATGAACTGATTTTACAGCGTTATTCCTTGGGTGATGCCGATGATTTATTATCTGCAATAAAACAATCATACAATGAAATATCGCCATGGATGAGCTGGTTGACACTAGATTACGACTTAATTGCCGCTAAAGAATTTATTATACTACAGATGAATAATTGGAGTGAAAATTTAGAATATACTTTTGCCATTCGAGATAAGCAAGGGACATTTTTGGGCACAATCGGTCTTCATATATACGATAAACTCAATGGTGTTGCCAGTATTGGGTATTGGATGAATACACAGTATTGTTGCAGGGGCTATTGCACACAAGCGGTAAAATCATTAGTCGAAAATACTATGAAATCGCTTAATTTAATCCGAATCGAAATTATTGTAGCGACACAAAATCAAGCCAGTCAAAGAGTGGCAATAAAATCTGGTGCTAAATTTGAAGCTGTATTGAAAAACCGTATTAAACTTCACGGTAAAGCCATAGATGCCAATATGAATGCTATATATAGTAAAATCTAGAATTTTTTAAAGAGTCGATTATGCCAATGTGTATATCAACTTTTCCAATCGACCTCTGGGTACAAAGTGACTCCAATGGTTTTCCTTTTGTGCGAGTCTATCAGCAATAACCCACATCACAACTGGGTGATGACCTAAACCGCAATGACTGCTTATGACTTCGATGTTTTGTGTTGTTTTACTTGATTTTTCAAGGCAACATTGCCAGGCAGTTACGCCATCTGTCTTAGTGTAAATAGCCGTGCAGGGCACCGGTGGTGCATGAGGCATCACATCATGTAAGTGTTTACCCATTTGTGTTAGACAATAGCCACTGGTTTTTTCAAATAAATAACTGGCATGACTGGCTCTTAAGTGTCCTGCAAAAGGACTGCCTAATGAAATGACTTGTCGAACTTTGTCAGGACTCACACGAGCAAGCTCTCGGGCATAAATACCTCCTAAACTCCAACCGATTACGGTAACCTTTTGACCATGTTTTTTATAAATTTCATCAAGCCTATCTATAATACCTTGCCCACAACCTGTTTCTGGATGGCTTTGTTTGCCTAAATTTATTCCCAATTTCCAGCGATAAGGTATATAATTTTGTCCTCTGAGAAACATGCGAATAAGCTTGGTTGATGCATCTCCTGCCAAATAGCCTGGTAATACTAATACAGGATGACCATCACCTTTGGGTGCTTTTTTGAGCAAAGGATAACTCATAAAGAAAGAGCCAGCTTCAAAAAGCGATCTGCCTTCTAACATAACTTTTAAAATATTGGGTGATTTAATTTTTTTTGATTTATTCATTGTCTAACTCATTAACGCATTGTTCTAAAGTGTTTGCTGATTCTCGTATATATCGGGTGAAAACATCAATATCTGGCATAATATTATGGGTTGATGTTGGGCTAATAGAAAGAGCACCATTATAGCTTAAAATGGGTATAATTAAACCAACACCATCAAAAATTGGACCTAGTCCCATATTCGCTAACATCAAATTGCCATTCATATAAAGTGGTACTTGTGGACCTGGCACATTGGTAATAACTAAATTAATAATGGGTTTTGTGTGGTTGCCTAAATTCATTCGGGTATAAAGTTTTGATGCGACATCACCAATGGCAAAAGGAATAAACTCTGCATAGTCCGTCATTTGTTTTGCACCGATAGCATTTTGGTAAGCTTTTCCTCTTGTGGTGTTTTCATACAGTTTTTCGAGTTGTTCAATTGGGTCTTCCACATCGGTTGGCAATTGTATCAACATAGCAGAAACTTGATTTCCCATGTCTTCTTTTGCATCTGTTGCTCGTGTGTTGACTGGTATCATGGCAACCAATGGTTTATCGGGTAATTGGTTTTTTTCAGATAAATAGCGTCTTAAAGCTCCAGTGCAAATGGTTAGAATAACATCATTTAATGTGCAACCATCAACCACTTTTCTTAAGGTTTTGACTCGATCAAGAGATAAAAGGGCAGAATTCCACATGCGCCTTGAAGAAAGTTTTTGGTTGAAAATTGTATCTGGTGCATTCAACAGTGTGCGTGGCACATCGGTAGTCTCTATTCGGGATAGCTTACCCATTTGCAATGAAGTTTTTGCTGTTTGGAGCAGTAAGCTTGGTATTTTAAATGGACTTTTTATCAGGTTGAAATAACTTCTGGCTAATAAATTAATGCTACCAGGTTCTTGTTCAAAATGCTGTTTGGGAGCTGGAGAAACTTTACATGGTTTTTTGGTAGTATCGAATAAAATCCCCATTATTTCAGCACCCGATGCACCATCAATGGCACAATGATGAATTTTCATAATAATAGCTACAGAACCTTTGGGTACTTGCGGTATATTATTTAAACCTTCAATAAAAGTGAATTCGAACAGAGGCCTGCTTCTATCCAATTGTTGGGTAAATACTTGAGATGCTAACTTGCGCAGTGTTTTCCAGTTACCAGGTTTTGGTAATGCGGTATGGACGATATGCAAGTCAAGATCAAAATCAGGGTCATCTATCCAGTAAGGATTACCTAACCCCATCGGCACAGTGACTAATTTTTTGAGTAACCGTGGAGCTAAATGCAGCCGTGCTCCTAAAAATTCTTTAAATTCTTCAAAAGTTAAACTGCCTTCGTAGACATTCAATGAGGCAACGTGCATAGGTGTGGAAGGCGTTTCTAAATATAAAAATGATGAATCAAGCCCAGATAAATGTTGCATTTTCAATAACCAATTTTGATGAATGTATACAAATTATAACAGAATTTTCCAACCATTTAGCAATCTGACAAATCAATTAAATGTAAAAGAAAGAAGGCTCTTCACCGCTTAGCCATGAAAGAATATTCAATTCAACAACAAATTAAATAGATTTAGAGAAAATATTATCGCTCCAATTAATGCAACAATGATTAAAACAGTTGTTTTGGATAAGGATTTAAATCTGACTTTACGGTTATTTTTTCGCAATAAATTGTTTTGTATGGTTTGTTCCATTTTTTTATTTTTGCTTTCAAATAATTGTTCAAGTTGATTAGGCTTATTAGTCATGATTATCTTCCAGTTGCTTTTGCATAATTGATCGAGCTTGTTTGATGTAAGTTTTAAGAGAACCCAAAGGCATATCCAATGTGACTGCAGCTTCGGTGTGTGACATACCGCTGGCATCACATAATAACAGCACCGCTTTTTGATTATCGCTTAACTGTTTTAAGGCTTGATTGAGATCGATACTGTCATCAACTTTCATTAAATAACGTTGTGAGGTGTTTTGTTTGATTTTATTGAAAAAATTCTGAAAGCGGCTCGATTTGCGTTTCTCTTGTAAAAACTCACGGTAAGCTATGCTAAATAGCCATGTCTTAAAACTAGATTTCCGAGTAAATAAATATATTTTATCAAAGGCCTTGATAAATGTGTCTTGTGTCAAATCTTCTGCAAGGTATTTTTCATCGGTATAACGGTACAAAAAAGCATACAAGCTCATTTGATGGCGTTTGACTAATTCTGAATAAGCAGGGGCATCTTGCGTGGATTGCACAAGCACCACCAATTGTTCATCACTAAAAAGATTGAAACCAGCCATTAATGGATTAAGCTACTTATTTTTACTTTCAAAGAAATGAAAATACAAATAAGTTAAACCGAGCATAAGTGGAAACATTGCCATTCCGAATAAACTCGCTTGAGCTTTGGCATAGCCACTGCTGCCCATTATCAAAGCAAAAAAGGCAAACGCAATGGATAAACCAACACCAATAGATCCTTTTCGCATATCGGATTTGTTATTTTTTTCTGAGATGATGGCTTGTATTTGATCAGGTTTAAAATCTTGATTGTGTTTAATTATGTTTTGTATTGCCTTGATTTTTATTCGTTTATCAAAATATCTATACAGCAAAAGTAAAGCAATAATTACTGCTGTCAAAACAAAAGCAAACAAAGTTAAGGGTACTATTATGGGTTTTATTTCGTTCATTTTTACATCCAAATTAATTTCTATACTAACTTAGATGCTTACTAAAACCTAATTGGATGTAAATTTATTAAATTAATGAATTTACATCTAAACCTTTAACTTAAATCCTCTAAACATTTTAATCAGAGAACAATTTATGAAATATATTTACTTACTGTTTGTATTGAACAGTTCAATTGGCTTGGCACAAATCAAACAAACAGATGATTTATTTATTACTTTAAAAAAACTTGATCTAGAGTTATTTGAAAAAGGTTTTAATCAGTGCCACCTTGATGCATTTAAAAAAAATGTAACTAATGATTTAGAGTTTTACCATGACCAAGGTGGTTTTGCAGATCAGGGTACATTTTTAAAAGGAATGAAAGAAAACATTTGTTCAACACCCAATCATAAGCCTATTCGTAAATTAATACCTGATAGCTTAGAGGTGTTTCCGTTATATAAAGACGGCGTTTTGTATGCAGCTATGCAAAAAGGCATTCATGAGTTTTATATGAAAGAACCCAATAAAGAAATTTATCAAACTGGTGTGGCACGTTTTACCCACCTTTGGGTATTAGATAACAAACAATGGAAACTTAAAAGAATCTTGAGCTATGACCATAAAACTATTGATGCAAAATTTGAAAAACTCAATGACCATTATCCTATTGGTTTATTCGATACTGATACTGGCATCAAAAGTTTATTAAAACAACACCACATCCCTTCAATTGGCATAGGCATTATTAATCAGGGGAAACTGCAACAAATTCGTTTATTTGGCAACAAGAAAGAGGATTCACCTGTTAGCTACAACACTATTTACAAAGTCGCCTCATTAACTAAACCTGTTATTGCTTTGGTAACATTAAAATTAATAGAATCAGGAAAATTGAAACTGGATGAGGCTTTATACCACTATTATATCGATCCAGATATAAAAGACACGCAAGAAATCAAACTGTTAACGCCTCGTATCATTTTAAGTCACCAAACAGGATTTCCTAATTGGCGTTATTTAGATAAAGATAACATTCTTAAATTTGAATTTAAGCCAGGTACAAAATACCAGTACTCTGGTGAAGGTTTTGAGTTTTTACGTAAATTCTTAGAAAACAAATTTAGCAAATCCATTGAACAATTGGCTCAAGAGTTACTCTTTAAGCCTTTGAAAATGAACGATACCCACTTTACTTGGGATAAAGACATGGATGAAAACCGCTATGCTCAAGAGCACGATGAAAATGGCAAGCCAATAGACTTTAAAAAGCACCAATATGCTAATGCTGCTGCTAATTTACTCACTACTATTGAAGATTATTCAAAGTTTATGGTGCATATTTTAGATGGTGCAGGACTTTCTACAAAATTGTACCAAGAAATGATGACCAAACAAGTCAACGAAAAACAGGGGATTGATTTTGGATTAGGATGGGAAATTTTTAATGATATCGGTCAGGGTGAATTTGCTCTACAACACACTGGTGGTGACTATGGTATAAAGACTCTTGCTCTGATATTGCCTAAATCAAAAAGAGGATTAGTGATTTTCACCAATTCTGAAAATGGTATAAAAGTATGGGGTAAAATTATTCGAGAATACTTTGGTGAGATTGGAGAAAAAATCATTGAGATGAATAAACAATAACACTAAAAGGTGACTTTCGACTCATGTGCTTTCAATGAGAAAATGTTTAAATGGTTTCTTTAATTAACATTCTATCCATGCAACAACTCGCTAAAGGCACATATTTTGGTTCACATTACCAAACGTCGGTGCTTGATGGTTTAATCATCACTGATACCCAGTACACCCATAAACATGTGGACTGGCACCGGCATCAGAACCCCTACTTTACATATTTACTGCAAGGTAAGTTGTATGAAGCCAATAAGAAACAAGAATATTATCTAAGCTCGGGCGCTTTGTTGTTTCATAACTGGCAGGATAATCATTACAACACTAAGCCCGATGAATATACCCGTGGTTTTCATGTGGAGTTAAGTGCTAACTGGTTTAAGAAACATGGGTTTTTACAAGATAGTTTAGAAGGTAGTCACTTGGTAGAGAACCCAAAGGTTAAATCATTGATGAATTTGGTTTTTATGGAATCAAAAATAAGTGATACACACAGTCAATTGAGTATTGATGGACTCATGTTGACGGTGTTTAATCAGCTAATTCTTGATTCCACTAAAATAAAAAACAAACAAATCAATTGGATAGAAAAACTAGTAGAAGTGGTTACTGATACGAGAGGTAATTATTCGTTAACAAGCTTGAGTGATTTACTTGGTGTTCATCCAGTGCATTTATCACGAGAATTTCATCATTATTTTGGTATAACATTTGGGCAATATATTCGCTATGTTCGGGTAAACAAAGCCTTTAATTTAATATTAAACAGTACCATGAGTATGACAGATGTTTGTTACGAATGTGGCTTTTATGATCAAAGCCATTTTATCCGTGATTTTAAACGGATATATAAAAAGACACCTGGCGAAGTATTGGTGTCTCACCGTCATTCCTGCGAAGGCAGGAATTCCTTTGTGAACACCATAATTTAAATAATAACATGGGAAATTATATAGATTCCCACTTTCGCAAAAATGACGTTACTTATTAGAATTTATTGAAGATGTTAAATTTATACAATTAACAAAAATTTAAACTAACTATACTGAGTATCTATTAACCTTGGAATACAAATGAAAAAAATTATCACACTTTTATTTTTTACTTTCATACTTGTTTCTTGTAGTGAACAAGACTCAACACCTTTGCAATTAAACTCTGGTGAATACATGAATGAGTTGCATAAAAAAAATTCCGGAAAAATCGCTTTTATGAATGATTGGATTGCCTTTGATAATTTCAAACAAAAAGACTTTGTGTCACAATTACCATTGAATAATAATTCTGAATTCAATATTAGAATGTTTTTAGACAAGACATTGACTTATTATCTGAGTGAATTAGAACCCAGCTTACCAACCAGAGAATTATGCAATAAGGGTAATTTTCAACTCACCTTTTTTGTCGATAATAAGCACGTATACCAATACAACCTACAAACAGGTGCTGGCTCGTGTGACTATAAAAATTCTGCAACCGTCTATGGCATTCCATTGGTCAATAAAAACAATCCAGATCATTGGGGACGATTTTTGTGGTTGAAGTTTATGAAAAAAGGTGGTGGGCAACAGGCATTGTCTAGCGATGTACACAAGTTTAAAATTGAAGTTCGTGCTTATATTGAACACGAGCAATTTAAAGTGGGTGATATTATTGCTCAAGGAGAGGTTAGGCTTATCATAAAAAAACAAGAAGTAGATGAAGAACAAATAGCCGTTCAACCCATTGCAAAAACACAAAAATGGACAATATCTAAAGATAGTTATAACAAAGAATTGATTAGAAAACTCAACACAAAGATAGCACAAAATTATTTCAAAAACATCACCAGTATCACAGTTATCAAACATGGTGAACTTCTAATTGAAGAATACTTTAATGGTGCAAATCGAAACAGTTTGCACGATATGCGTTCGGTAGGGAAAACAATGGCTTCAACTATGATGGGAATAGCCATTAATGATGGTTATATAAAAGATGACAAACAAACTTTAAAAGATTTTTATGACTTAAAATCCTACCAAAACCATTCCAAAAGAAAAGAACAGGTCACCTTAAAAAGCTTACTGACCATGAGTTCTGGATTTGATGCCACTGACATGAATCCTGACTCTGCTGGAAATGAGGAAAACATGTACCCGACATCTGACTGGGTGAAATTTGCATTAGACTTACCTATGGATAATAATAAAACCTTAGGTAACAACTGGGATTACTTTACCGCTGGCGCAGTTGTTTTGGGTGATATTCTTAATAAAACAGTTCCTGGTGGTTTAGATAAATATGCAGATAGTGAATTATTAAAACCATTAGGTATAAACCAATACAAGTGGCAATATACGCCAACCAATGTAGCCAATACCGCTGGTGGTTTCCAAATGAATGCACTTGATAATGCCCGCTGGGGACAATTATACATTGATAATGGCATATTTAATGGACAACAAATTATACCTAAATCATGGGTTAAAAAAAGCCTTACAAAACACGTAGCTATACCCAAACGTGAAAACGAATATTATGGTTACTTACTTTGGAATAAAATCTACAATGTTAATGACCAACAAATCGAAAGTTATTATGCCAGTGGTAATGGCGGCAATAAAATTATGATTTTCAAAGACATCGGTGTGGTTATTGTTATCACAGCTACTGCTTACAGCCAACCCTATGCCCATTTTCAAAGTGATGAAATTATTGGGAACTATTTATTGCTAGCAATTTTAAAACCCTGAATTTGGTCCTTTAAGAAATTCAAGTTCCTGCGTTGTTGACTCACGACTCAGTACTTTATTTCTATGTGGATAACGACCAAATCTATCTATAATAGCTTTGTGTTTTATCTCAAAATCGAGCGAACTTTGGACACCATGATTTTGGTAGATTTCTAAGGCTTGTTTGTGAATTGTTTTTGACTCACTGTGCATAAATGGCAGATACATAAAACTTCTTTTGTTTTTATCAATTTCTTTATCTGCTCCGATTGATAAAGCTTGTTGGCTTAATGATAACACTAAGGAGTCATAAGCAAAAGCTTTGGCAGAGTCACGAAACATATTGCGAGAGAATTGATCTAATACAATGATTTCTGCTAATCGACCATCGGCAGTTTCTCGCCATTGGTACAACTCACATTGACATGCTTGTTGGTAAACAGCTGAAAATCTATCGATAATAAGTTGATCAAAGTTTTTATCTTTAATCCAAATTTGTGCAGGCTTTATTTCTTCAAACCAAAACTTTAGTATTTCTTGATAATCCATAATATTCCTCAGTATTTTATTAATTAGGATTTAACTTGGGTATAATATCATTACAAACAGGATATACCTCTAAATTACTAAAATATGAATTTACAAATTGAATACCATGATAATTGACGCATTTTTTCGATTTTCAGCAATAACTTTACTGTTATTTGTCGTTATTGTACTTATTCGTGATTTGCGTCATTCAAAAAGCACACTTTACTTATTACTTTCATGCCTAAGCCTAAGTGCACTCTTTTTAGGGTTTACACCAGAATATTTGCAACTCCCAAGTGCCACTAGAATTGTTTTTAGATTTATGGATGTTCCGCATTTAATTTTTGTTTGGTTGTTTGCCCTTTCTTTATTTCAAAAAGATTTTAAATTAAAAAAATCATATCTTTTATTTGGGATTTTATACAGTGCCTCCATACTTTATGTTCGGTTAGTACAATTTGGTTTTGTCAGTTACTTACCTTCATGGTGGGTTATTGTGATTCAATTTTTTTCCGTGGTTTTAATGTTGCATATGATTGTTGTTACCCTCAAAGGGCGAGGAGATGACTTATTAGAAAGTCGCAGAAAATCACGCATCTATTTTATCTTATTAATAGCTTTTATTGGCATAACATCAGCACTTGTTGAGTTTTTAAGTGTTATCAATAATTGGAATTTATCATTACCAACAATTAAATTAATCGCTATTTGGCCTGCTATAATATGGTTATGTTTTTGGTTGTTTAGTATTAATTCCCACAAGTTTTCTTTTGATGAATTTAATAAATCAAGTAAACAAGAGCTAAGTGCTCGCGATTCACTTCTGCTAAAAAAACTCGAAACTGAAATAATTGAAAATAAAGCTTATTTAAAAAATGGACTTACCATTTCCACCTTAGCCAATAAACTTGGTGTGAGTCCACATAGACTAAGAGATTTCATTAACCAAACCTTAGGTCATGAAAATTTTAGTACTTACATTAATGCATTTAGAATCCAAGCCATTAAAGAAGCCTTTTCAAATAGTGACAATGCACACATCCCAATTCTCACTATCGCCATGCAACATGGTTTTAATTCCTTATCACCATTTAATCGTGCATTTAAAGCTATACAAGGCATCACACCTTCTGAATATAGACAAAATTTAAAGTAAATTCATAATCGACAAGATAATCTTCAGTATCAATAAGAAACTTTCGCAGTTTTAACTAATATGGTTTGTTCAATATATTTCATGGTCATTAATTTATGCATACCTACCTAAAATGTTTATTAGTCTTTTTATTACTATTTTCCAATACTGCGTTGAACAAAGAAAACAACCCTATTCAACTCTCTCAACAAGAAGTCAAAAATGTTATTCAAATAGTTGTCAAACTTTTGAATAAGTATTATGTTTCAGCCAACACTGCAAAAACAATCACACAAGTATTATTGGGTAATCAAAAATCCGGACAATACAATAAAATTTCTAGTCCCTACGAATTTGCACATCGATTAACACTGGATATACGTTCAATAAATAATGACCAACATCTCAATATAAATTATCGACCTCAAAAATCTAAATCCTCAGTTTCAAATGTTTTTGAGAATAAGCTTCTTGATAAAAAAGGCTTATGGACAAATTATGGCTATCAAGAAATAAAACACTTAGATGGTAACATTGGTTACGTAAAGATTAGCCACTTTAGTAACTGGGGGAATTTTACGAATGCAAAAGAATCTATTGATTCTCTATTCAATATGCTTAGAAACTCAAAAGCACTCATCCTAGATGTTCGAGATAACAGTGGTGGTTATGAAGATATTGTTGCCTATTTTATTAGTTATCTAATAGCAGGGGAATCCATTAAACTTTCTGATTATTATGTTCGTTTCGATGATTCTAAAAAAAGTATTTGGACAACTGAAAAACCAACAAATACTAAGTTGCCTAATATTCCAGTCTATGTTCTGACCAATGGAAATACTGCATCCGCAGGAGAATCACTGGCTTATATTTTAAAACACCTTAAGCGCAGTGAGGTTGTTGGAGAAGTCACGGCAGGTGCAGGACATGGTGCAATGACCTATAAAATCAATGATAAATTCAGTATTACCATCTCTTCAGAAGAAACAATTAATGCGGTTACAAAGACTAGTTTTGAAGGCGTTGGTGTTATTCCTACATTTGCAATAGAAAGTGAAAAGGCTTTTCAAAAAGCCTATGATCTAGCTTTGCATCAGTTAAAAAAGTCAGATTCTATTCATTCTGAAAATTATGATCAATTAATTAACCTTAATAAAATAATCAGTAGTTCAACAATTGATTTAAAACCCTATGTTGGGAAATACAAATCCGATTCGATTGAAATACATGTAAAACTTAAAAGTTCACAACTCTACGCCACAATGATAGGTAAGGGAACATTTAAACTGTTACCAACAGATAATCATATATTCGTAGTTGACCCTATAAAAGAACGCATTCAATTCGTATGGAATAAGAAAAATAAAGTAATCAAACTTATCGGTTTAGAAACGCCTATGGAATTAAATAAATATGAATAATAAAAAACTAAAAATCAAATTCTCAGTAAGAAAACATTTTTCAATAATCATATTCAGCTTATTAAGCTTTAATGTTAGTGCAAAAGAACAGGCTAACACTACAATTGAATTTTTAAAGAAAAATACACAAAAACACGCTTTACAACTGCTAAAAGACCCGGTATTCCGTTCTTTATCCATTGGCATATACAAAGATGGAAAAGCTTATACTGGTTATTTTGGTGAATTAGAAAAAGGCAAAAAAGCCAATGACAAAACCTTTTTTGAAATTGCTTCAGTGACAAAGTCCTTCACAGGAACACTTGTTGCTCAAGCCGTTTTAGATGGCAAATTTAGCGTTGATGATGACATCAGAAAATATTTAGAAAAAGATTACCCCAACTTAGCTTTCAAGGATAAACCCATAAAAATTAGACATCTAATTACCCATACCTCAGGTTTGCCAGCTAATCACAAAGATTTTGAAGCGGTACCCTTTAATAACGATGATGGTTTATTGTGGAATAGATTACACCTGGCTGAAAAAAACTACACTAAAACAAAATTTTTTCAAGACCTGAAAGAAATTGTCATAGAACAAGAACCAGGAACACAATTTCTTTATTCAAATTTAGGCACAAACATGGTAGCTCATATTTTAGAGCGCGTTTATAAAAAAACTTATCAGAAATTACTCCAAGAATTTATATTCAATAAAGCAGGTATGCATAATACTAAGCTTAATTTATCTTCAATGGAAGAAAAACTACTGGCAGGTGGCTTTAATGAAAAAGGTGTGCGTATGCCTGCTTTACCATTAGGCAAGACCTTATGGGGAGCAGAGGGAGCACTCAAAGCCACACTGCCTGACAGGCTCTTCACCGCTTAGGTGAGTAAAAAAAGGATGCAAGTTCAAACCTAACTTGTTGTATTATAAGGTTTCTAACAACTTAATATACAGGTAGATAAATGAGTACAAGCATCCCAGTGAATATTTTAGGTATAAGCGGCCAAGTAGTCAACTCTATTCAACAACAAAACTTAGGTGAAATAGTAATAACTTGCAGCCGTGATAAACGCACTAAGGTGATTGATCCAGTCTCAAAACTCAAGACAAGTATTAATTTATACATCCATCGAACGATAAAAGATTTACCATTACTTGGTCGCCCTTGTTTGGTTAAAATAGAACTGGCTGAAGTTAACACTCATGATGGTTATCGTCTTGTTGAAGACAACGCCTTTGTTGATTTAGGTTGTCGTCACTCTAAACGATTCTGTCGTTTAATCAGCGGATTGTGTCGTCATATGAGTATTTCAGCCGTATCCAAACACCTCGGCATCAGGTGGGAAACCATTAAAAACATTGATAAACGCTATTTACACGAAACCTTACCGGCACTAGATCCGAGTATCCTAACAAATTTAAAATATATTGGTGTTGATGAGGTTGCCCGAGCCAAAGGACATGATTACATGA
Source organism: Lysobacterales bacterium (assembly GCA_027067055.1). Taxonomy (GTDB): domain Bacteria; phylum Pseudomonadota; class Gammaproteobacteria; order Xanthomonadales; family Marinicellaceae; genus NORP309. Next base: position 103,181 of record JAMOMK010000032.1, on the reverse strand, counting down.
CACTGGTTTATGATATGCAAGAAGGACACTTAATCTGGGTTGGAACAGGCCGTACTGCTGATGTATTTTCAAGTTTCCTAAAACAATTGCCTAAAGAGACCGTCCTTGGAATTAAAGCTGTGGCAATGGATATGGGGCCATCTTATCAAAAATCAGTAAGAGAGAACTTACCCCATGCTGATGTTGTTTTTGATAGGTTCCATGTAATGCAAAATTATTCTAAAGCCATTAGCAACCAAAGAAGAGTGGAGTTTAGAAAGGCAGATATCACAGGGAAGAAATTATTCAAAGGTTGTCATTACTTATTGCTGAAAAATGCTGATAAACTTAAACCAAAACACACTACAAGGCTAGAGAATTTACTTTCCAACAACAGTAATCTCAATACGCTATATATCCTCAAAGAACAACTACAAGAACTGTGGCACCTACCAACATTCGACGAGATGTCAGATGGCATTAAAGCATGGTGTGAATTAGCATATGAAACCAATATGCACTACCTTAAAAAATTTGCTGACTCATTAAAGAAACACAGTATTGGCATTGCAAACTATGCTAAACATAAATTAACCAGTGCAATTATTGAAGCAGGAAACATTGCCATTGGAATGATTAGAAAAAGAGCTAGGGGAATTCAAGATACTGAATATTTTAAGCTTAAAATTAGACAGTCATCTTTAAAAGATGACTCGTCAATGTTCTATGCTCAGCATCCTTTTTTACTCACCTAAGCGGTGAAGAGCCACTCTTTTGGAATAATTGTGATAATATTCAATAAGTTAACTCTTAAGTAAAAACCATTCAGCACAGCCCTTGATTCGCCTAGCAAATTCAAAAAATGCTTAATCAGCAATAAGGTGGCAACGTGTTTTTTATATTCGCTATACGCACCAAGCGATTGCACTCTATTTCGCGTTTCTATATCGGGACTTGGTAGTATATCAAGCTTGTGAAATATGTTTGTTTTAATTTTATATTTACAGCTTATTCTAATTAAATACACTGTTTTAAATATAAATGTGCAAAAATACACAAAAAATTTAGTTATTGTATGAAATTTATATTAGAATAAGCCTGTTCTCACTATAGGTTGATTATATTTTATGCAAAACACCAATCAAACAAATCCAATAGGGCATTTAAACCCTATTCCAAAAAGATTAGTCCGGCTTTTTTCTAAAGCGATTGCCAAACTAATATTAAAGTTTAATCTGAATAAAAACGATTATAACCACTACCTCAATGAACAACTGGTAATAGAAGCACAGAGGCAAAATCCAAAGGCAACAATTGTTGAAATCTCGGTAAGAACAGGAATAAACAGACGTTACATAAGAGATTACCTCAAAGGGGATATGCCAAATATTAAGTCAAACAAGCTCACTTTGATACTCAGTGACATGAAATGGACACTCAATAAGTATTATGAGGGTGGTAAGAAATTACCAAAAAAAGGACCGTTTGCCAGCTTTCAAAGCATCTGTGAACAATGGACTCCAGGGATGTTGACCTACCAAGCGATTCTGACTGAACTAGTGAGGATTGGTAGTGTAATTGACCATGGTGAAAAAGTTGAGTTAGTGTTTGCTCAGGAGACTGATGTAAATGTTAATCTTCAATACTTTGACATTTCAACAAATTTATTAAATAGATTTGCAAATACGGTGTTACATAATTTACAGGAAATTTCTATTGATGATAAAAATTATGAAATGTCAACAGTTTCAACTCAAATTCCACCAGAGAATATTAAAAAATTGAAGCGAGAGATTAGATTGCAGTTACGAGATAATTTTAATAACTTAATAGAGCTTCTAGAAAAACATGAAAGTGATGTCAAACCTGATACTTATCCAGCATACGGAGTATCGGTTTTTGAATTTAATGATAACGATAATACAAGAGAAATAAAATGAAAAAAGTAATAATAGCACTAATACTTCTAATGACAATCAATGTAAATGCGGCTGTTGGAACTGGAGGTTCGGGTATATCTGCAGTAGGCACTGGGAATAATGGGATATCTGCAGTTGGCACTGGAGGTTCTGGTATATCTGCAGTAGGAACAGGCTCTATTGGTGTCACACAACTCGGTAATGGTTATATCCAAGTTTGTACAGCAGATGCACAAAAGATTGTCAGCTGCATAATTACCAAAGGCTAGGGTTTATATTATTTGACAACGAGCTGTTAATAAGTTAAATGAGTAAGCAATCCCACGGTTGCTCATTTACCTGCGAAGGAGAGAGAGAATATCTATATATTAATCAATTGGGATTAGTATATAGGTATTTTAATTAGTGTTGGAGATAATGGTTCTAATTTTGAGAATTAAAAGAGGTTTGATATCAAAAGCTTTAAAGCGTCAAGCAATGAAGAGCATAGCTGTGCATACAGTTTAGTTTACACCCTCCTAGGGGTTATGAGTTGAGAATTAATCCATAGATAGCTTCATCAAACCACTTGCCACCGAGCTTGCTAAATTCACGCAAAGTCGCTTCGTGTTGCATGCCGAGTTTTATCATGATATTAGATGAACCTGTATGCTCGGCGACACAGTAAGCCACAACTTTATGCGGTTTAATTTTTTGTTTAATAAAATCCAGTAATGCTTGGGCAGCTTCAGTTGCATAGCCTTTGCCATGGTACTCCAAGCCTAGACGCCAACCTATTTCTACTGTGTCATTTTCAATGGATTCATAACGAAAACAGACCATGCCGATGTATTGCCCTGTGTCCTTGAGTGTTGTTGCAAATAAAACCCAGTCACCTTCACTGCCTATCCAATCTTGAGCAATTTGAAGAGTTATTTTGCGAGTTTCTTCAATTGTTTGTGGGTCTTTGATATAACGCATGATTTTAGGATTCATTGCATGTTCAACATTAAACTCAACATCTTTCTCAATAAATTTCTTTAACTTAAGGCGTTGAGTTTCTAACCCTAAATGATTTATTAAATCTATAACGTGTTGTTCTGTTTTTGGTGAAGTGTTTTTTGACATAGAAATATCAGGCATAAAAAAAGAGCTAACATTGTAGCTCTTTTTTTATATGCTTGTGAAGATATATTTATCTTCTTGGCGGACGTCCTGCGCGTTTTCGTTCACTTTCTGTTAATATTTTCTTACGAACACGGATAGACTCAGGTGTTACTTCAACCAATTCATCGTCTTCAATAAATTCCATCGCTTGCTCTAAAGATAGAATGATTGGTGGAGATATAATAATAGACTCATCTTTACCAGAAGCACGAATGTTATTTAATTGTTTTCCTTTGGTTGGGTTTACAGTTAAATCATTGTTACGTGAATTTAAACCGATCACTTGACCTTCATAAACTGGTGCATTGGTTGCAACCAATAAACGCCCGCTGTTTTGTAGATTAAATAAAGCAAACGCTAATGCTTTGCCTTGAGAGTTTGAAACAAGAACGCCATTTTTTCTGCCGTTCATTAAATTCTCAAATTTAGGAGCGTAATGATCAAATACATGAGTCATGATGCCTGAACCAGAGGTTAATGTTTTGAATTCTGATTGAAAACCAATCAAGCCTCGCGCTGGGGCATGAAAGTGCATGCGCACACGACCTGTTGAGTCAGGCATCATGTCTTTCATCGATGCTTTGCGTTCTAATAGTTTTTCCATTACCGCACCTTGATGTGCAGTTTCAACATCAACCATTAAATCTTCAATAGGTTCACAGATTTTGCCATCAATTTCTCTGAAGATAACCTCAGGGCGTGAAATAGCCAACTCATAGCCTTCACGACGCATGGTTTCAATCAATACTGATAAATGCAATTCGCCACGCCCAGAGACCTTATATTTGTCTGCATCGTCGGTAGCTTCTACACGCAATGCAACGTTGTATGTTGCTTCTAATTCTAAACGGTCTTTAATTTGACGAGAAGTCAGGTATTTACCATCTTGCCCAGCAAAAGGTGAGTTGTTTACACAAAACAACATAGAAATGGTTGGTCTATCAACTGATAATGGTTTAATCGATTCAGCCTTGTCTCTTTGACAAACCGTATCAGAGATACTGATTTTATCCACGCCAGAAATTGCAACAATATCACCAGCAGATGCTTCTTTAACTTCAATCCGTTCTAATCCTTTAAAACCGAATACTTTTAATACACGTCCATTTCTTACTTTACCACCTTCATCAATAACAGTCACAGGAGTATTGGTACTAATTGAACCACGTTTGATACGCCCAATACCAATTAAGCCTAAAAAGCTGTTGTAATTTAAGGTAGTAATTTGCATTTGAAAAGGTTTATCAACTTCAACATCTGGAGCATCAACTTTATCAATGATGGTTTCAAATAAAGCTGTCATATCACCATCACGACTTTCTTCGTCCATATTGGCATAACCATTAATCGCGGAAGCATAAACAATTGGAAAATCCAGTTGATCATCAGTAGCACCCAATGAATCAAACAAATCAAAAGTTTGTTCCATGACTGTATCAAGACGAGCACCATCGCGGTCAACCTTGTTAATAACAACAATCGGTTTAAAACCCATTTCAAAAGCTTTAGATGTCACAAAACGAGTCTGTGGCATTGGACCATCAACGGCATCAACTAATAACAATACAGAATCAACCATACTCAATACACGTTCAACCTCTCCACCAAAATCAGCATGGCCCGGAGTGTCAACAATATTGATTTTGTATTCTTTACCATCACGTTTATCGGTATATTGAATTGAAGTTGTTTTTGAAAGAATAGTGATACCTCTTTCTTTTTCCAATTCGTTAGAGTCCATCATACGGTTTGGATCATCGGCTCTATCGCCAAGTGTGCCTGATTGTTTGATGAGTTCATCAACGAGGGTTGTTTTTCCATGATCAACGTGAGCGATGATGGCAATGTTACGTATATGTGTAGTCACAGTGTTTCCTTAAGCTTAAAATTTCAAGGTCGCGATTATACTCGATTTGCTCATAAACCCTAGTATTATTAGCACTTTGGCAGTGAATAGGGGCTTAAAACGGTAAACAAAGCCAACTACTAAGGATAAGCTGCTTAAAAGATAAATAAAGCCACAAGTTAAGTATTATAATAATCATATAACTTGTGGTTCTATTTCCCCCAATATTTCCAGTGTAACCTTGCTTATTTTATCTGTTGAGAAAACCTTGTTTTATTCCAATGGATTAACGTATTATTGTTGTTTTCAATGGATTCCCACGGTCCTTGAATCCATTGATTCTCTTCATCAATAAAATCTTTTCTTATTTGCAATTGTCCTAAATCATTACGCAAATATATCAATAGAGTAGGCTGATGGTGATTATTTAACCCTTTAGCTATTAGTAATGAGTTTTTGTCTAAATCTTTAACTGAAACTTGGAAAAAATCAAAAACAAATTGTGCTTCGGCAGATTTGAAAATAACCACATCCTCAAATCCGTTAGTAAAAACATCTTCAACTAAAGGAGGGCAATTTGTATCTAAAGCACCGTCGGTAATTGTCCATCCAAACCCTGTGGTTATATTGGTTAAATTGTCATGTGCTGTTACAGCACAATATTTCGAGTCTCCTGCATGGAAATTGACACCAGATTGTAAGTTTTGTAAATTAAAGTTGATTAATGTGGCATCATAGGTTGTTGTTGGTAGAGTTAGTCCTAACAACATATTGTCCATGTTATCTACATTACTAACATCCCAATTGCTTATATTGGGAGTCGCCGCTAAGGCTCCATTAAACATTAGCTCCATAGTTGTGACATTTGAAGTGTCCCACAAACTCACATTTGGATTTGCCAAAGAGGCAAACCTAAACATCTGACTCATGTCAGTAACTTGTGTTAAATTTGGTGTATCGGTTGCCGTTACAATCATGTTGCTTGTGCCTCTAAAGGCTGATTCCATACTTTTCCATACCCCGCTACCCCATTGGCTAATTTCAGTTATTTTTAGCTTGTCACCTTCGTTATTAAAATAAATTCGAGGAAAACCCCCTCCAAATATTGCATTATCTACATTGGACGAAATTTTTATAGTATAGGTTCCTGCCATCGGGTAGTTACATGTATAATTTGCCGTAAGAGATCTAGCGGTGCTTGTTTGAGGGTTATCAACATCACAGATTACATCATAGTTATAGCCACTACCTAGTGTCGGTATAGTAAATTGTGTTGACGATGAAGTACCCACTCCAGTTGTGTTAGTATCAACACTAAAGATAAAATAGTCATCACTTTGGGCACAGTTTGCACCGACACCATCATCTGCAATCAACCACCCATGACCAGTGGCAATATTTGTTAAGTTATCATGGGCATCAATCGCACAATAAGTTGAATTTCCTCCATTAAAATCAATGCCGATTTGTAAGTTTTGAGCATTAAAACTTAACAATAAGTCATCATAAACATCAGATGATAGTGTTATCCCATTAAACATATCAGTCATATCAGTGATAGTTGTTACATCCCAATCACTAACATCTGGGTTAGATACAAAAGCATTCTCAAACATAGAGGAAAAACTACTTACATGTGATATATCAGGACTATCTTTGGCTACTATATGTACATTTTCAGCATCACCAAAGGCTCTTTCCATTGTTTGCCATTTTCCCGTACCCCATTGAAGTACTGAAACCATTTTCTTTTTGTCTTCATGAAATTGGCTGTAACTACTAGGGTAGCCATTGCCTAAACCCGTATTGTCTTTAATCCTTATAACATAGGTACCTGCATCTGCATATTGACAAATATATGAGCTATCTAGTCCTGTTGCTTCATTGTTTCCATCGTTATCACAATCTACATTATAGTTATAAATTAAATCAGATTTTGCGGGAATTTTAAAGCTCAAATCATTAGTGACACCACTATTATCAGTTGTAACTTTAATCACAAAGTCATCAAAAATGTTTGAATCAAGACATAGCCCACCATCAGTAATTGTCCAGTTATAGTTATTAATGAGGTTTTCTCTAGCAGATTGTGCTTCGGCACTACAGTACTTACTATTACCACCATTAAATACAATACCTGTTTCAAAGGCCGTATTGTTAAAATCTATTAAAATATGGTCATAAGTAATAGTTGCTAGAGTAACATCATAAAACATATCATCCATTTCAGTTACTTTTGAAATATTCCAATTTTCAGTGTTGGGGTTAGAAGAGTAAGCTTTATAAAACATCTGGTTCATATTGGTAACTGAGGAGGTGTCCCATCCATTTGTGTTAGGGTTAGCTAATTGTGCTGACCGAAACATATTACTCATACTGATGACTTGCGATGTATCCCAGTTACTTGTGTCAGGATTTGCTATATCAGCTGAGTTAAACATATTTTCCATTGTTGTAACTGATGAAGTATCCCAGTTACTGGTATTAGGTTTAGCTTTATCGGCATTCAAAAACATACGATTCATCCTAATTACTTTTGAAGTATCCCAATTAGTAGTATCTGGACTGGCTAAACGTGCATATGAGAACATTGAACTTATATCGATTACTTTTGAAGTATCCCAATTACTGGTATTGGGGTTTGCAAGTAAAGCTCCACTAAACATCCCTCTCATATTAGTTACTTTTGAGGTGTTCCATCCACTGGTATCTGGCGTTGCTAAATCCGCATCATCAAACATACGATCCATATAAACCACATTTGAAGTATTCCAACTACTTGTATTTGGGTTAGCCATTTTAGCAATACGAAATAGTTGTCCCATGTCTTCTACTAAAGATGTATCCCAATTGCTGGTATCTGGAGTTGCTATATCCGCACTAAAAAACATACTATTCATTGATCTTACCTTTGAAGTATCCCAGTTACTGGTATCAGGGTTGGCTTTGTCAGCTGAGTTAAACATATCCCTCATACCTGTTACTTTTCCAGTATCCCACCCACTGGTATTTGGAGTAGCTAATGGTGCTGCCCGAAACATATAACTCATACTGGTGACTTGCGATGTATCCCAGTTACTCGTATCAGGATTTGCTATAGATGCGAAATCAAACATTCCGCTCATTCTAGTGACGTTTGAAGTTACCCAATTACTTGTATTAGGCAATGCCGATCTTGCCCCTTTAAACATATCTTTCATATACTTTACATTTGAAACATCCCAATTACCTGTATTTGGATTTACCAAGAATGCGTTTCTAAACATACCGGTTAAATCTATTAATTGAGAAAAATCAGGTTGATCTGCTGCTGTTGTTAATAAGCTTTTTGCTCCATAGAAAGCATGATACATACTTGACCAGATACCTGTTCCCCATTGTTCTACGGCAATAATTTTCTCTTTATCAAAACGATTATTAAAATAAATCCTAGGGAATCCTGTTTTTACACCTGAATTATCTTTTATCCTGATGGTATAAGTTCCTGCACTGGCATATTCGCATAGATAATTGCCGGTTGCTCCTGTGATTTCATCAATGCCATCATTGTCGCAATCAACATTGTAATTGTAAGTGCTGCCATTTGTAGGTATCTCAAACTGTAAATCTGTAGATGTACCGTTGTTGTCAGTTTTGACTGTAATAATAAAATCATTTAATGGACTTGGGCAATTGGTGTCAATACCACCATCTGTTATCGTCCACTTATGCCCTAAATTTGAAGTTAAATTATCATGCTCTGTTATGGCACAATATTTTGAAAAGCCGCCATCGAAAGTTAAATTTGCTTGTGGATTTTGAGCATTCCACCCGACTAATAAAGTATCATAATTAGCAACAGACAAAGTTGCACCTGAAAACATCCCTGATAACTCAAGCATGTTTCCTAAATCCCAATTACTTATATCTTGGTCAAAAGAGGTGGCATTTTTAAACATTTCAAAAAATGTAGATGCTTCTCCAAGCTGCCATCCTCCTATATTTTGATTAAATGAGGATGCACCTGAAAACATTTGACTAAAATCTTCTACAAATTCAGGTTGCCACTGACTTATATCACCATTCATGTTTGTTGCATCCATAAACATTTGAGACATATCAATGACTAGATTTAAATCTGGTGAGTCTGCTGCTGTCACTTGTAAATTTGATGTGCCTTTAAAGGCTGCTTTCATGCTTGTCCATTTGCCTGAGCCCCACTGTTGAATGGTGAGTAATTTATCTTTATCATCTTGGCTGTTAAAATGAACCCTTGGAAAGCCATCCCCAGTACCTGTATTATCTTTGATTCTTATGATGTAAGTTCCTGAACTGGCATAGTTACACAAATAATTACTTGTTGCCCCAGTTACTTCATCGATTCCATCATTATTACAATCGACATTGTAGTTGTAAGTATCTCCCGGATTTGTTGGGATATTGAACTGTACATCAGTAGAAGTGCCTGAGTTATTGGTCTTTACGGTGATAACAAAATCATCTTGTATGGCACTTTGTGCTGGGTTAATAAACAAGGCAAGTGGCAACAATAATTTTTTCAAATGCGTATTCATTTTATTTACTCCAATGGATTAACGTATTTTTATTGTTTTCAATTGATTCCCATGACCCTTGAACCCATTGGTTTTCATCATCAATAAAATCTTGCCTTATTTGTAATTGACCCAAGTCATTACGCAAATATATCAGTAGAGTAGGCTGATGTTGATTATTTATTCCTTTAGCTATTAGTAATGGGTTTTCGTCTAAATCTTTAACTGAAACTTGGGAAAAATCATAAACAAATTGTGCTTCGGTAGATTTGAAGATAATCACATCCTCAAAACCGTTGGAGAAAACATCTTCAACTAGAGGAGGGCAGTTTGTGTCTAAACCTCCATCTATTATTGTCCAGCCATTATTTATATCTAAAATATCATGAGCAATTAAAGCACAATATTTTGAACTGCCACCATGAAAATTTATATTCTGTTTCACAATTTGCTGGCTAAAGTTTATCAATATTGCATCGTAACTTGCAGTTGGAAGCGTAACCCCTAAAAACATACGATTCATTGTTGTAACATTTTCTATATTCCAGTTACTGGTATCAGGATTGGCCGATGTTGCTCCCCTGAACATTTCAAACATTGTTACAATAGAGGAAGTATTCCAATTACTGGTATTGGGAGTTACTAAGGTTGCATTTTTAAACATTTGAAACATAAATGTCATGTTAGAAAAATCTGGAACATCTAATGCTGTTGTTGTTAAGTGGCTTGCTCCTTCAAAGGCGCTACTCATACTTGCCCAAGGGTTTGTTCCCCATTGCTCTATGGTTAATAATTTCTGTGTATCTCCATTACCATTAAAATATATTCGTGGAAAGCCTGCATTGGTCGCTTGGTTGTATTTAATTCTAATTGTATATGTTCCAGCACTTGGGTATATACAAGTAGAATCTCCAGTTGCTCCTAAAATATCATTGATGCCATCATTATCACAATCAACACTGTAGTCGTAGGCTTGTCCAAGATTTGTAGGAATGGTAAATTCATTATCAGCAGAAGTCCCTAGGTGGTCAGTTTTTACGGTGATAACAAAGTCATCTAATGGGCTAGGGCAGTTGGTATCCATACCACCATCGGTAATTGTCCAATTATCACCCATATCTAAATTATCGTGCGCAGCAATAGCACAATATTTAGAGTTGCCACCGTGGAACAATTTGTTTGCTTGTACGTTTTGGGCATCAAATGTTATTAATAAATTGTCGTAGGTTGTTGTAGAAAGTGTTGTGCCAATAAACATATTGTCAAAATCACCCACTTGCTCGACATTCCAACTGCTTACATCTGGTTCGGCAACTAATGCCAACCTAAACATAAAACTCATGTTATTGACCATTGCTGTATCCCAACTACTGGTATCAGGTGTGGCAATACTTGCTTGGTTAAACATTGAGCTCATACTCAAAACTTTGGAAGTATCCCATAAGCTTGTATCTGGGTTGGCTAAAAAGGCTTGGCGAAACATAAAGGACATATCCTCAACCAAGTGAGTATCCCACAAGCTGGTATCAGGTTGGGCATTTTCTGCTTGATTAAAGAGACTGCGCATATCTGTTACTGATGATGTGTCCCAGTTTGTTGTTTTTGGATTAGCTAAAGTGGCTTTCCAAAACATGCCTTCCATCGTTGTTACACTAGAAAAATCAGGATTCCCTTCTATGGTAGAAAAGGTAAGATTTTCAGCACCATAAAAGGCACGTTGCATATTTGTCCATTTGCCTGTTCCCCATTTTTCAACAGTTATAATTTTTAAGCGGTCAAAAGTGTTATTAAAGTTTATACTTGGAAAGCCATCACCTGTACCTGTGTTGTCTTTTATGCGGATGGTGTATGTTCCAGCACCTAAATTTAATCCACCTACAGAATAATCACAAAAATAATCTCCTGTCTGTGCAGTTGCTTCATTGATACCATCGTCATTACAATCCACATTATAATTATAAGTTAAACCTGGCTTGGTTGGTATGCGAAACATTTCAGGTATGGTGAAACCTGGATTGTCAGTTTTTACGGTTATGACGAAATCATCAAATGAATTACAATTTGTATCAATGCCATCATCATTAATGTTCCAATTATTATCCACAGCTAATATATCATGGGCACTTTGAGTACAATATTTTGAATTCCCACCGGAAAAGAATACATTTTGTTTGACATTTTGTTGGCTAAAGCCAATTAATATTGCATCATAATCAAGTGAAGGGAGTGTCACACCACTAAACATACCAAGCATAAATCCTACATTTTCAATGTTCCAGTTACTGGTATCTGGATTTGCAGAAATAGCACCATTAAACATTGAGACCATATTTTCAACTAAGGAAGTATTCCAACTACTTGTATCTGGATTTGCAGAGGTTGCTCCTCTAAACATGGAAAACATTGTTGTAACTGAAGAAGTGTCCCAATTACTGGTATCTGGATTGGCAGAAGTAGCACCATTAAACATTGATTCCATAGTTTCAATTGAAGAAGTATCCCAATTACTGGTATTAGGATTTACTAAACCTGCGTCTCGAAACATGTGATTTAAAGAATTTAAATTTGAGAAATCAGGAATGTCTGTTGCTGTTGTAAGTAAATTATTGGCATTTCTAAAAGCACTATTCATAGTTGTCCACGGGTTTGTTCCCCATTGTTCAATGGTTAATAATTTATCAGCATCGGCTACTCCGAAAAAACTTATACTGGGGAAACCTGCATTAGTCACTCGGTTATATTTTATTCTTAAAGTATAAGTCCCTGAACTTGGGTATTGGCAAGTGTAATCCCCCGTAGCACTAGCAATTTCATAGATGCTATTATTATCACAGTCAACACTATAGTCGTATGTTTCTAAAGAATTTGTATGGATTCTAAATTGAGTATTGGTAGAAACACCTGGATTGTCAGTTTTTACAGTAATAACAAAATCATCAGTTGGGTCTGGACACCCTAAGCCTTGACCTCCATCGAGAATATCCCAATTATGTGCAGCATTATCGACAAGGTTTTGTCGTGCTAGTATGGCACAATATTTAGAGTTGCCTGCATCAAATGGAACACCGTCTATTACATTTTGATTGTTAAAACTAATCAATATGGCATCGTAATTAGCCCTTGATAAGGTCACACCTGAAAACATCCCATTCATGACATTAATATTGGTAACATCCCAGCCCGCCAAATCAGTATCCACTGATACGGCATCTTTGAACATTTCAAATGTTGATGATACAGCAGATAGATCTGGTGCATCAGTAGCGGTAATTGTCAAGTTTGACGCACCTTGAAAGGCACTATCCATAACTAACCAAGGATTTTTCCCCCATTGTTGTACAGTCAGAATTTTATCTTTATCACCTGAGTCATTAAAATGAATGGCAGGAAAGCTATCAGTGACATCTGATTTTACCCGAAGAGTATAAGTACCAGGTCCACCTAATCCTGAATAATCACAGGTGTAATCACTGTTGGCATCTAAGACTTCGTATGTACCATCATCATTACAATCCACATCGTATTTATAAGTTAATGCTGGTCTTGTTGGTATAGTAAATGCACTATTACCTGACAGACCTGGATTATCTGTTTTTACTGTTATCACAAAATCATCCGATGGTGTTGCATGAACTAGTATTGTTATGAGCAGCGAAGTTAATAGTGTTATAAATTTCATCATTGGTTTCCTTTATTTTTTAAATTACTATTGAAAAGAAAAGTATAGAAAATTACTTGCAAAAGATTCTGTCGAAACACTGAATAGTTTCTGATTATTCCCAAATCCCGATATAGAAATGCGTTTGAGGGTGCAAGTAACTGATGTGCATAGGAAATCAAGAAAAACTAAAGTCACCTCATTGGTGATGAAGCTTTTTCTGGGTTTTCTAGGTGCATCAAGGACTTGTGCTATCATCGTACTTTCTATATCGGGATTTGGGTTATTGCAGAAATTTCATAATAATCTAATTTAAACTGATTGTTAAACACTGTATAATCCATAAATATATGAGATATAATTTTTTACAATTTACTTTAGATACAGATACAAAAGAACTGTATAACAATAATGAAATTTTGGAATTAACAAAAGGTCAATACGAATTGTTGCTGTATTTAATTGAAAATTCTGGTGTTATGTTTACTAAGAACCAGCTTATTGACAATGTTTGGAAAGGTAGACATGTTACTGAAAATTCAATTGACCAAATTATCTCAAAACTACGCAAAGTTCTTAATTCAGCAAAAGAAGATGTATACATTAAGACAGTTTATGGCAAAGGGTTAATGTTTGTCCCAAAAGTAAAGATTGGAGGTGTAAAAGATAAAGCAAGTAAATCCTCAAGAAAAAAAAGAGTAATGACTACTCTATTGATTATTGGCATAATTAGTATTGTTTTGGTTTTCAATGCTTTAGATCACACAGGTAAACCTAAAAATAAAATCCCATTGATTTTTGTTTCTGAAAATGACACTACAATAAAAGATAATTGGCTTGCGGATTCATCTGTTCAATTTATGGATCAGCTTTTTAGTTCTGTAAACGTTGGTTATATAAAAGACTTAGAAAAAAAGCCTAGATATCTCAATAAACAACAATACATAAATAATCAGTGGAAACTGTCGCCCAACCTAAAAGTTGCCCAGATTAGTATTACTCAAAAAGGCGGCATTTATACTATTAAATTGTCGTTGATTGATAAGTCGCAATCTCAGGAGTCACAAACATTCTCAAATCAGAATTTAGGTTTAGCAATGAAATCAGCTAGTCGTTGGATTGCTGATTCTGTTGATAACTCTAGTTCTATTAATGCGATTAATTCACTTATTCCTGATGATTCTTATACGATAGAACTCTATATGCATGGATTGGCTAGCCTTGGAAAAGGCGAATTTGAAAAAGCAGAATATTCTTTTAAGCTTTCTTTAAAAGAAAAACCAGACTTTTATTTAGCAAGGCTTCAGCTTGCACAGGTAAAAGTAGCTGAAGGTAAATTAGAGGAGAGTTTGGCGATACTTACTACGCTTTCAGAAATAGATGGTTTTTCACAATTGAAGATTCAGGTTGAAACAATGCGCGGAGATATTTATGACACCCAGGGTAAATATGAACAGGCTAAAAAACTCTATTTACAAACCCTAGGTAAATATAATGATGCAGAAACCTATCAAACTAATGAAATTCGTTATAACCTTAGCCATACCTATGCAAAACTTACCGAATACCAAAAAGCACTTGAGCAATTAAATATTCTTGAAAAAGAAGCAACCAAATCTTTAAATTATGATTTTTTAGCCAATGTATTGCAAAAAAAATCCAGTATTCTTCAAACGTTAGGAAAAACAGGTGAAGCAGAAACTACAATAAAAAAAGCCATAAAACTCTACAATAGATTAGAAGATTTGTTAGGCGAGGCCAAAGCCTATTCAACATTTGCAAGGATAACAACACACCAATCTAAATATAAAGAATCTGTCATGCATCTTGAAAAAGCGTTATTAATTTCTAAAACGTTAAATTTTAAACTTGGTATTGGAGCTACTTTGAATGAGTTGATTTATTTGTTGATGGTGCAAGGGAATTTTACCAAAGCATGGCAGGCCAATCAGGAAATGCGAGAGATTGCTATTGAGATTGACTATAGTGCTATGTTACAAATTAGTAAACAATATGCTATTGATATTGCTAGAGCTCAAAAGAATTGGATTAAATCTGAAATGTTATTAAAAGAACATCTGCAATCTGCAAAAAATTCAAATAATAAAAGAGCTTTACTAAAAAACCATATGCTGTCGATAGAGTTATACTTAGATGAAAAAAAATTAGAAAAAGCTTTAGAAAAAATTAGTCAGGTACAAAAATATATTGATGAAACAGATGAAATTAGATTACAACCAAGGATAGATAAATCTTTAGGGAGGTACTACCTATTATCAAAACAAGATGATTTAGCTATTCAGCTATTACTCAAAGCAAAAACAACAGCCATATTGACTAAAGATGGCGAAATTATTATTGCAATCAATAATTTGATTTCAGAATATTACATTGCCAATAACCAAGCGAAAAATGGATTGAAAATTCTTGAAGAATCCTTAAGTTATACCCCTTTGCCTTATCCCTATTTATTACTAAAATCTAAAGCGAATAATAAACTAGGCAATACATTAATTGCATTAGATTTGGCTAATGAATGTAAAAATAATGCTAATGAATTTTGGGAGATTAAAGATGAGCAATACCTAGGCTTATTAAAAGCTAAAGTCTTACCTCAATAAATGATAACTATTATCTCTGCTAGCATTTATTAATTGTTTATGGGGGGGGTGTATGGGACAATAATTATTTTTAATAGGCGAAACAAAGATGAAATCTATTTTAGTAACAGCACTTTTACTGTTTTCATTTGCATCAATAGCAGAACTTAATCAAGACATAGCGGATGTTGAATCTAAAGTTATTGACTGGCGTAGAGACCTTCATGCTCATCCCGAATTATCCAATCGAGAATTTAGAACCAGTAAAGTGATTTCTGACCATCTCAAGTCACTAGGAATGGAAGTAAAAACAGGTGTGGCTCATACTGGAGTTGTGGGTTTTTTAAAAGGAGATTTACCAGGCCCAATCATTGCATTGCGTGCTGACATGGATGCACTGCCTGTAACCGAAAAGGTGGATGTTCCTTTTGCATCAAAAGTAACGACCGAATACAGGGGCGAAACAGTGGGCGTAATGCATGCTTGTGGTCACGATACACATGTGGCGATGTTAATGGGAGCTGCCGAAGTGTTCGCAAAAAATAAAGACACACTTAAAGGTTCAATTTTATTTTTGTTTCAACCAGCAGAAGAGGGCGCTCCACTAGGAGAGCAAGGTGGAGCCGAAATGATGTTGGCTGAAGGTGTTTTTAAACAATACAAACCAGAGGTGGTTTTTGGCATTCATGTGACTTCAAGCATTCCTAGTGGTGTGTTAGGTTATCATGCAGGCCCTGCTATGGCAGCTGTAGATACTTTTGATTTAACCGTAAATGGTAAGCAAACTCACGGTTCGCGTCCGTGGGGAGGAGTTGATCCGATTGTGGCATCTGCGCAAATAATTAATGCTGTACAAACCATTGTTTCACGTAAAGTGGATGTCACTAAAGCAGCGGCAGTGGTGTCTTTTGGTGCAATCAAAGGTGGTATTCGCAGTAATATTATCCCAGATAAAGTGGAAATGGTAGGTACAATAAGAAATTTTGATATGGGAATCCGTGATATTATCCATCAAAACTTACATCAAGTGGTTGAAAACACAGCCAAAGCATCCGGAGCAACTGCGGATTTGGTTATCCATTCAGGTTATCCTGTAACAGTCAATAACCCTGAGCTTGTGGAACAAATGCTCCCAAGTTTAAGAAAAGTATTTGGAGATGGAAAAGTGATTGATATGGGCATGATTACTGGAGCTGAAGATTTCTCTTATTTTGCTCAAGAAGTCCCTGGTTTTTTCTTTTTCATGGGAGTGACCCCACCAGAGGTTAATGCTAAAACAGCTCCGACCAATCATTCGCCGTTGTTTTATGTTGATGAAACAAATTTAATCAATGGAGTTAAGGCTTTTGTTCAATTGGTTAATGATTATAAATAGCCTTGCGCAAGTTGCGAGATCAAGAATTTGTGATGAATCTCACAAAAAAAAGTTAATATGCTTAATTTACTAGGTGAAAGGTTGTGACTCAACTAAAATTAATAAATTATGATTAATTTTTTTACACAAACCCACATTGGTAAAAGGAAAATAAACGAAGACAGCTATCTTGTTGATAGCCAGCTTGGTCTTTATGTCGTGGCTGATGGTGTTGGCGGATTAGAAAAGGGAGAAGTTGCCAGTCAATTGGCTTGTAAATCAATTCTTCGTGCCATTCAATCAGGTGCATCCTTGCAATCAGCAATTCACCTAGCTCATCAAGCGCTTATTGATGAAGTTAAAATAGATGATAAGAAAAAAGGCATGGCAACGACTATTGTTGCGGTGTTGTTTGAAGATGAGAATTATGAAATTGCCTGGGTTGGAGATTCTCGTGTCTATTTATGGGATGGACAGTTACATTTGCTTACTAGGGATGACTCTTATGTTGAAATATTATTTGACAATGGTCATATATCGTTAGAAGACTTGGACACACACCCTGATAGGAATGTTATTTCTCAAGCATTAGGAATAGTGCGAAAAGACATAGAAATTCATAGTAATAAAGGAACCATTCAAAAGAATCAGCAGCTACTGATTTGCACAGATGGCTTATTTGGGGTTATTAAAGAAAAAGGCCTTATTAAGCAGTTGCAAAACCATCAATCATTGGAAGAATTAACCAATAATCTTGTTCAACGTGCAGTTGATAAAGGAGGCTCTGATAATATTACTTTAATGACTCTGGCTCCTTCGATTGAAGAATTTACTTCTGAAGATGTTATAAAACCAAAAATTTATCGAAGCTTTGATTCTCAAACAGGCGCTGTGGTTGGAGCTTCACCTACAAAACTAAATTCGATTGTCGCTGGTCCACAAGAAACAGATACCGAACTCATTGATCAAACTACTTTTAAAGACATGAGTCATGATGACAGAAGCTTGTTAGATGTAGCGGCAACAAAAAGATTAAAGAAAATACCAAAAGCACCTTCAAAGATACCTAAAACATATTGGTTCATGTTTGTCCTGATTGCCTTCCTTGCAGTGATTCTTGCTTCACTCATAAAATAGAGTTTTTATAAGTGTTAAGTGCCACTTGCAATTCGTCCAGTTTAAGGTGTAACGCATTTGACTCTTTGGCATGACAAAGAGTGGAAAAGCCATCTAATAATCCTTCAATTTGTTGTGCGCCACAGGCTTTGCATGACCCCTTTATTTTATGTACTAAATCTAGACACTTTTGAACTTCATTATTGTCAGAAAATTCAGATAATGATTGAAGCTGTTTTGGAAGCTCATTAATGAATAGATTAGCTAATGTCTTAACGATTTCGTTGTCATTGTAAGCAAATTTCAAAGCCTTTTCTTGGTTGAAAACCATAGCTTTATCTTGAATATGTTGACTCACCGTGTCGTTGAGTTGTTTCGGGCTTATCGGTTTTAATAAAAAACCAGTAAATAAATCTGAATATTCTTTAAATAGTTCTTCAGCAGAGGTCGCATAAATAGGTGTTTTATCTTGTAATGGAATATTTCGGATGCGCCGTGTGCATTCATACCCATCCATTTCAGGCATGCGAATGTCCATTAATATAACATCGAACTTTTTAGTCATTGCCTGTTCAATCGCTAGTTGACCACTTTCAACAGCGATGACATCAAAACCTGACTTTTTTAAAGACATGGAAAAATACTGACGATTAATAATATTATCATCAACAACTAAGATTAAGAGTTTATTGGCCATTTTGTGCATCCTTTGCAATTTAAAAATATTAATTACTAAATTTTAACGCTAATTGAGTTAAAATTCAAAAGATGCGTTTTAATTCATTCATTTTACTTGTTATTTTATTGGCATTGCCTTTTTCGTTGTGTGCACAACAGTGGCAGGTACAAGATTTGTCAATTACACAAGAAAATAAAGTGTTACAAATTATGGTGGAAACACTCAAAACACCATTTTTTGAAAGCCCGATTAAAAATATCAACTACCAGTGCAAATCATCAACAGAGATATATCCAGTCCATCAGTGTAAGCAGGGTGTTATAACAGCAACAGTCGATGGTAAAAATTATAGCTATGGGATTTCTGGATGGGTGAATTTATCTCAACAGCAATGGAATCTAATATTGGTGAATACCAATAAAAACATTTTCATCCATTCAAATTCTGTACAAAAAGACAGTCTGGAAATTACATTAAAGGATATAGATTTCAAAGAACTGTCCAATACTTTGCCCGTGATTATGGATTTAAATGGAGAGTTGTCAACAATAGTAAATGCCCAAATTACAGTCGATTTTAGTCATCGACTTTTAGTGACAACAAACTATCAACTTTCATCAGTAAATTACGAAGGTCTTGTGGGAGACTATGTTATGGCTGAGGCTGATATTACAGGAACTCTTTCTCTTGCTCAGATGAGTGAGGGTTTTAGCGTAAACAACTCAAGCTCAATAAGTCGCGGTGAAGCCCTGGCACAAGATATCTATGTCTTATTTGATGACTATCCTGTCACTATTAGAAGTCAATTCGACATTGATAATAATTTTGAAGTGCATAATATTAAAGCAAATATATCTTCAAAAAATGAAGTGTTTATTGATTTGATAAGCCCTGATGATGATTTTGAAAATATCACTATGAACTTCTTAATAAAAGAAATTAAAACTTTGCATCAAGGATTTTTAGCTTCTTATTTAGAAATACTTGGCATTGAAGATTTGGAGGTAATAGGGCAAGCCCGAGGTTCAATAACATTGGATAAGCAATCCATTACGGCACTTGAATTGAATTTGTCTGAAGTCTTTATGGCAATCGAGTCAAAAAAGATAAACATTAGTGACTTGAACACACAGCTGCATTGGCAAAAAGATGGAGAAAAGCTCTTATCAAAATTTCAATGGGATGAATTACTGTTAGCAGGAATGCCAATCCAAACCTCGGAGTTGGAATTATACACTCAAGGACAGCAATTATGGATAGAAGATAAGACAGCAATACCGCTATTTGATGGCAGTTTATTAATCAATAAACTGGTGTTAGATAAAATATTTGAACCTGAGATTTCAATAGACTTTAGTGGCGAAATTAAACCCATTTCAATAGCTTTAATCACAGAAAAAATGGGATGGCCTAGCATGAATGGAACCCTGTCAGGGTTGATACCTGGAATGAAAAAGGTTGGACACAGTATCACTTTTGATGGTGTGTTAGACATAGATGTGTTTGATGGACAAATGCAAGTGGAAAACCTATCAATAGAACGCTTGTTTGGTATTGCACCGGTTATGGCAGGAAACATTGTTTTCAACAATCTCAATTTGCAACAAATAACCAGCACTTATGATTTTGGAGAAATAACAGGGCTTATTAATGGCTATGTAAAAGGTCTGCGAATTACCAACTGGAAAGCCGATAGACTCGATGCCCATATAGAATCCGTCAAAACAAAAGGAGTTAAACAAACCATTTCGCAACGAGCCATTGATAATATTTCTTCCATTGGTGGCATACAAGGTGCGTTATCGCGTAGTTTTTTGCGGTTTTTTGATTATTTTAGGTATAAGAAAATTGGTTTTGGTTGTAAATTACGTAACTCAATATGCCAAATGAGTGGTGTTGATAATAAACAAGACAACTACACCTTAATACAAGGACGTGGTATACCAAGCATAAATATTATTGGGTTTAGAAAATTTATTGACTGGGAAATATTTATTGATAGACTACTTAATGCAGGATACTAGAAACTTTTGCACAGTCCATGGATTGAGTTAAAAAAATTTTAATAAATTAGACTAAAAATTGTTCTAATAAAGATGAGATAAATGATGAAAAAAAAATATAGTTTTAAAGGGCATAAAAATGATTTGTCGGGTGTTTTAGCATTGCCAAAAGACAAACCAAAAGCTTATGTGCTTTATGCTCACTGTTTTACCTGCGGTAAAAACTTCACCGCATCTTCTCGAATATCACGAGAAATGGTCAAACTAGGCTATGCTGTTTTTCGCTTTGATTACACAGGACTAGGGGAAAGTGAAGGTGATTTTTCTGATACAAACTTTAGTACAAATGTCGCAGACTTGATTGCGGCTGCTGGGTTTATGCGTGATAATTTTCAAGCTCCACAGTTACTAATCGGGCACTCATTAGGTGGAACTGCCATTTTAAAAGCTGCATCAGCCATAGCAGAATCCAAAGCGGTTGTGTGCTTGTCATCACCGGCTCATACCGAGCATATTACTCATCTGTTTTCATCATCTATGGATGAAATCCAGTCAAAAGGTCAAGCGAAAATCCAACTAGCTGGTCGTGATTTCATTATTAAAAAACAATTTATCGATGATTTGACTAACCAAAACACCGTCCACATTCGTAAATTGAATAAAGCTTTATTGGTCATGCACTCACCAAAAGATGGCGGTGTGGATATTGAAGAAGCCGAAAAAATATACACCAAAGCACAACATCCCAAGAGTTTTGTAAGCCTTGATGATGCCAATCATTTATTGTCACGAAATTCTGACATTAAATACGCAACAAGTATCATTGATGCGTGGGTTCAAAAGTTTATCTGATGCAAAAACAACAATAGAAATATAACATGACAGAAACCAAAACTCATTACCGCGCATGCAATGTTTGCGAAGCCACTTGCGGACTCGAAATAAAATACCAAGGCAACAAAATACTCTCCATAAAAGGCGATAAAAAAGATCCATTAAGCAAAGGGCATATCTGTCCAAAAGGTGTCGCATTGCAAGATGTCTATTACGATAAAGAACGCCTTAAACAACCGCAAAAAAAGACCAAAGAAGGGTGGCAAACCATCTCATGGAAGCAAGCTTTTGATGAAGTAACAGACAATATCAAGCGCATCCAAAAACAACACGGCAAAGATGCCGTGGCGACATATTCAGGCAACCCAGGTGTACACAATATGGGCGCAATGCTATTTATGCCGCTGTTTTCACGCACCCTGAAAAGCAAAAACCGTTACAGTGCCACCTCAGTTGACCAACTCGCTGATCAATTAGCGGCACAATTGCTGTATGGGCATCAATTACTGGTGCCGGTACCTGATTTGGATAGAACTGATTGTGTGTTAATAATCGGAGCTAATCCAGTGGTTTCCAATGGTTCAATGATGACCGCACCAAAAGTGGCACAACGACTAAAAGACATACAAAAAAGAGGAGGGCAGGTCATTAATGTTGATCCTCGATTTACCGAAACCTCCAAACTGGCTGACCAACATATTTACATTAACCCAGCAGCCGATGTGTATTTGTTATTGGCGATGCTCAATGAAGTATTCAAAAATAACCGCGAAACACTGGGGCATGTCAAAGATTTTACCCATGGATTAGCCGACATAAAAGAGTTGGTAAAAGACTACACACCAAAGTCTGTTGCAAAAATAACAGGCATAAAAGCCGAAGTCACCCAGCAACTTGCCCTTGATTTTTGTACAGCCAAAACAGCCTGTTGTTACACCCGTTTTGGTGCATCCACCCAAAAATTTGGCACATTCACTCAATGGCTGGGCAATATATTCAACATGGTCACAGGTAATTTTGATAAAGCAGGTGGTGTTATGTTCACCAAACCCGCATTTGACATTATCGAACCTGCCCGCAAACAGAAAAATCGCAAAACCTTTGGCAAATACCATTCACGTCTTAAAGGACTACCCAGTTTCGCAGGCGAACTGCCAGTAAGTGTCTTAGCCGACGAAATAATGACACAAGGCGAAGGGCAAATAAAAATGCTGATAATCAACTCAGGTAATCCAGTGCTAAGCACACCCAATGGCAATAAAATGGATAAAGCCTTAGCCAGCCTTGATTACATGGTTTCTATCGACTTTTACATCAACGAATCCTCACGCCATGCCAATATCATCTTGCCACCCACCTCAAGCCTAGAGCGTGACCACTACAACGTGGCATTTCACACACTGGCAATACAAAACACCGTCAAATACAGCGAAACCTTATTTGCACCCAGCAAAGAACAACGCAGTGACAGAGAAATCTTTGTCGAACTATGGGCGCGAATGCAACCAAAAGGCATCAAAAGCCAAATCAAAACATGGCTAACCAAACGCCACATCAACAAAAAAGGCGAACGTGGCATAATTGATGATGGACTAAAACATGGACCTTACAAAAACCTTGGTCTCGAAAAAGTCATCCAATCCAAACACGGCATCGACTTAGGTGCATTGCAACCATGTATGCCAGAACGTTTATTAAACAAAGACCAACAAATTCATTTATTGCCCGAAGAAATAAAAGCCGACATAGCGCGAGTGAAATCAGTATTTAAACAAAACCATCAAGATTCAGCTTATCCCATGCAGCTTATTGGCAGACGTGATCCACGCACCAACAACTCGTGGATGCACAACTCCTACCGCCTCATCAAAGGCAAAGCCCGATGCCTTGCCTTAATCAACACAGCAGATGCAGAAATTCATAAACTCCAAAATGCAGATGAAATCACCGTCACCTCCGCAACTGCAACTATCACCATACCAGTGAAGATAACCGATGACATCAAACAAGGCATCATCAGCATCCCACACGGCTGGGGACACACATTTGCCGATATGAAAATCAGCACCGCCCAAGCCAATGCCGGTGTTAATATTAATATCCTCATGGACGAAAACCAAATCGACGAAATCTCAGGCAACGCAGTCTTGTCTGGAGTTCCGGTGAGGATAGAGAAGGTTTAGATTGTCATGCCAAAACAACCCCGTCACTCCCACACAGCTCCGTCATTCCCACACAATCCCGTCATTCCCACACAATCCCGTCATTCCTGCGAAGGCAGGAATCTAACAAAATAAAACCATGAAAAAACCAGCAATTTACATTATCACAAACAAACCAAATGGAGTATTGTACATCGGCGTAACAAGTCATCTACAACAACGAATTTGGCAACATAAAGAAAAATCTGTTGAAGGGTTTTCTAGAAAGTATAACTGTCATCAATTGGTTTACTTTGAAGTCCATGAAACTATGGAAGATGCAATATTAAGAGAAAAACAATTAAAAGTATGGAAACGGAATTGGAAAATAAGACTTATAGAAGAACTAAACCCTGACTGGAAAGATTTATACGAAGATATTTTATAATGAACTGCGACTCCCAAGGAGATTCCTGCCTACGCAGGAAAGACGGGATTTGTTTATAATCATATAATGCAATATTTTTTCCACTAAAGTCATTCCCACACAACTCCATCATTCCACACAGCTCCATCATTCCACACAGCTCCGTCATTCCTGCGAAGGCAGGAACCTAACCAAATAAACTCAGAAGAATAAACAGTGTCTTTTTGCCAACAAAACAGCATTAACTATATGCAACAACGACAATAAACACAGCTATGCCCAACAATGTTGAAACTAGCGTTAGCTTACGTAACTTTGGCATTTGCCATGCCATAATAAAACCAGTAACAAGCAACAACAACAACGCTATAGCAAACACCGTAGCATATACCTTAAATATATCACCACCTTTTGCTTTATGTAATTGTACAAATTGTCGATGCCAATTTGTTTGCTTGATTTCTAATTTAGCAACCAAAGGCTGTGATGTTGGCTCCAAAATAACATCCATACTTGCACCAGTCCATTCTAGCCTAAAAGAGGAACCAATTCTTTTAACCTTAGCCTGACCCGATGGCACACCTTTATCTTGTTTAATCAACTCTGTTTTTGCTAAAGTAACAAGCTCCACCAAGTCATCTTGGATAGGCTCACTAAGATGTAATTCATGAGTAGCCACATCATAATTGCCCTTTATACCCCAAGTATAAAGAGCACCCGTCACAAAAAATAAAATTGCAACAGGCAAAATAAAAGCAGCCAAAAAAGCATGTGCCTGCATTAGTGTAGAACGACTAATTAATTTCATGATAATTACCTCATTTACCCCAAATCCCGATATAGAAAGTACGATGATAGCACAAGCCCTTGATGCACCTAGAAAACCCAGAAAAAGCTTCATCACCAATGAGATGACTTTAGTTTTTCTTGATTTCCTATGCACATCAGTTACTTGCACTCTCAAACGCATTTCTATATCGGGATTTGGGTTTATTTAAATTTAGACCTAAAAAAGAGTTCAAAATTATTATTACCAGAACCCCAATATAGAAAATTCGATTGTAGCACAACAACTTAACCGTGCATCCATGTTATAATAAATACGCAAATTAAAATTATCATTCTCAAGTTTTGAGAATGACCATTGTTAAACTGCAAGCCACTAACAAATAAAACTAGCAAAATGGAAGCGATAACTGACTTAAAACATATACTCCACAGAGGTAGAGGTAAATACATTACTAAAAACGATGGTAATGTAACCCTCGTTGCTTATTTTTCCCTCTTAAACTTACTCAATAGAATTACTATTAAGCTGCATTTAATAGAAAAAAATAATTCAACGATCATCTCCATCCCATTCGTTTTTAGCAATATATTTACCTCTAACAGAGCAAATATTCTTTACTATTCAGTTTTTTATAACAGTTTAAATCTAAAAACATTTCAGTTAATAATAAAAACAATTATTTCAAACAGGTCGAATTCGATCTGTTTAACTGGTGGTTCTTATTGTGGCGAATATGCCATAGTTAAAAATATGTTGAAGTGCAAAAACAGGATAATTAAACTTAAATTCAACACAGATTTAATTCATGGATTCCCTAATAAAATTCTGAGAGTTGTCAAACAATGGTATGTATTTTGTCCACCAGTACAGGATAATTTGGCAACGAGTTGTAGCCAAATTGGGCAACAAGCTGTTGCCCAATTACGAAACAAGTTGTTTCGCAATTGTGTCAAATATTTTGGAGGTAAATTAATATGAAATATATTGCACATGTAACACGTAACAATAATTCTGGCGAATGGGAAGAAGTTCACGAATTATCAGAACATCTCATGAAAACGGCACAGCTTTCTAAAGGTTTTGCACGGTTGATAGGTGAAGATTGGGCAGAAATTACTGGTAAATGGCATGATTTAGGGAAATATCGGAAAAGATTTCAAGATTATATCCGTATTCAATCTGGTTATGAAAAAGAAAATGCTCATATAGAAAACGGAACAAGAGCACCACATTCAACTGCTGGTGCAATTCTTGCAATTAACAAACTGAATCCTGTGTATGGGCATATTGTTGCATATTTAATTGCAGGGCATCATGCAGGTTTGCCTGATTGGGTTAATGGCAGGGGAGCATTAAGTTATAGGCTAAAAGAAGGAGTTGCAGAATATGAAGAAGCACTTAGAGAAAACATTCCACAAGAAATATTAGATGCAAAATGCCCTGACTTACCTGAAATTTCCCGAAATAGTGATGCCATTTCATTGTGGATGCGATTATTGTTTTCATGCTTAGTTGATGCAGATTTTTTAGATACTGAAAGCTACATGAACCAAAAAAAATCTAAGTATAGAAAAAAGCCAATCAGCCTAGCTGTCATTCAAGAAAGATTTAATAATGAAATGGCAAGATTGCGAAAAGGTAGCCAATCAACTGATATTAATAAAATCCGCAACACAATATATAGTGAGTGTTTAACTGCTGCCAAACAAAAATCAGGGATGTTTAGTTTAACAGTACCAACTGGTGGTGGAAAAACATTGTCCAGCTTGGCTTTTGCATTGGAACATGCAAGAGTCCAAAATAAAGACCGAATTATTTATGCAATACCTTTTACTAGTATTATTGAACAAAATGCAGATGTATTTAGAAAATTTGTCGGTGATGATGTTGTATTAGAACACCACAGTAATTTTGATGTTGACCCAAAAAAAGAAGATGTCAAAGCACGATTAGCGACAGAAAACTGGGATTCATCATTAATTGTCACCACAAATGTACAATTATTTGAATCACTCTTTGCCTCGCGAACTAGTAGATGCCGAAAGCTACACAATATTGTCAACAGTGTCATTATTTTGGATGAAGCTCAACAAATACCGAGAGATTTCCAAGCACCTATTACCCAAATGATGCAACACATGAGTGATTATTTTGGTGTTACTTGGGTATTATGCACAGCAACACAACCAGTATTAACCAAATCCAAAGATACATTTGGTCAGTTATTATTAAAGGGATTAAGCAATGTTAGAGAAATTGTAAGCAATCCATCACAACTATCAATGGACTTAAAAAGGGTTAAAGTGCATTTACCGAATAATGCAGAACCAAAATTATCTTGGGAAAATTTATCAAGGAAAATATCCACTGAAGATTGTGTATTGGTCATAGTCAATACCAGAAAGCATGCCAGGAATTTATTTGAATTACTCATTGATGACGATAATAATTTGCATTTATCTGCCAACATGTGTGCCCAACATCGCACAGAAGTTATT
Source organism: Lysobacterales bacterium (assembly GCA_027067055.1). Classification (GTDB taxonomy): domain Bacteria; phylum Pseudomonadota; class Gammaproteobacteria; order Xanthomonadales; family Marinicellaceae; genus NORP309. The sequence goes on along the minus strand of JAMOMK010000032.1, from coordinate 75,659 downwards.
CAGAAAATAAAATACAGACTTGAGCAAAGGCGAAAAGGTGACAAACGTCCACTTAGAGTTGTCAGTACTCAATTGGTCGAAGCAGGAGTTGATGTCGATTTCCCTGTAGTATATCGTGCAATGGCAGGGTTAGATTCTATTGCTCAATCCGCAGGTAGGTGTAATCGAGAAGGTAAGTTAAAAATCGGCAAAGTCATTGTGTTTAAGCCTGAACAGGCATCCACCATTGGATTTTTAAAACAAGGCGAAGACATTACCATCGAGCTTATTGAAACAAATAAACTAAAAGAACCTCTGTCGCCTGAAAGTTTTAGACAATATTTCACACTACTAAATAGCAAAGGCAATCAAGATAGACATGGTATTAATGATTTACTAAAAGCTCAAAGTAGTCCAGATGCACCTTTGGCTATTCAATTTCGAGAAGCAGCAAAAAAATTCAGGTTAATTGATAATAATGGAACATCCATAATTGTACCATTTATTCCATTGGGTAAAGAAGAAAGTCCAGTTCAACGATGGTTGGATATATTAGAAAAAGATCCGTTACAAAAATGGGTTTATAAAAAATTACAACGATACACAATTAGCCTATCAGAAAGTGTAGTAAAAATATGCCATGCAAATGGTTGTATTGATGTGAAAGCAGGGCTGTTTGTCCTGTTAGATTGTTATTATAGTGAATTATTTGGAATGGAGACACCAGATAAACTATTAACCGCACAAGAAAGTGTTTATTAAACAGGAGGAATTATGGGATTTTGTATAGAAGTAAGTGGTGATTATGCTTGTTTCACCCGACCAGAAATGAAAGTTGAACGGGTAAGTTATGATGTCATTACGCCGTCAGCTGCTAGGGCAATTTTTGAAGCCATTTTATGGAAACCAGCCATCCAATGGCATATTCATAAAATTGAAGTATTAAAACCATTCAATTGGGTCAATATTCGCCGCAATGAAGTGGGAGCGGTTCTCTCTACACGCAATATTAGTGCGGCGATGAAAGGAGGGGCATTACCCAGTTTAATTATCGAAAAAGAACGACAACAACGAGCTGGTTTATTTTTAAAAGATGTAGCTTATCGTTTGTATGCCAGTTTTAGCATGACGGAAAAAGCAGGAGTAAATGAAACGGCAGGTAAATTTGCCGAAATGTTTAAAAGACGAGCAAAAAAAGGACAATGTTTTAATCAACCTTACTTAGGCTGCCGTGAGTTTTCCTGTGATTTTAAGTTGATTGAAGATGAAAACAACAATAAAACACCTATTGCAGTAAGCAAAGAACTGGGCTGGATGCTTTATGACATGGATTATAGCGACAAATCCGATATTAAACCATTGTTTTACAATGCCACAATGTCAGATGGCGTGATTGAAGTGCCAAAAAGAAACTCTCAGGAGGTGCGAGGATGATATTACAAGCCTTATGTGAATACTATCACCGTAAAAAGGATGAATTGCCTGCTTTTGGATTTGAGGAAAAAGGGATTCCCTATACTATTGTTATTGATTCGAATGGAAGATTTATCAACCTAGAACACAATATAACTATTGAAGATAAGAAAAAAATTGTCAAAGTAGCAAGAGTACCAAAAACAAAAGGAAGAAGTGGAGGGAAATCATATGAAACAGCTAACATTCTTTGGGATCATTATGGCTATATAACAACACAACCAAAATTAGCAAAGCCAGATGCAGAACCTACAGAAAAAGACATATTAACGGCAAAACGTCAGTATGAAAGTTTTAAATCCTTAGTTGAAATACTTAGTCATGATATACCAAATGATAGTGGAGTCAAGGCTGTTTCATTATTCCTAAATTCTCTTGAAGAAATTGAAAATCTTAAGAATCATGATGATTGGCAAGAATGTATAAAAAAGAATGGTACAAACTTAGCATTTAAGTTAGCAGGGAAATCTTATCTAGTTTGCCAATCACCACAAGTGATTGAATGGGTCAAAAACCAACCTATTCCAGCTAGTGATGTTAAACATGGAATTTGCTTGATTACAGGGGAACAAACTAGTATAACAAGGTTGCATGATAATATCTCAGGTGTAGCCCAAAAACCAGCACCACTGGCATCAATCAATGATAAAGCCTACAACTCATATGGCAAAGATAAAGGTTTTAATTTTCCTGTAAGTCGAGAATCTTCTTTTTATTACACTACTGCAATCAACCATTTGTTGAGAAAAAATTCTGCAACAAAATTTAGAATTGGTGCAACATCTTATATGTGTTGGTCAGAAAAAGAGAATGTATTAGAAAGTACCTTTACCTCTATTTTCACAGATAATCCTGATAACCCAGAAAAAGGCACAAGAGAAATAAAAGCTCTTTTTAACTCCATTCACAATGGTGCTTACATAGATAGTGATGGACAAACACAGTTTTATGTTCTTGGTCTAACTCCAAATTCTGCCCGTGTAGTTGTGTCATATTGGAAAAAAGGGACAGTCAAAGAGTTTGCTGAAAATATAGCAAAATGGTTCGATGATTTATTGATTGTAGGCCAAGACCATTATGGTTATCCATCCTTAAAGAAATTATTAAGGCATACCGCTTTACAATTCAAAGATGACAACGTGCCACCAAACTTAGCACCAAGTGTTGTTCGTGCTATTTTAACAAATACAATGTTACCTGATACGTTTTTACAAGCTACATTGAGAAGAATCAAGGCAGAACTCGGAAAAGTAGATTATTACCGAGCCTGTACAATTAAAGCCTGTATAAACAGAAAAAATCAAATTCAGAAACCCAACCAGAGGAAATTAACTATGTCTTTAAATAAAGAAGAAAAACGCATTGGTTATAGTCTTGGGAGATTATTTGCAGTTCTTGAGAAATTACAACAAGACTCACACCCAGGAATTAATGCCACAATAGGTGATAGATATTACAGTAGTGCCAGTTGTACACCAAAATCTGTATTTGGTACATTAATGAGATTATCAAAACATCACCTTAAAAAACTAAAAGAACAAAGTTGGAAAATAAATACAGAAAAGAGAATTGGTGAAATATTCTCTCAAATCCCTGAATTTCCATCGCACTTGAACCTAGAAAATCAAGGGCTTTTTGCTATTGGTTACTATCACCAAAAACAAGATTTTTACACTAAAAAAACTAAAGAAGGAGAAGAAAAATGAACTTAAATAATCGTTATGAATTTGTATTATTATTCGATGTAAAAGACGGCAACCCTAACGGCGATCCAGATGCTGGTAATTTACCACGTATGGATGCTGAGACTGGTATGGGTTTAGTCACAGATGTATGTTTAAAAAGAAAAGTCAGAAATTTTATCCAAATGACACAAACCGATACCAATAAAAAGATATTTATTAAAGAAAAAGGTGTCCTGAATAATATGATAGATGCGTCACATGAGCAAGACTCTGTAAAAGAAAAAACCAAGGGGGATAAAATTGAAGCAGCTAGGCAATGGATGTGTGAAAATTATTACGATGTACGTACATTTGGAGCAGTAATGAGTACAGGTAAAAATGCAGGACAAGTGCGTGGCCCTGTTCAATTAACATTTTCACGTTCAGTTGACCCAATTATTGCATCCGAACACAGTATTACCCGAATGGCTGTTACAACTGAAAAAGAAGCAGAAAGCCAAGACGGTCAAAATCGAACAATGGGTAGAAAATTCACCGTACCATATGGTCTCTACCGCTGTCACGGTTTTGTGTCAGCACATTTAGCCCAACAAACTGGTTTCAAAGAAGATGACTTAGAATTATTTTGGCAATCACTACAACAAATGTTTGACCATGATCGTTCTGCTAGTCGTGGTGAAATGAGTGCCAGAGGTTTGTATATTTTTAAACATGATTCAATGCTTGGTAACGCCTCAGCCACAGATTTGTTTGATAAAATCAAGGTTCAACGCAAAGACGAGGTTGATGTCGCACGTAGTTTTAATGATTATGAGGTCAGTATTGATAACTCAATGCCTGATGGTGTTAATCTAATCAGAAAAATTGGTTGATAAAATGCTTGACGACCGCTACCTCTACATATCAGCCCTACAGCATTACGCCTATTGTCCACGACAATTCGCACTAATACATGTTGAACAAGCTTGGGAAGAAAACTATTTTACCGCTCATGGGCAATTGTTGCATGAGCGGGTTGATAGCAAAGAATCAGAAACCCGAAAGGATATGCGATTTGAACGTAGCGTATCTTTAAAATCTGAAAAGTATAAGTTAACAGGCAAAATGGATTTGTTGGAAATTCATTTACAAGATGGCAAGCCAATCAAGTATTATCCTGTTGAATACAAACGTGGCAAACCAAAAAAGGAAGATTGGGACAAGGTGCAATTGTGTGCTCAAGTATTGTGTATTGAAGAAATGAAAGACACACAAATACAACAAGCCGCATTATTTTATTGGGCAACTAGGCGACGATTAGTAGTTGAGATGGATAATGACTTACGTACTAAAACCATTGACTTCATCCAAAAATCTCATGAGATTTTAGCTAACTCATTTACTCCAGCACCAACACCAATAAAAAGTAGATGTAAAGCTTGCTCTCTTAATGATCTATGTGAACCAGATGTGATGAGAACCGATAATTCAGAAAAATACATCAATAGCCTATTTGAGGACATCCCATGAAAAAAATGCTCAACACACTATATATAACCAAACAAGAAACCTATTTGCATAAAGAGCGAGAAACTATAGTCATTAAAAATGGCAAAGAAAAAATTGGTCAATTCCCTATTATCAATATTTCTAATATTTTCTGTTTTGGTAATGTTTCTATTTCACCTTTTTTAATGGGGCATTGTGGTGAAAACGGCGTGGGATTGGCTTTTTACACCCAATATGGTAAGTTTTTAGCCCGAGTTCAGGGCAAACAAACTGGTAATGTTGTTTTACGGCGTACCCAATATCGTTGGGCAGATGATACTGAAAAATCTGTATCAATTGCCAAATTAATCATAGCGGCCAAAATAGCAAATTCACGTTCAGTATTGATGCGAGAGTTAAGAAATCATGGTAAAAGTGAAACGATAGAACTAGCTATAAAAAAATTAGCAGTCAATCTAAGACAGATTAAAGCCAAGCAAGCAATCCCTGATATTCTAGGCGTTGAAGGCGATGCAGCCAGCACCTATTTTGCTGTATTCAATGATTTATTACGTAATGATGATTTCACTTTCAAAACAAGAAACCGCAGGCCAGCAACCGATGAAGTCAATGCACTGTTATCATTTGCCTATACATTAATAACGCATGAGTGCAGTTCAGCATTGCAAGGTGTAGGCATAGATTCTTATGTTGGTTTTTTACACCAAGACCGCCCAGGGCGGCAATCATTGTCTTTAGATTTATTGGAAGAGTTTCGCTCATGGTGGGCAGATAGGTTTGTTTTGACACTACTGAATAGAAAGCAACTCAATAAAAAAGATTTTGATGTACAAAGTAGCGGTGCGGTTCGATTAACCGACAAAGGGCGAAAAGTCTTTTTAACTGCATGGCAAGAAAGAAAACAGGTGGAAATTATGCATCCATATCTTAATGAAAAAGTACCAATTGGTATGTTGCCACATGTACAAGCTTTATTGTTAGCAAGGCACTTAAGAGGAGATACCAAATATTACCCTCCTTTTTTGGTGAAATAAAATGCTTATACTTATTACCTATGATGTGAGTGTTATTGTTGATGGTGGCGCAAAAAGACTCAGGCAAATTGCCAAAACATGCTTAGATTATGGTGTGCGAGTACAAAACTCAGTCTTTGAATGTGAGATAGAACCAGCTAAATATTTACAGCTTAAAAATAAATTGTTAGATATTTATCAACCAGAAACTGATAGCTTGCGTTTTTATCACCTAGGAAAGAAAGGACGAAATAATGTAGAACATCACGGTGCTAAGAAGGTGTTGGATGTAGATAAAGATCCTTTAATATTGTAAAAAATTACAATCGCTACCCTAAAGCACTCACGAAAACTCCTTAGGTTAGCGGCTCATTAACAATTTGAATTTAAAAGAAATTCGTAAACCTGTCAATTTAGATTAATTATTTTTGATTTTATTATTATAGGTTAGCGGAAAAATCGTTATTGCCTATTATATATCAATAAGTTATGATTGAGCAGTCGCGCTCTTCACGAGCGCGTGGATTGAAACAACGTTTTGAAGTGGAGCTTTTAAATAAAATAAAAGTCGCGCTCTTCACGAGCGCGTGGATTGAAACTTGAAAAGCGTGTACGTACACGCTATAATCAAAGTCGCGCTCTTCACGAGCGCGTGGATTGAAACTCTAAAATGACGAATTATTAAATTTCCATCATAATGTCGCGCTCTTCACGAGCGCGTGGATTGAAACACATCATCCCTGATGTGTTATTAATTACTATGGGTCGCGCTCTTCACGAGCGCGTGGATTGAAACATCACAAGAAATCACTCTATTTAGTTTACCACGGAAGTCGCGCTCTTCACGAGCGCGTGGATTGAAACAAGTTTATTTATATCATCACCGTGATTAAAACTTTGTCGCGCTCTTCACGAGCGCGTGGATTGAAACTAAGATACATCTAGCATAACCGCGCAACAATTCTGTCGCGCTCTTCACGAGCGCGTGGATTGAAACGCGACCAGTAACCCACATACAGCCCTGAACCTGTGTCGCGCTCTTCACGAGCGCGTGGATTGAAACCTTAATTTAAAGTTATTTTTACTTTTAATTAAAAGTCGCGCTCTTCACGAGCGCGTGGATTGAAACTAAACGCATCATTAATGGTTTTAGTTATGCCTAGCGTCGCGCTCTTCACGAGCGCGTGGATTGAAACTGCACCAATGGCTGCAACTCTACAAATTGTGTAAGTCGCGCTCTTCACGAGCGCGTGGATTGAAACTGAGTATCTATAGTTCGTGATTACTTGGACTCCATGTCGCGCTCTTCACGAGCGCGTGGATTGAAACTGCAATAGTTTACTCATCGTCAAAGCTCCAGTTTTCGTCGCGCTCTTCACGAGCGCGTGGATTGAAACTAGGTATTATGAACACCGCTGGGATTAATACTGTGTCGCGCTCTTCACGAGCGCGTGGATTGAAACATAATTATTCTCCATTGTTGTGATTAGTTGCTAGGTCGCGCTCTTCACGAGCGCGTGGATTGAAACATTTCCGATTTAGGCTTGTAAGTACATATAAAGTCTGTCGCGCTCTTCACGAGCGCGTGGATTGAAACCTTGCCCGAAAACAAAGGCTTAAACTTATCTAAGTCGCGCTCTTCACGAGCGCGTGGATTGAAACCCACCATGCAAAGTTGACTTTAACTATTGCACTTAGTCGCGCTCTTCACGAGCGCGTGGATTGAAACACGATTTGACAAGCTGTCAATGCCTTGCTTGATTGTCGCGCTCTTCACGAGCGCGTGGATTGAAACTCTAAAAGATTATCTAAAATAAAATAGGAGCTTTGTCGCGCTCTTCACGAGCGCGTGGATTGAAACATGACAATCCAGCATTAGCAGGAACAGTTGCAGGGTCGCGCTCTTCACGAGCGCGTGGATTGAAACTCCAATAAAATCAAAAGATGGTGCAACCTTTATTGTCGCGCTCTTCACGAGCGCGTGGATTGAAACACCAAAATTACGCACCGCCTGCATGGATTTTAAAGTCGCGCTCTTCACGAGCGCGTGGATTGAAACTAATATTATAATCAAGATTGATGCTTTTATATCTCAGTCGCGCTCTTCACGAGCGCGTGGATTGAAACTCAACCCAGTCCAAAAGATGTCGGACTTGCAATGTCGCGCTCTTCACGAGCGCGTGGATTGAAACCATCCATCTGGCTTGGTGTATAGGTAGGCTATAAGTCGCGCTCTTCACGAGCGCGTGGATTGAAACAAACCATTCGGGTGATGCAGTCATGACATATTCCAGTCGCGCTCTTCACGAGCGCGTGGATTGAAACTTTAATCGTTTGATCATCTGTCCCCTCCTTTTCAGGTCGCGCTCTTCACGAGCGCGTGGATTGAAACATAACCAGCTGAATTTTCTTCGTTCCTTGTAATTGGTCGCGCTCTTCACGAGCGCGTGGATTGAAACAATTTATCAAGAAACAAGCAGTTCATTTATTCAAGTCGCGCTCTTCACGAGCGCGTGGATTGAAACTTGTTTATATAATATCTTTATTTTCATGAGTTCTTCAGTTGTAATCATAGGCACTTTAATTAAAAAGTACCATTGTTATATAACTGGCTCACTTTTCAACTGTTGATGTGGCTCATTTTTGCATTGTTGGTAACAATTAGGCTCATGTGAGGTATTCACTGCCGCAAGCAGCTTAGAAAAATAATTACCATCAGCAGGTAAATCAGGCTCAATTAACTGCCGCAAACGCAGCTTAGAAACCTTTGGTAATATCGGCTCGCTATAAAGTTTCGGTTCTATGTGAAATAGCTCAATACATTTTAGTAATCAACTCTTAATCGGAAATCGCGATAGATACCAAAAGTATAAGACGGGTATCAATATCAATGTCAAAGCAGTTGAAACCAGTATGCCACTGATTAATGATACTGCTAAGCCGTTAAATATGGGATCATCTAGGATAAAGAATGCACCCATCATGGCAGCAACGCCTGTTAATATAATTGGTTTGGCACGAACTTTTGCTGAATTAATTACTGCTTCACGCAAAGGTGTGCCAGCAGTGACTTGAATTTTAATGAAGTCAACCAACAGAATAGAGTTCCGTACAATAATTCCGGCTAAGGCTATCATGCCAATCATAGAGGTGGCTGTAAATTGTGCTCCTGCTACCCAGTGACCTGGCATAACACCGATAATAGTAAGTGGAATTGGTGCCATGATAATCAATGGTACGAAGTAGGAGCTGAACTGTGCAACAATCAATAGGTAAATCAAAATTAATCCTATGCCGTAAGCAATACCCATATCGCGGAAGGTTTCATAGGTGATTTGCCATTCACCATCCCATTTTAGACTGGGTTTGGTGACAAATTGTGGTGGGTTGATAAATAGTTGTTCTACTTTGCCATCTTCTTCTATGATGTCTACTAATTCAAACATGCCATAAAGTGGTGAGTCTTGGAAGCCTGACATGTCGGCAGTAACAAAAGTAACAGGCAATAAGTCTTTGTGGTAAATGGTTTGTTGCCAGTCAGCTTGTTGAATGTCAACTACTTCATCCAAAATAACACGTCCACCATTTATAGTTTGAATAGGAATGTTTAAAATAGTTTGCCAATCATTTTGCCGGTTGGCAGGGATTTCCATGCGAATAGGAACACTGTATTTGTTATTGGGGTTATGCAGGTAACTGATATCATTTCCACTTAATGCGGTTTGAATAGTTTTAGCAATTTGTGCTTGAGAAATACCTAGTTGACTGGCTTTGGCTCTATCAATAACAATGATTTGGCGTGGAGCAGAGCTTTCTATTGAGGTATCAATATCGACAATTCCATCGGCTTTATAAAAAGCTTTTTCAACAGCTAAAGCGGTTTGTTTTCGTGCTTCATCGGTTTGCCCATAAATTTCTGCAACCAATGGAGACTGTACTGGGGGGCCTGGTGGTACTTCAATGATTTTGGCTAAGGCATTGTGTTTGTTGGCAATAGCGGTAATTTTATCACGAATTGCGACAGCCACTTCATGTGATTTTCGTTTGCGGTCGTGTTTATCCACCAAGGTGATTTGTATATCGCCCATGTTTGGGTCTTGTCTAAGGAAATATTGACGAACCAAACCATTAAAATTTATTGGCGAGGCTGTTCCTGCATAAGCCACCATGTGTTCGATTTCAGGAATACTTTTGAGGTATTGGCTGATTTCAATCATGATTTGATTGGTGGTTTCTAATGTTGTGCCTTCTTTGCTATCGATTACAATTTGAATTTCTGATTTGTTGTCAAATGGTAGCATTTTTAAAATAACATTTTGACTTGGTACTAACATGACCGAGATAAACATTAAAAACACCACGCCACCAACTAGTAAATAACGATTTAGTTTACCTTTTTTGTTGTTGCCTAAAAAAGGTGTCATAAGTTTGTTGAAAATACTTTTTTTATCAGCATTTCCTTCACTGTGGTGAATCTTATCACCAATAATTTTTCTAAATAACCAAGGCGTGACAATCAATGCAATGATTAATGACAGTAGCATTCCCATAGAGGCATTGATTGGAATAGGGCTCATATAAGGTCCCATCAATCCAGTGACAAACGCCATTGGCATTAAGGCTGCTATCACGGTAAATGTTGCCAATATTGTTGGTCCGCCAACTTCATCAACTGCAATTGGGATAATTTCGGATAGTTTTTTCTTGCCTTGGCTTAAATGACGGTGAATGTTTTCTACAATTACTACTGCATCATCAACCAAAATACCGATAGAGAAAATCAGAGCAAATAGAGATACTCGATTTAAGGTAAACCCATATGCCCATGAGGCAAACAATGTTACCGCTAAGGTTATAGAAACAGCTAGCCCAACAACGATGGCTTCTTTCCATCCTAAGAAGAACATAATTAACAACACTACAGAAGCAGTGGCAAAAACTAGTTTGGTCATGAGTTTTTTAGCCTTAGCATCTGCGGTTGCACCGTAATTTCGGGTGATTTCTACGTGTACATCCGCAGGAATATGGCTGGCTTTGAGTTGTTCTCCTGCATTGATGACAGCATTGGCTATATCTACAGCATTGGTGCCTGCTTTTTTACCAACGGCTATGGTAACTGCTGGAGTAAAATCAGGGTGTTTGTCACCTTTCCACGCTTGTCCAGCTGTCATCCATACGTAAGTTTCTGGTGTGTCAGGACCATCGGTAATTGTAGCAATATCGGTTAAGTAAACAGGTAAGCCATTGCGTACGGCAACAACGAGTTCTTTAATATCATCTACGTTGGCAAGTAATGCACCTGTTTCAACAGGGGAGGTTTTATTATTTTGGGTAATGAAGCCAGAATGAGTTGCTATATTATTCATTTTTAAGGCATTTTCTATAGCGTTAAAGTCTAAATTATAAGCAGATAAATCTTCAGGGTTTAATACAATATGTACAACATGATTTGGTCCACCGGTTGTTTCGACAATTCTTGTATTTGGAATACGTTTGATTTCCGCTTCAAGTGCATGAGCCACTTGTTGTAGTTCGTAGCTTCCTTTGTCAGGGTTTTCACTCCATAAGGTTGCCGTTACAATAGGTACATCATCAATGCCCATAGGTTTGATTAAGGGTTGAGATGCACCAAGTGAATAGGGTAGCCAGTCACTATTGGACTGAATTTCATTGTAAAGAGCAACAATAGCATCCTTTCTTTTGACACCCACTTTAAATTGTACGCTAACAATTGACAGGCCTGGTCGAGAAACAGAGTAGACATGCTTGATGTTTTCAATAGAGTCCAAAACTTGCTCAGCGGGATAAGAAATTAAATTCTCTACCTCTTTAGCACTGGCTCCTGGCAAAGCGATATAGACATTGGCAAATGTTACATCAATTTGAGGCTCTTCCTCGCGTGGGGTGATGAAAATAGCAAATACACCTAATAAAACAGCAACTAAAGCTATCAAAGGCGTTATTGGATTGTTCTGAAATTTATCAGCTAATCTTCCTGAAATTGAAAATTTCATGATTAGCCCCCTGTTTTTTGTGATAGTGGGTTGATTAAGATTTCCTCATTTTCTGACAATCCTGAAATAACTTCAATATTATCACCGTGGCTTGTTCCTAATTTTATATGGCGTAATAATTGATTTTCACCACTTTTAACATAAACCATGGTGAGTTCACTGCGGTGAATAACTGCATTATGTGGAATTACGATAGCTGCTTTTTCACCTACTTTAAATGCGACTTTAACCGTCATACCAGGAAATAGGGAGGTATCACCAGTCTCTAAATCGATACGTGTTTTGAACGTGCGAGACATTCGGTCAGCATAAGGGAATACGGTAATGTTTTTTGGGTTGAACTGCTTACCATTTATGATAACTTTAGCTTGCGGATTTGCTTTGGCTTGATTAATTATTTTTTCGGGTATGTAAGTAACAACACGTAATTTGTTTAAACTTAAACCTTCCATAATCGGAGTGCCAGGATTAACTACTTCGCCTTGCTCTACGAATCGTTTGGTAACAATGCCATCATAAGGAGCTCGAATAATGGTGTATTCTTGCTGTTTTTGAGCAGAGACAACCGCAGATTGTGCTGCTTTATATCGGGCTTGTAAAGAATTCTTATTTGACAATGCTTGGTCTAACTGGCTTTTAGCAACCAATTTTTTAGCAAAAATATCTTTAACGCGTTCATAATCAGTAACGGCCTGTTGAAAGGCGATTTTAGCTGCCTTGGCATTTGATAGAGCTTGGTTTAATGCGGCTTTTTGTTCTGTATTGGTAAACTCTACAATTACTGAGCCTTTGGCAACAAAGTCATCCACATCATAATGTAATTTTTCTACACGTCCTGCAGTTTGTGCTGATACCGTGGCTTTATTTACTGCCTCGACTTCACCATTAAGTTGTCTGTAACTATCAATAATCTCAATTTTAGTTTGGTACCATTGAGCAAAAGATGTTGTTTGAACTAGTGTTAAAACTAATAGTGTTAGTGTTTTCATAGCATACTCTTGTGAGTGTTATATTAGAAGATGCTAATATAACTATTTTTAAATAAATTTCAAGCAGATTGTAACATAAGCTTAAAATTTATAGAAAATTATTAAAATTGTTGTAGGATAGAGAATTTAATGTGATAACAAACTAAATAGACACATGATTACTGAAATAAAGAATAAAGTTCTACAAGATTTATCAGAGTTAATTATTCTAAATACCGATGCAATTTTAACGGCGAACCAAAAAGATTTAGCCTGCTGCTCACAAGACGATGAAGCACTTTACGATCGTCTCAAGGTAAATAATGCCAAAATAAAGGGTATGCAACTATCAGTATTAAAAGTCAAACAAATGAGCGACCCTGAAGGTCAGGTATTGTATAGTCACCAAAAGGAGACTGATTTATTGATTGAAAATCGTGTTGTACCATTTGGAACGATATTAATTATTTACGAATCTCGACCCGATGTCACCATAGAAGCTGCCATAACGGCATTTAAAGCAGGGAATAAAATTTTGCTAAAGGGTGGTAAAGAAGCACGAAATAGTAACTTAGTGTTAACCAACTTGTGGCAACAAGCCTTAGAAAAAAATGGGCAAGATAAGAATTTTGTAAAATATCTTGATTATGACCGAAAACAAACGCAAGAACTCATTCAAAGCAGAAAGACAAAAATTGACATTATAATTCCGCGAGGAGGTGAGCAATTAATCAATTCTATCCGTGAAAATACTGACATTCCTATGATAATTTCAGGGCGTGGTAATAACTTTATGTATATTGATGAGAGTGCTGATTTTGATATGGCTATCAAGATAATTCTTGATGGAAAAACGCGAATTAGTGTCTGTAATGCCTTGGATAAAGTTTATATTCATCAATCGCATGGTGTTGATAAGTTAAAAAAACTTATTGAGTCCTTGCAAAACAAACAAATAGAAATAGTGGCTGATGATGCTATAGCGGCTTTGGATAATAGTATAGAATCGATTAAAAACAATGAGGTTTTTTATGAAGAATTTTTAGCCAGTAAAATCTTATTGGCTCAAGTTGATAGTATGGAACAAGCTATTGTTGGAATTAACCAGTATTCAGGTGGGCATTCGGCTGTTATTGTGACTCACGATAAAATAAATGCACAACAATTTCAACACACAGTTGATTGCGCTGCAGTTTATCACAATGCATCCACTCGTTACACTGATGGTGGTGAATTTGGTTTGGGTGCAGAGATTGCCATTAGTACCCAAAAGTTGCACTTCCGTGGACCTGTTGGGCTTAATGAATTGGTTACAAACAAGTGGTTTATATCAGGTAATGGCAATGTTCGTGGGTAATTTATGAAAAAAACCTTAATACTTAAAATTGGCTCATCAACATTAACTGCTGGGTCTAACCGTATATCACGTGGTAAAATTGAAGATATAGCCCGTCAAATTGTAGTGTTTCGTCAGGACTTTAATGTAGCTATTGTCTCATCTGGGGCTATTGCCACAGCTAAGCACTTTATTGCAGTTAATAAGTGGAAAAAATCAGAATCAAAACAAGCACTTGCAGCAATTGGTCAACCTATTTTAATGCAAATTTATAATGAAATATTTCGTGATTTTGGTTTGCCAATAGCACAATGTTTAGTCACTTACAGAGACTTTGACAATAAAGAAGCGCAAGATAATATTTTAAATACACTTAATGATTTATTCGAAAATGATTTTATTCCCATCATTAATGAGAATGACACCATCGCTATTGATGAATTAGTTTTTGGCGACAATGATAAGTTGTCGGCCTATGTAGCCAACTTACTCAAAGCCGATTTACTCATGCTTGCCTCCGATATTGATGGCTTGTTTAATAAAAATCCACAAAAGTATGCTGATGCACAATTGATACCTGAGATTAATGATATAAGTATTTGTGACCAATACATTGATGAAAATACAAACAATGGACTTGGTACAGGTGGTATGACCTCAAAGATACAAGCCGCTGAGATATGTTCGCGTGCAAAAACTCAAATATGGATAGTAAACGGAGGACGAAATAACTTTATACTAGATTCAATTAATAAGAAAACAGCACATACACGCTTTATCTTTTAAGAGACCTTTTTATAACTTATGGGTTTTTTTATGCAAAGGAGGTATATGCATAACTAAAAACGGTGGGAATGTAGCCCACATTGGCTATTTTTTCCTCTAAAAACCAAACTATAGAATGACTATAGATTCAATTTTTAGAGAAAAAACTAGCTCAATGTGCATCTCCATCCCATTCGCCCATAGTTATGCATATACCTCAAAGGTCTCTTAATTACTGTACTTTGGTTTTAACTATCAAAATAACCCTCTTTTCGAGAGCCTTCAAAATCTTCGTGAATATCCTCTAAGGCAATGGTGAAGAACTCCGTTTGCATTTCTTTGACAAAACGTTTCAGAGCCGATTCGACACAGGGAAATGCAATATTATCCCATGGAATATCCTCATGGTTAAATAGTTGTACATCTAAACTTTCAGTGGTTGCTTTGAAATGCTCTCCATCGAGTTGTGCTCGAAATATGGTATAAACTTGAGAGTTTGTAATGGTATTATACACACCAAAAAGCTTGACATTTTTAAGCATGGCTTCGGTTTCTTCAAAACACTCGCGAACTGCACCTGCTTGCACTGTTTCATCTAGCTCCATAAAGCCTGCTGGTATTGTCCATGTGCCATAACGCGGTTCGATTGCGCGTTTAGCTAATAGTATCTTTCCTTCGTGTTCAATAATTACTCCAGTAATAATCTTAGGGTTCTGGTAGTGAATGGCTTTGCATTCAGTACAAATAGCCCGTTCATGGTCATCCGAAGCTGGAATTTTATATTCCACATCACCACCACAATAATTACAAAATTTTATTTTCATATTACCTTTTTTCTTGTCACCTGATTCCTACAACCTGTCACCTAAAACCTGACTCCTAATCCCCATCTTCTTCAATACGCGCTAATCTAACACCTCTATCATCTTTAATTAGCTGCATTGAGTCTAAATCATTGTTTTCACTTTCTACAATAACATTGGATACAATATTGTCGGTTGTTTTCACGTTAGACTTTTGATTTTCTGGGTTAAAGTGGATGATTTGTTTCCAGCATCGGGTAATGTTGTCTCCAAATATCAAGACTAAGTCATTTTCTTTTGCATTTGTTAATGCATATTCCACAGCTTGTGATTCATCAGAGACTATCTGAATTTTATCTTCTGCAATACCTGAATCTAATAACTGTTGTTGCAACATCAATGGCACCTCTCGATCATCTCGTCCTCGACGGTTATCATCGGCTTTGACGATGTAATTATCAAAATGTCCAGCGGCTTCGGCTGCAATGGCCTTGATGTCTTCATCGCGTCTATCGCCAGGTGCTGCGAGTACGACTGTTTTTTCTCCATGGACTTCAAAACGGTCAATGGTTTGGCAAACTGCTTTGATTGCTGCTTGGTTATGACCATAGTCCAATATAACTTTATAGGGGTGTTCATCGTATTGATTCATGCGCCCTGGTGCTTGGAAGAAAGTCGCATCGAAGGTACGTAAACCATGACGAATTTCATCCAAATCTTTGTTCATTGAATAGGCAAGGGCAGCGGCAAACATGGCATTTTGCACATTGTGAGTGGCTTTACCTTCGATGGTGGCTGGGATTAAATGTGTCCATAAAAGTGGCATATGCGCACCATTATCATAAATGGTAATCATATCGCCATTTATACCTTGTTCTAGCACAAATGCCATGCCACCGTGCTTGATGTGCTCTTTAACCAACAAATGCCCTGGGTTCATGGTGACATAACAGACTTTTTCTGCTTGGGTATGGTCAGCCATTTCTAAACATAATTGGTCATCAGCATTGAGAACGGCAACATCTTTTGCGACTTCTACAACCACACGCTTGGCTTCTGCTAATTGTTCCAATGTATTGATTCCTTTAATGCCTAAATGATCTGATGAAATATTTAAACACGCTGATACGTTGGTTGAAGTATATCCTAAACCTGCACGGACAATACCACCACGAGCTGTTTCTAACACGGCGATATCGACTGTTGGGTCACGCAAAACTATGTGTGATGCCATTGGACCAGTCATGTCACCTTTTACGGTGAGTCGTCCATCAATATAAACACCTTCAGTTGCGGTATTACCAACTATATGACCACAGCTTTTTAATATGTGTGAAAGCATGCGTGCTGTGGTTGTTTTGCCATTTGTTCCTGTAATGGCAGCAATGGGGATTCGACTTGGTGTGCCTTCTGGGAATAGCATATCCATAACTTTACCTGCGACATCTCGTGGCTTTCCTTCGGATGGTGCTACGTGCATTCTAAAGCCTGGTGCGGCATTGACTTCACAAATGCCCCCACCAATATCTTTGTAAGATTGGGATATATCATCAGTTAAAAAATCCACTCCACCCACATCCAAACCAACAGCCAATACGGCTCGTTCTGCCATGGCACGGTTATCAGGATGGACTTCGTCGGTGACATCAATGGCTGTTCCACCTGTAGATAGATTGGCTGTTGAACGCAAATAGAAAGTTTCACCTTCGGGTAAGACTGTGTCTTGTGTATAACCTGCTTGTTCGATGAGTAATTTAGCCTGTCTATCAAATTCGAGATTGGTTAAGACTTTTTCGTGTCCAACACCCCGTCTTGGATCTGAGTTGACGATTTCAACCAATTGTTCAATGGTGTTTTTGCCATCACCGACAACATGACCGGGTACACGCTTGGCAACAGCAACTAACTCCCCATTAACCACTAACATTCTGTGGTCATAACCAGTAATCATTGATTCAATCAAAATGGCTCTGGAGTTGCCTTTTTCTCGGGCAAATTTAAAAGCAGATTCAATTTCATTGTCTTCGTTAATGTCAATGGTAATGCCGCGTCCATGATTGCCATCTAAGGGTTTTACCACAACGGGGTAACCCATGCGACGTGCCATGCGAACCGCTTGTCGCTCTGAATACACCAGTTCTTGACGCGGCAGAGGTAGACCTAAATCTTTGAGTAATTTATGTGTGTCTTCTTTATCGCATGAAATTTCTACCGCAATATGAGTGGTTTTTGAAGTGATAGTGGCTTGAATGCGTTGTTGAAATTTACCATGACCAAATTGCACCAATGAATATTCGTTTAAACGTAACCATGGAATGCCACGTTCTTCAGCAGCTTTGACAATAGAGGCTGTAGAAGGACCAAGTTCTTTGCGTTGAGCAAAACGGATGAAAGAGGTTTTTTCATCCTCAAAATCAAAGTCATTATCAATAAAATCCTGCAATTGTGATTGTAATTCATTAGGCATTAAAGAGTAGAGCAGTTGGCGGGCAATGCGAGCAGCTTCAAGACCGACATCACGTTGTTTGTATTGGAAAACCATGTCATAACAACCTGTCTCTCCATCAATAGAACGTGTTTTACCAAAGGATACATCAGAACCTGCCATGTTTTGTAGTTCTAGAGTTGCGTGTTCTAAAATATGTCCCATCCATGTACCGCCGTCTTCACGTAAACGGCGAATAAATCCACCCTCAACACCGTATGAACAACCATGCTCTTGAAGTCCAGGTAATGCCTTAATTAATTTATCAATAAAGCCATTACCAATTTTAGCCGATGGCCACTCTTCTAAGATACCTAAATCTAATTGTTGCCTGATAACAGGGAAGTGTGCATATAAGTTTGGTCCAACATAAACATTGGTTGCTAGTATTTTCATGGTTATTTACTCTCTCTTCTTTTCATCATTCGTGCCAAAGGCAAAAATATTACATTTTCAAATTTACTCTTCAAATGCTTCCCGTGTATTAATGTTGTATTTTGCCCCTTCACTTAAAACATGGACTGTCATGCCAATTAAGGTTAAGTTTTCTCGGTGACGTGCATCGTGCATGGATGAATGGGTTAATCCTGCAGGATCTACCACAGTTATTGATCCTGCTCCAACTACTTCAAATATTCCTTGAGGGTCGATAAAAGCAGCTGTATCTTCGTCAATACCGATACCCGATATAAAAGGGTTGTAGGATAGGGCTGTCATTAATCGTCCTATTCTATCGCGTTGACGAAAGTGTTGATCGACAATGAGCTTATTGGTTAACCCAAGCCCTGGAGCCATTGTTGCACCGTCTTCTGTTGGTGTTGGTCCGGCTTTCCCACCTGCTATCATGTGTTCTGTGACAATAGCAGCTCCAGCGGATGTACCTGCGACGTGTATGCCATTTGCATTAAGTGAACGGATGAGTTTAGCAACAGGTGTTCCACCAAGAATAGTTGATAAACGCAATTGATTACCACCCGTGATAAAAATACCAGTAGCACGTTTGAGTTTGCCTTGAATGCGTTCTTTAAAACAATCTTCACGCTCATCAACGCGAATATACATAGCTTTACCACCAAGACGTTCAAAAATTTCTACGTAACGTGGTCCAGTATCTTCGAGTTGTGAAGCAGTTGGTATAATTAAAATTTTGGCTTTTTCACCACCTGACAACTCCCAAAATCGTTTTAGAATTGTCATATCGTTTTCTTTGTCTTCAGCACCGCCAATTGGGATAATCCAACCACGGTCTACGTCTTCAACAGCTTCTGCTGGGCACATATATTTTCCTCTTTTGTTATTCTGTTTGTCGTTTTTTCTGATGATTGCTAAGGAACACGAGGTTCGCAGAGGTTTCACAGAGGTACACGAAGTTTTTTACATTAAACTCATTGTTCTTTAAAGCTCATTTGTAGTGGAGTCCCTTGTGGGCTCCTTATATGTCTTAACTTATGAGCTTCCGATTAGTAAGGCTCCCACAAGGGAAGCCACTACTTTGTTTTTTTCAAACCTCAAAACCACCAAATCGAATAGTTTTATAATTTTTTTGATGCCATTGACCTAATGCCATCACGGATTCTATTTTGTTATCATCATCCAAAATAATTAAATCGGCATCTTTGCCAACCTCAAGTTTTCCTTTGTTGTTTAGACGCAATAATTTTGCCACATTACTGGTAAATACAGCTATAACTTCTTCAAGTTTATAGCCTTCATCTAATAATTCTTTGAGTGTATCGCTTAACAATGTGCAACGACCATAGTCCAAATATAATAATTCCCCTTGTTCATCAAAATGTGGTAAACAACCGCCGCCGTCGGATGAAATAGTAAATTTTTCTTTGTCAAATTTACCTTTCATATAACGTCTAAATGATTCTGCAGCGGAATATTCTTCTACACTATCTGTAGGAGGAAAAGCAGTCACATCAATAGTGATTCCACGTTTTGTTAATTCACAGGCTTGTTCAAATAAAGGAATATTGCGGTTGCAATGTGTTGGATTTAACACGCGAGCAGGTATTTCGGTTTCATCTAATAATTTTTCAATCAAGTCTAGTTTGCGTGAACCATCACCTAGATGAAAGTGTACAATACCAGCCTTACCTGTCATGATTCCAGCCACGTGTACATCACCTGCAATGCGAGCGATTTCATCAAAAGTTGGCTGCGATGAACGATGATCGGAAATAGCTAATTCACCTACACCAATTATTGGTTCAATATGCACCATGTCTTTACGAACACTATCGGTTAATGTAGATA
Organism: Lysobacterales bacterium; assembly: GCA_027067055.1. Lineage (GTDB taxonomy): Bacteria > Pseudomonadota > Gammaproteobacteria > Xanthomonadales > Marinicellaceae > NORP309. The sequence continues at coordinate 55,388 of JAMOMK010000032.1, read as the reverse complement.
AAGGAATATGATAACCGCCGGTATAACACCAAGCACTTAAACCTTCTTCTCGCAAAGCATAAACCTGAGCAATAACTGACGAGGTGTTACGTGTTGTGTCGTCTGTTCCAAGTAAGCCAATAACCGTTGTCACTCCAGCTTTTGTGTATTGGGATAAATTCAGAGCAGGGACTTTGGTTTTAAAACCAGCTTCTCCACCGCCACCTGTAATATGGGCGTGGGCATCAATAATCCCTGGAACAACTTTTTTACCTGTAAAATCTTCATCACTTGCTAATAAATTTAAATCAATTGCAATCGGTTCTTTGCTAATTGCAATAATTTTCCCAGCAGCAATCAAGATATTACAAATACCGTGATTTTCAGGTGCATAGAGATTGATATTATTTAATCGATGAAGCATTTCTTAAATGTGTTTTTGTAAAATGTTATGTTACAACAAGGCTAAAATGAACTCTAGATATTTTAGTTAAAACCTAATGATGAATTAGTTTTTAAACAAATATTCAGAAAAAATCAACTCAAGTTCTTTGCGCGATAATTTTCTGTAGAAAAAATCTATACCAACAACTAATGAATATATAATTAATGCATGCTTTTTTATTTCATCTTCATCAGAATAAATTCCAGATAACAATTTTATTAAATAAGTGTAACGTTGTTTGTAAACCTTGTGTACATAACGTTTAACTTTATCATTTTTTTGTGCCCAAGCATTAATCTCGACTTCTAAACGATTACCTTTAACGGTGGATTTTATGCATTGTTCGCACAAAAGAGCCAGTTTTTGTTTATTATCAACACCGAGTTCCGCCAGTTTGATAAATTGCTGTGTAAACCGATGTTTCCAATACCCTAAAATTTGCTCTTCATAGTCGCCTTTTGATTTAAACCAATGATAAAAACACCCTTTTGTTACGTTTAGCTTTAAACAAAGTTCGTTGATTTTTAATGAACTTAAACCTTCTTCACCTAATGTTCTTAAACCTAATGTTAACCATGCTTGTCTATTGTTGTTTGTATTTACTTGCACTATCGTTCTCTATGTTGTCACAATTCATTCTGCTTTTTATTTTGTAAACTGAATTGATACTAATGCTAGTTAAACCTGCTTTATTTGCTGCTGATGTATTAAGGTTTCACTAAATACTTCTCAGCATACCTTAAAGTATGTTATAGTGCTTACTAACATACCTCAAGGTATGTCAGAGAAATATGTAATAAATAATTAAGAGAGTTTGTTTAACATTAAAAAAATGAGATGGAACAATTATGAAAATAACAGATGAAATATTTAATAAGAAAATAAAACCATTAATCGCACAATCAACTTATTGTTCGATTGCGACAGTAAGTAAAGAGGGTATTCCACATGTGACACCAATTGGTAGTGTTATTATCAAAACTAAAGACAAGGGTATATTTTTTGAGAAATTCACCAAAAATATACCTGAAAATAGTAAGCAAAATCAATTGGCAACACTAATGTTCGTCAATGATGGTAACTGGTTTTGGCTAAAATCACTGTTTAAAGGACAGTTTAAAACACCGCCAGCTATAAGAATGGTTATAAAAATTGGAAAGTTACGCCAAGAAAAAGATGAAGAAGGGAGTATTTTTAAAAGAAAAGTGAAGATGTTTTCGTTTACAAAAGGTTACCAGATATTGTGGAGTGATATGTCACATGTACGTGAGTTTGAGATAATAGATTTTAAACCCGTATTTATAGGGAAAATGACAAGAGAGCAATTTATATGAATTATTGGTTAATTATCGGTGGTTGTTTAAGTATATGTGCTGGTATTTTGCATTTGCTTATTATCGTAAAAGGGGCTAAGTGGTATGAGTTTTTTGGGGCAGGTGAAAAGTTAGTAAGATTATCTGAAAAGGGTTCATGGATACCAGGAATCTTAACATTTTTGATTGCTTCAGTTTTGATTAGTTGGGGATTTTATGCATTCTCTGGAGCTGGTTTGGTTGTAAAGTTACCATTGTTAAAACCAGTACTGTTAGTCATAACAGGCATCTACTTAGTCAGAGGTTTAGCCATTATTCCTATCTCTATATTTGATAGAGCAAAAATAAATTGGTTTATCGTTTGGAGTTCTGCTGTTAGTTTTATCTTTGGCATGTTTTATTATTTTGGTGTTGTTTCTATGAAATAATTTTAGAAAGAATTTTGCCTTCTTTAAGTTTTGTTTCGATTATGTCGCCTGATTTAATCTGGTTTTCGTTATTAATAATTATATTGGTATTATACTTTAATGTAATGCTATAACCTCTTGATAATGTTGATAATGGACTTAAAGTATTAAGAGAGTGAATAAGATTATCTAATTGTGATTTATTATGGGTTAGTGATTGTTCAACTGCTTGGGTTAAGTTATTTTTAAAGTAATCAAGTTTAGAGTTTTGCTCATTGAGATTAAAATCATAATGTTTAAAATAAATACTGACAAGGCTTAATTGGCTCGATTTTGATTGGAGAGATTGAATAGTTAATTGTTGCAGTTTTTCATTGGTGCTTCTAAGTTTTTGCTTTTCTAACTGTATTTTTGTTTGTGGATGGGACTTTTCTAGTTGATGAAAAGAATTGTCTAATAGCTGTGATTTATTGTTTATTTTGGTAATAATAATATGATATAAGGATTGTAAATTATGCTTTAGCTTAATTTTAAGTTCACTAATATCAGGTGTGAGCATTTCTGCTGCTGCTGTTGGTGTGATGGCAAAACTATCAGCAACCAAATCTGAAATAGCCGTATCTCGTTCATGACCAATTGCAGAAACGCAAGGTGTTTCCAAATTAAACAAAGTTTGGGCAATAGAAACATCGTTAAAAGTCCATAAATCATCAATTGATCCACCACCGCGAGTCAGTAAAATAACATCATGTTTGTTAATGTCTGCGGTGAGTAGGGCGTCGATAATTTCTTCTACAGCATTGTCGCCTTGTACGCTGGCATGGTAAATAGTGATGTTTAGTAATGGATTACGGCGTTTAATAACGTTTAATACGTCAGTAATGGCAGCAGATGTTTGAGAGGTGACAATGGCCAGTGATTTTATGATTTTGGGCAGAGGCTTCTTTTTCTCTTGGCTAAAAAACCCCATGGCCTCGAGTTGAACTTTAAGTTCGGCAAAGGCCTTGGCTCTATCACCTGTGCCTGATTTCTCGACTCTTTTGACGATAATTTGGTAGTTACCTGTTTTTTCGAATAAAGAAACCTGTCCATAAACCAGTAAGTTGTCTCCATTTTTTAGGCGAATATTGCCAAAGTTAGCATTCTTGAAAAAGGCACAACTTACCGAAGCACTTGCATCTTTTAAAGCAAAATAAATATGCAGGTTTTGGTTGGCACTTGCATTGGTGACCTCACCAGTAATCCAGATGCTGCCAATGCTGTTTTCTAAACTATTTTTTGCCAAACGATTCAATTGGCTTGGATTTAACGCTTTTTCAGGTGTTTTTCCGTTATTTGTGTGCATCAGTTTTATTATCTCTGTTATTTCAGCTCTGTTATGTTAGAATGCGGCGAATTTTTTAAATTCAACCCTTTTTTCGGAGAAAAATCATGCGTATAATCTCTGACGCCCTTACTTTCGATGATGTTTTGCTGGTTCCAGCTTATTCAAACATTTTACCCAAAGATGTCGATTTGTCGACTCAATTAACACAAAAAATCAAACTAAATATTCCCTTGATTTCTGCTGCTATGGATACCGTAACCGAAGCACGTCTAGCTATTGCTATGGCACAATTGGGTGGAATAGGTGTAATTCATAAAAACTTAAGCATAGAGCAACAAGCGATTGAAGTGGCTAAAGTTAAAAAGCACGAAGCAGGAGTAATTAAAGATCCTATCACGGTGACACCCGATACAAGCATTGCTCAAGTTCTTGAAATTACCCGCAAAAATCGCATTTCAGGCGTACCTGTTGTCGATGATTCGGGTTTGGTAGGAATCGTAACTAGTCGAGATATGCGTTTTGAAAGGGTGCTAACTGACCCTGTTTATAATATTATGACTCGCAAAGAGGATTTGGTTACCGTAAAGGAAGGTGAAGAAGGCGAAGTTGTTAAGCAGTTATTACACACCCATCGAATTGAGAAAGTCTTAGTCGTTAATGATAACTTTGAGCTTAAAGGCTTAATCACAGTTAAAGACATGCAAAAATCCAAAGAATTCCCCAACGCAGTCAAAGACGCGCAAGAACAGTTAATTGTTGCAGCTGCTGTTGGAGCAGGTGGTGACACAGAAAAACGTTGCGCAGCCTTAGTTGAAGCTGGCGTTGATGTGTTGGTGGTTGATACCGCTCATGGGCATTCGCAAGGTGTTTTGGATAGAGTCAAATGGGTGAGACAAAATTTTAAAGATGTGCAAATTATTGCTGGCAACATAACCACAGGAGCAGCTGCCCTTGCTTTGGTTGAAGCTGGTGCGGATTGCGTCAAAGTAGGAGTTGGTCCTGGTTCAATATGCACCACACGCATTGTTGCAGGAGTCGGGGTTCCACAAATCACAGCTATTGATAATGTTGCTCAAGCACTTAAAGGAACGGGCGTTCCACTCATTGCCGATGGTGGTATACGTTATTCAGGTGATGTCGCAAAAGCCATTGCCGCTGGAGCGAGTGTTATAATGGCAGGTGGATTATTTGCTGGTACTGACGAATCACCAGGCGAAGTTGAGCTTTATCAGGGCAGGACCTACAAATCTTACCGTGGCATGGGCTCACTTGGTGCAATGGATTTAGGCTCAAAAGACCGCTACTTCCAAGATGATGTAACTGATAATGAAAAACTTGTCCCTGAAGGAATAGAAGGGCGTGTCGCATTCAAAGGTGCATTATCACCGGTAGTACACCAATTAATGGGCGGTTTAAAAGCCTCAATGGGCTATGTCGGATGTGAATCAATTCAGGCGATGAAAACTCAACCAGAAATGGTTAAAATATCCAATGCAGGAATGGCAGAAAGCCATGTGCATGATGTTAATATAACAAAGGAAGCGCCAAATTATAGAACTCGAACATAAATAGAGATTTATTTAATGAAACACATATTTATAATTATTAGTATATTAGTTTTTTGTACAGCTGAATCAAAAGAATATACTGAATATGATAAAAAATCCGTTTTATTTTATATCCAATCAATATCATCTCCGAGAATCTTTAAGGTATGTAATAAGCTATACCCTGAATTAAGTGATGCTTTTGAAATTGGGTTAAAAAAATGGAATGAAACAAATGAAAGATTAGTTGAATATGGGAAAAAACTTTCAAAAGAAGATGTAGGATTAAAGGGTATAGAATTTGAAAACCATATGAAAAAATTAATAAATAGTATGTTTAAAGAACTTAAAAAACAGTCGGAACAAGATTTAAAGGAAGGATGCGGTGAAGCTCTTGTTTATTTAATTACAGAGTCATAATTCAGTAAGGTGGGCAAGCCCACCTTACTGGATAAAGTAAAAAAGAAACTCATACGGGTAGTTGGCTTTAGCCAACACTTTTAACAGGTTTACTGAAGTCAACTACCCGTACGAGTATTATAAAAACCCTGTGTAACTCTGCGATTTCTTTGCGAATCTCTGCGTTATTTAAAGTTAAAAAGAACTTTGAACTAAAGAAGTGTTTCAGAGGTTTCGATAAATAAATAGTATTAAAATTGGTGGGTAAACCCACCTTACAAAAGAAATGGTAGTGGCTTCCCTTGTGGGAGCCTTGTTGAATAAAACTTGCTAAGCTGAAAGTTAAAAGGAGCCCACAAGGGACTCCACTACGATAAAAAACTCTGTGTAACTTTGCGAATCTCTGTGTTACTTAACAGTTTTAAATAGAAACTCGATACCCAATGAGATTCCTGCCTTCGCAGGAATGACGGTGAAAAAAATGATGAACATAAAAAACAACAAGATTTTAATCCTCGATTTTGGGTCGCAATTTACCCAATTAATTGCACGGCGTGTGCGTGAGGCGGGGGTTTACTGTGAGGTTTGGCCTTGGGATGTGGACTTTAACTTGATTAAAGAATTCAACCCAAAGGGCATTGTTTTATCGGGTGGTCCGGAATCGGTACATTTGGATGATGGTCCGCAATTGGAAACTCATATTTTTGATTTAAAAATTCCTATACTTGGGATTTGCTATGGTATGCAAGCGATTGCACACCATTTTGGTGGTTCGGTTGTTCCTAGTGATGAAAAAGAGTTTGGCTATGCACAGGTTGAATTAACACATAAGTCAGCTCTATTGGATGGTTTGTTTGATAAAGAAGAAGGCTTTTTGGATGTGTGGATGAGTCATGGCGATAAGGTTGATGTGATGCCAGAGGGATTTGTTGCTACTTCAAAAACAGCCACTGCACCGATTACTTCCTTTGAGAATGTTGATGCACAAATTTATGGTTTGCAATTTCATGCCGAAGTTGAGCATACGCACCAAGGCCGTCAAATGTTTGAACGTTTTTTGTTTGATATTTGTGCCTGTGAGAAATTGTGGAAAACCGACAATATTATCCAAACCCATGTCCAAAGTGTTAAAAAACAAGCAGGCGACGATAAAGTTTTGCTTGGTTTATCAGGCGGTGTGGATTCTTCAGTGGTGGCTGCATTATTGCACCAAGCCATTGGTGATAATTTGGTTTGTGTGTTTGTTGATACGGGTTTGTTGCGTTTTGAAGAAGGTGATCAAGTCATGCAAACCATGGCTGATGGTATGGATATTAATGTTATACGTGTCAATGCTCAAGACAGGTATTATGATGCGTTAAAAGGTGAGGCTGATCCTGAGAAAAAACGTAAGATTATTGGTGGTTTATTTATCAAAATATTTGAAGAAGAAGCCCGTAAATTAGACAATGTAAGATGGTTGGCTCAAGGCACGATCTATCCTGATGTGATTGAATCGGCAGCCTCTAAAACTGGTAAATCGCATGTGATTAAATCACACCACAATGTGGGTGGCTTACCTGCGGATATGAATTTGAAATTACTTGAACCGCTTCGTGATTTGTTTAAAGACGAAGTGCGTAAGATGGGTGTGGCATTGGGTTTGCCAAAGGCCATGGTTTACCGCCATCCTTTTCCAGGACCGGGTCTTGGTGTCCGTATCTTGGGTGAAGTGAAGAAAAAATACGCCGAAATTCTAGCCAAAGCCGATCATATCTTTATCACAGAATTAGTAAAATGGGATTTATACGATAAAACTTCTCAAGCCTTTGCCGTATTTTTACCCGTCAAATCTGTTGGTGTTGTGGGTGATGCTAGGCGTTATGAATACGTCATAACCTTACGTGCGGTAGAAACCATTGATTTTATGACGGCTAAGTGGGCGCATTTACCTTATGAGTTTTTAGAGCATGTATCTAGTCGCATTATCAATGAGATAGATAAAGTTTCTCGTGTAGTTTATGATATTTCATCTAAGCCTCCAGCTACTATTGAGTGGGAATGATTGAAAAGTAAGGCTTTCCAGCAATATCTCGGTAACTATGCTGAAGTTGAATCTCAAAAACTTCAGCTTTTTACGACTCATTATGACTATGTGGTTGTTATCCCTGCTTGCAATGAAGTGTCGAATTTTCTTGAGTCTATTTTTTCATCAATTGATGATAATTACCTTATCATTTTAGTGATAAACTCACCAAATGGTCATATTCAGTGGCAAAAAAACAATCAATTAGTAATCGATTATTTACAGAGGAAATCAAAAACACAACAAGAAATATCAGATGCTTTTAAACTTTTTAAATTCAATGGCATGCAAGATATTTTGCTAGTGGATCGTAATGCTGAAAGCTTACAAATCAACCCAAAACAAGGTGTTGGACTAGCGCGAAAAATTGGAGCAGATATTGCTTTAAAACTATACATGCAAGGCTTTATAAAATATCCATGGATTTTTTCTACTGATGCAGATGTTATTTTGCCAGAGAATTATTTTTCACAAATCAAGTCATTACGAGGTGGTGATTATTCCGCAATTGTTTTGGACTTTAATCATTTTAGCGAGTGCTCTAGACTATCCAAATTACAGTATTTGTATGATTTTAAGATGCGCTATTATTTAGCAGGAATTGAATATGGGCAAGTGGGTTATGCTTATATTCCCTTGGGTAGTACATTAATTGCATCAATGGAATCTTATGCACAAGTTCGGGGTTTTCCCAAAAGGAATGCGGGAGAGGATTTTTATTTATTAAACAAGCTAGCAAAAATTAAACCCATAAAATATAAAGTGGATAACTGTGTTGTTAAAATACGTTCACGTTTTTCAGACAGAGTTCCATTTGGTACTGGTCCTGCTATTAAGAAAATTAATAATCTAGCAGATATAAATGATTACAGTTATTACAGTCCCCAATGTTTCATCTATTTAAAGCTGTGGAAACTTTTTTTAGAGACCTTATGGAGTAAGAAAGGTCTTACTATCATAGAACCAAAAGATAAAATCCTCCTTAAATTGTACCATTATTTAGATTGTTATTCAGTTTTTACAAAGAGCCAAAAACAGATAACCTCTCTTCACAGGTGGCAACAATTTATTCATCAATGGTTTGATGCATTTAAGATTTTAAAAACAGTACATTTCTTAGATAAAAAATTTGAACGTTTGAATTATAAGAGGTTGTTAAAAGAAGACTCATTTGTTAAAGTGACAAGTTCGAAACTTAACTTAATTATTTTTAAACATGACACGAATTAAAGCAGCACTTATCCATCTTACTATAAGCATAATAGTCATTGGTTTATTCATTGGAATTGTATTTTTTATTTGGTACCCAAAACCTCTATATTCTATTGCTGAGGTTATTGAACCTTTGAAACTATTAGTCTTAATTGATGTTGTTGTTGGACCTATGCTAACTTTCATTGTCTTTAGCAAGAAAAAGTCATTAAAATCACTTCGTATCGATTTGTCTTTAATTGCTTTACTACAAATTTCTGCACTGAGTTATGGAATCTATTCTATTTACAATGGACGATCTTCAATCATTGTGTTTGCTGAAGGGCGTTTTCATTACTTGATTGAAAAATTTTCAAATGAAGAGCAATTAAACTCTCCTGAATTAGAAACTAGTTTTCTTTCAAAACCAAAACTATCGTATGTTCCAAAATTAAACACAATGGATATTTACAGCACCTATGCATATATGTTGCCATTAACTGATTTTAATATTTTAAAACCTTATGCTTTATCGGTGGAAAATATTAAAGCCAAGTTTAAAAGTAAAACAGATGAAATAGATTTGCTTGTGAGTTTATACCCTGAAGATGATATTGTATTTTTGACATTGGATAGAGATATGTCTTTAAATTATATTGTTTTTTCTAAAAAGAGAAATGAAATAATTGATGAACTCAAATTCTAGAAAAGATGAAAATCAATCAACCCAATAGAGTTCCTGCTTCACGAGGGTGGCACTGGATAAACCAAGGCTCTCGCTATTTTTTAGCTTACAAAAGTCAATGGTTTATTACATTGATAGTGTTATTTTCATTTACTTTCATTCTATTTGCACTGTCACCATTATTTCAGCTTATACTTGTTATTGTTTTTCCGCTTATTTCAGCAGGTCTAGCAATGGCTTGCGTTGACATTGAGCGAGGGCAGAGCATGTCTTTTACTTATTTGCTCAAGGCTAAGGACAATTCAAATCGGATGAATATATTTCGTTATGGACTGCTTGTTATTGTATTAATTATCTTTGCTCAATTATTAAGCTCTTTGTTTTTAAGTTTATTAGGTGTATCGAGTCAAGAGGTTATTGATGCGGTTAAGCTTCTTAAAGAAAACGAAGAAATTACTTTTACTTTAATTCTATCTTCTCCTGTGTTGTTTAAGTTTGTTACCATTAATTTGCTATTTTTATTACCTGTGATGGCAGTTAATCAGGTGACTCCGGTCTTATTGGCTTTTAGTTCTTTAACTGCATTGGATGCATTAAAACTAAGTTTTCAGGCGGTATATAAAAACCTATCTGCATTTGTAACTTATGGATTGGTTTTCGTAGTATTCATTACTTTTATTATTCTTATTTTGAAATTATTTATTGCATTGTTACTAACGGTATTTGGAGAAAATTCTAAGGTTGCTTTGTTAGTTTACATGGGATTGTTTATGGTGAGTCTTATGTCCTTAACCTCATTGTCTTATTGCTCTGCTTATGTTATTTTTAAGGATTTATTTACAGGAGATAATTAATGGTTTTACTCTATACACCTGATTTAGAATTGGGAAAAAAAATGCCAGATTTTGATTTAAAAGGTGTGGATGATAGTCAATGGACAATGCAGAAATGCATGGGAGAAAATGGTTTAGTGGTACTATTTATATGTAATCACTGCCCTTATGTTAAATCGATTCAGGAACAACTTGTTAAGGATGCTTTAGCACTGAAAAAGATTGGCGTAAATGTTGTGGCTATTATGTCTAACGATGTTAATGACTACCCAGAAGATTCCTTTGAAAACATGAAAAAAGTAGCAAAAAAAATGAACTACCCTTTTCCCTATTTGTTGGATGACACCCAAGAAGTGGCTAAAGCTTATGGAGCCGTTTGTACGCCAGATATATTTGGGTTAGATAAAAAAGGACAGTTGCATTACCGTGGCAGACTTGATTCCGCTGGGAGAGAACGAAGTGAAAAAGAACTGCCTCGTGACTTAGTAAATGCTATGCAAGAATTAGTTGAAAGTGGTAAAATCAGTTCTCAACAAATCCCAAGTATGGGATGCTCAATTAAGTGGATTAATAAATAATTTATGACAAAGCAATACCAATCAAGTGATATTGAGGTTCTATCTGGCCTTGATCCTGTAAAACGCCGTCCGGGGATGTATACAGATACTTCTCGACCCAATCACCTTATCCAAGAAGTGGTTGATAATTCAGTGGATGAAGCTTTAGCAGGTCATGCAAAAAACATTAAAGTATCTTTGTTGGAAGATGGCTTTATTGAAGTCTCTGATGATGGTCGAGGTATGCCAGTTGATATTCACCCAGAAGAAGGAGTATCGGGTGTTGAATTGATTTTAACGAAATTACACGCAGGTGGTAAATTTTCAGATAAAAATTATGCCATTTCTGGTGGATTACATGGAGTTGGTGTCTCAGTTGTCAATGCTTTAACTGACCGGTTAGATGTTTGGGTTAAACGTGAGGGTAAAGAATATAATATTGCCTTTGAACATGGTGAGATGGTTTCTAATCTGGCTGAAGTAGGAATAGTAGGTCAAAAGAACACAGGGACAAGAGTTCGTTTCAAGCCAGAAAAACAGTATTTTGACACCATCCAGATTTCAATTAGAAAGCTCAAACGCTTACTTAAAGCTAAAGCTGTTTTGTGCCCAGGCTTAACAGTTGAATTTCGAGATGAAAAAGGCAAAGACTATGAAAAATGGCACTATGCTGATGGTTTACAAGAATATTTTTTAGAATCATTACAAGAAGCCTTTATTATCCCTGAAGAAGGGTTTCAAGGAACAAATACAGTAGATGGAGAAACTATTGATTGGATTGTTAGTTGGAAACCCGATGGAGAGGTGTTGGCTGAAAGCTATGTCAACTTAATTCCAACGGCACAAGGTGGAACGCATGTTAATGGAATGCGTACTGGATTGACTGATTCAATTCGTGAGTTTGCCGAAGCACATAATTTGTTACCACGTAATCTAAAACTCGCCCCCGATGATGTCTGGGATAGAGTCAGTTATGTTTTATCTGTCAAGATGAAAGACCCACAATTTAGTGGTCAAACTAAAGAACGTTTATCTTCCCGATCAATTGCTTCAATCGTTGCTAATTCGGTTAAAGATTCTTTTGTTTTGTGGCTTAGTCAAAATGTTGCACTTGGTGAACAGATTGCAAACATGGCAATTGAAAAGGCCCAAAACAGACTCAAGCAAACCAAAAAAGTGGTGCGTAAAAAAGTTACCTCAGGTCCCGCGTTACCCGGAAAGCTCGCTGACTGTAGTTGCCAAGATCCGATGATGGGCGAAATATTTTTAGTCGAAGGAGATTCGGCTGGTGGTTCTGCTAAGCAAGCACGGAATCGAGAATACCAAGCCATTATGCCGCTCCGTGGTAAAATATTAAATACATGGGAAGTGGATTCTTCACAAGTCATGGCATCTCAGGAGGTTCATGATTTAGCTGTGGCAATGGGGGTTGATCCTGCTAGTACAGATTTGTCTGGTTTACGCTATGGTAAAGTCATAGTTTTGGCTGATGCTGACTCAGATGGTTTGCATATTTCAACTTTATTGTGCGCCTTATTTTTAAGGCATTTTGAACCTTTAGTTAGAGCGGGACATATTTACATTGCGATGCCACCCTTGTATCGAATTGATGTTGGTAAAAAGAAGTTTTATGCTTTAGATGGAGCTGAAAGAGACCAAATATTGGATAAAATTGAACGTGAAAAACTTAAAGGGAAAATTAGTGTGACCCGATTTAAAGGTTTGGGTGAAATGAATCCTATACAATTAAGAGAAAGTGCAATTGATCCAGACACACGAAGGTTATTACAATTAAATATTGAAGAAGGGGATACCACATTTCAAATGTTAGATATGTTGTTATCCAAGAAAAGAGCGGCAGATCGTAAAGCCTGGTTACAAGACAAAGGTGATTTAGCAACTGTTTAAATAATAGGGGAAATTATTATGAGCAAAGAAATAAAATACAGAATAGAAAAAGACAGTATGGGTGAGTTAAAAGTACCAGAAGATGCACTTTATGGCGCGCAAACACAAAGAGCGGTCAATAACTTTCCGATAAGTGGTCTATCGATGCCACGCGAATTTGTTCGTGCATTAGGATTAATCAAAGAGTCAGCTGCTAATGTGAATCATTCACTGGGGTTGATGACACAGGAGACGGCTGATGCCATAATTTCAGCAGCTCAAGAAGTGCAAAGTGGTGTACATGATAAACATTTTCCGATAGATGTATTTCAAACAGGTTCTGGGACAAGCTCAAACATGAATTGTAATGAAGTGATAGCCCATATTGCTCATGTCCATCCAAATGATGATGTCAATATGGGACAAAGCAGTAACGATGTTGTTCCAACTGCCATTGCCATAAGTTCTGTATTAATGGTTAGAGAAAAACTACTGCCTTCACTAGAGCATATTGAAACTATTTGCAGGGAAAAAGCCGAAGAGTTGGATGGCATAGTTAAAACTGGACGCACACATTTAATGGATGCAATGCCGGTTACTTTCTCTCAAGAGTTAATTGCTTGGGCAGATTTGATTAAAAGAAACCACCAAAGAATCAGTGCTGCAACAAAGCGCTTAAGTTACCTTCCTCAAGGTGGAACGGCTGTGGGAACAGGGATTAATGCTGATCCACACTTTGGTTTGAAATTTGCTGCACAGTTAACAGCAAAAACTGGAACTTCATTTCACAGCATGGATAACAAGTTTGAAGGCATTGGTTCTCAAGACAATGTCGTTGAGTTGTCTGGACAGTTAAAGACATTAGCATCAACTATGATGAAGATTGCTAATGACTTACGTTGGATGAACTCAGGACCGTTGGCTGGTATTGGTGAAATAGCTCTGCCATCGCTTCAGCCAGGAAGTAGCATTATGCCTGGTAAGGTTAATCCCGTTATTCCCGAAGCAATGGCTATGGTTTGTGCTCAAGTTATTGGAAATGACTCTACCATCACAGTTGCTGGAGCTTCAGGTAATTTTCAATTGAATGTGATGCTACCTGTGATTGCTTTAAATATCTTGCAAAGTACAGAAATTTTATCAAATTCGATTAAACTACTTGCGGAAAATGCAATAAAAGATTTTACCGTTAATGAAGACAACGTCTCTAATTCGGTTAATCGCAATCCAATTTTGGTGACTGCATTAAATGCAATTATTGGATATGATTTAGGAGCAAAAATTGCAAAACAAGCCTACAAAGAAGGTCGGCCAGTTATTGATGTAGCTTTAGAGAATACAGAGTTATCACGCCAAGAGCTTGTAAAGTTATTAGATCCACTTAAACTTACACTTGGAGGTTTAGGGTAAAACTTAAATATTGTTGAGATAAATCCATGAAAATTATAAAAATAAGCCGAAACCTTATACTAGCAAGCTTAGTGCTATCCACTCAAGTTTATTCTTTTGAGCAAACAGAGCCAGGAGCCATCAATAAAAAAGATATAGTTGATGAAATTGGTCGTTCAGAAATTGAAGGTGACGAACAAGCAGAAACACCTAAAATAGAAAACATGATGCCTGCTTTTGAAATACCTCAGTTGAAAGTAAACATCGAAAAAGTTAAAAGTTCAAGTACTTTGCGAACTAAGTCAAACCCTGTAAAAAAAGACATTAATAAGCCAGTTAAACAAGCTAATACTAACGTATCTAAAGTAATAAAAAAGCCCAAATCTACACCTAAAAGAAACAATAAAAAAAATAAGCAACGTAAGAAAAGGGTCGTTGCGGTTCAAAAATATTTGAAACCATCACAGCTGTTACTTCAAGACATGATTGTTTTAGCAAAAGAAAAAGTTTATGTTGAACGCTCAAAAGGAAAATATATTTATAAGTACCGTTATAAGCAGAATGTTCCTTTACAATCAAAGGGTTTGGTATTAATTAAACCAAGCAATTATATGGTTGTTGATAAGGAATTGTTAATTAAAGATACCAACACTTTTAATGAATCAGAGAAACCAAGTAATGAAGTAAATACAGTTGCTTTATCCGATGAACATTATTTAAAACGTAAAGATCTTGAGAAAAAGTTCAATTATGGAAAACCAATTATAAAAACTATTACTATTACAGATTTATATAGGAATGATGTAATTTATAAATTTGGGGAAATTCAAATGGTGACTCGAAAATTTGCAGGTAAATTGTCTTCGACAAAATACTGGTTAGTTCCAATCATTGATTTATCACATCCCGCTCTATACAAGTTAGGTAAGGGTACGTATAAAGTGAAGAAGAGAATCAAGTGAAAAGCATAACATCCTATAAGGCAGTATTTTTTGATTTAGATGGAACACTAATTGATTCAGCAAAAGACTTGTCATTTGCAATAAATCAGATGGTTCAAGAGTTAGGCTTAGCCGAACCTAGTTTACAAGATATAAAAAACTGGATAGGCAATGGAACATTAAAACTAGTAGAAAGAACACTTGATTTTAATAATATTGAACCAAATCAAATAGATTTGAATAAAGCTTTAGAGTTATTCTCAAATGCGTATAGAGAGTGTGTTGGAGAATACAGCACTTTATTTCCGGGGGCAAAGGAACTGCTCATCAAGCTTTTAGCAAATAATATAAAGCTTGCTTGTATTACAAATAAACCTTTAGAGTTTACTGAGTTTTTATTGCAACAAAATATGATAAGCCAATTTTTTAGCGTTATCTGTGCAGGTGACAATGTCAAATTTAAAAAACCAAATAAATGGCCATTGGTTTATGCCAGTGAAGTTGTCAACAGCCCATTAAGAGATTGTGTGATGGTTGGTGACTCTCAACATGATATAGCCGCTGCAAGAAATGCAGGTTGTGATGTCATTGCCGTTAGTTATGGTTATAACCATGGAGAAAATATTTCAATTGCTAACCCTGATATGATTATTGATAGCTTTATTGAGCTTTTGTGATATATCGATTTTCTCATATTTCCTTATTTAGACTAGCAGGTCTATTTATATGGTTTAGTTTAACCATTCCAATTGTGGCAAAAATATATTTAGATGACAATTGGTTAAATTCTTACAGTATATTGTGGTTTCTATCCCATATTTCTTTTGGAATAGGGTTTTTAATTCTTACACGTAACCTTGGACAGTCAAAACTAGATATTGATGAATGGATATTACTGTTTGCAATGATTGCGGTGATATACATTATTAATTGGTCTACGTTTAGTATAACTGGATTATTTTACTCCTTAATAATAACTATTCTTTTGCCTTGGTTAATGAGTGTCTATCACGCTTTGATTATCCTCGTATTACAAAATATTTTGATTGCTTGGCAAATGTTTTCAGGTTCTGCTGATTTGGTGGGAAATGAAAGTTATCAGTTTGACAACTTATTTTTCATTTTTTTCTGGTTGGGTATTTCTGCTTTCTCCTATGTATTATCCTATGTAGGTTTTAAACAACAAAATGCCAAGGAAGAATTAAGGAAATTGAATTCAGAACTAAGGGCAACTCAAGTTTTGCTAACAGAAAGTTCACGAATAAATGAGCGTTTAAGAATTTCACGTGAATTACATGATTTAATCGGACATCACTTGACTGCATTAAGCCTAAATTTAGAAGTAGCAACACATATTACTGAGGGCAAGGCACAACGACAAGTCAAAAAAGCACAGAGTATTGCGCGTTTGTTATTAAGTGATGTCAGAGATGTAGTCAGTTCATTTAGAGGCAAAGGAAATTTAAATTTTTCTCAAGCAGTGAAAGAATTAACTGAAGGTATTCCAAGAATAAAGCTTCATCTTGATATTGATAAAGACTATACTATTGAAGACCCAAAACTAGCTCAAACAATGTTAAGGTGTACTCAAGAACTTATTACTAATTGTATCAAACATGCTAAAGCTGATAATATTTGGTTAAAATTTGATCAATTGGGCGAGTTAATTATTATAGAAATAAAAGATGATGGAATTGGGCATAAATCGAATTTTAATGAAGGTAATGGCTTAACCGGGATTAGAGAAAGAGTAAAACAGTTTAATGGGGCTGTTGAAATTCTTTCTAGTCAGAAAGGATTTGGTATAAAAGTAATATTTAATGTAGGTTAATTATGATAAAAGTATATTTAGTTGATGATCAAAATTTAGTGCGCCAAGGTGTTAGAGCCTTATTGGAGATTGCAGAAGGAATCGAGGTAGTTGGAGAGGCTCAAGGTGGAAAAATGGCTGTTGAAAATATCCCAGAGATTAACCCTGATGTCGTTTTACTGGATATGCGAATGCCTGAAATGTCGGGGTTAGATGTTCTGCATGAACTTAAAAAAATTGATAAACTCCCTCCAACGATAATTCTAACGACATTTGATGATGATGAATTGGTTTTAGCAGGTGTTAAGTCTGGAGCGATGGGTTATCTACTTAAAGATGTGCCATTGGAAGACCTTGTAGATGGAATAAAACAAGTCGCAGCTGGTAAAACCTTGGTAAGACCACAAGTTACCAAAAGAATTCTTGAAGGGGTAGAAGACCTAAAAAATAGCTTTATGAGCTTTGATCGACCAGAGCCCTTAACTGCACGTGAAACTGAAATATTGAGATTGATGGCAGGTGGACACAGCAATAAAGAAATTGCTAGTTCTCTTTTTGTTGCTGAGGGCACGGTTAAAAATCATGTTTCAAATATACTTTCAAAAATTGGAGTGCGTGATCGAACCCGAGCAGTGTTGAAAGCTTTAGAGCTTGGTTTAATTTAAAGGCTTTTCCTGTTTCATAATTACTGCTTGTATAACCCACTGACTTTCAAAATAAACAATAAAGTCACTATATAACCATTGAGTGATAGGTGGTTTGCCAACAGCCTTTTTTTTGACTTCTGGTTTACCAAACTTGCTAATGACTTGATTCATAGTCATGCCACGTGTAGGTTTGTTAATGTTACTGGTTTTGTTGACTTCTTCAATTAAAAGAGTATCAGCTTGTGACGTAACAGTAACTTGATAAGTGAATAATAAAAATAAAGTTATATATTTTTGCATAATACCTTCTTCCGTTAGTTTCTAAATATTTCTAGTATTGTATCAGTAGAGTTATAAGTAAAACTATGACAGAACGCATATAAAAATAAAAATATTCAATTTTAAAAGAGCAAAAGCAGTAAATTGGACTAATAATGCTAGCAAGGTGAGTGATAACTTGCTGCATTATAGCTTAGAGTCAAACTGAAATTGACTAGCTCCAATTTCAGGAAAAGTACCTTCAGGAAGGTTTGATTCAAATTGTTTTAAAATTGATTGTATTCTTTCTTCTGAGTCACGTAGCTCGTTTTGTATTAATTTATTCACTTTATCATGGTGTCGAGGTGATATTTTTGTAGAGTACCGACTGGATTGCAATAAAGATTTATTCTTATTGTTTGAAGATTTGAACATGTTTTTATAATAAGTTTGGAATAATCGTTTAGCTGTGTAATCTACTTCATTTGCCATGAGGGAAATTTCTTCAAGTTGTTGTTGTACCGTTAAGTTAAGTTTAAATAGAGTGTTTTCAAGCTGAATAATTATATTGTTTGAAATTAATTCTTTTGAAATTGCACCTGAGCGAATATGACCACCATAAATTGAATCTATAATAGCTTTTAATTGGTTGTTAGTAAATTTGTTACTTTTGGTTTTAGTACAGTGTCTTTGTAATTGAGCAATGAGCATATCCATTTTATTTAAGGGATTTGAATATGATTTATTTATATTGTTAATATGTTCAGATATTGTTCTACGATCCATACCGGTCTTAATTGCGATTGCTTGTAAGTTGGGTTCTATATCGGTGTCAACTAAGATATCCTGTGCGGCTTTTATATAAGCTTTTTGCATGTTTCTAGTAAACTCATTGAAGTGTAAGCCAAAACGTAACACCATTTTACAAACAGGGACTAAGGCCACTTGTAGTTGTATGGGTTTTTTCTGTTGTAGAGTACTCATATTTGTTCAAATTCCGTGCGCATTATTGTACACATATTATAATAGCAAAATAAATACTAGTATAATAAAACTTCTTATTAAAATATATTTGTTTTGGGTTAACTAAATACTTTTCAAATTAATAAGAAATAAAGTTTGTTGAGAGTTAAGAATTACCTCTTAGATTAAGGCTTTATCAAGTAAAGACTGATGCAGGTTTTTTTACGTTTTCTTGTATCAGTCTTTTTTTATATTAAAAAAATCAATGGATTGTTGTATACTTCTTTTTGCTTCGGAAAATATCCATTCTTTAAAAGCAGCAATTTGAGGTGTTGCTTCATGTCCACTTTTACATACAAAATAATAAGCATAATCACTTGCGATATTTATATTAAAAGGAGCGTAAAAAATATTTCTTCTTAAGTCATCAATTACTAATGGAGTTCGACCTAGTGCAAACCCATGGCCATTTTCAATGGATTCTAACATCATTACTGTATGACTAAAACGAGTTCCTCGAATAGGCTTGTTTAGTTTAATTCCTGCTTTTTGAAACCATGTTTCCCAATCATCTGAAGAAAAGTCATCAAGAACTAAACGTTCCGTTAATAAAAGCTTAGGATGAATGTTCTTTTTAATTTTTTCGTAAGTCTCTCGACTACAAATAGGAAATATTTGTTCTTCAAACAAAAGTTCAGAATAAACATCTTCCCAATCACCTCTACCATATCTTATGGCAATATCGCTTTCATCTTGATCAAAATCTACTAATGAGTCACAAGCAGAGATTCTGACTTCAATTTCAGGGTATTTGTCTTGAAATTTCCATATTCTCTGAGCCATCCATTTAGTTGCAAAAGAGGGCAATAGTGAGATGCTAAGCGTGTTTCTTGAATTTCTACCAGTTAATTGTTTTGAAGATTTCTCTAATTGATTTAATGATTCTATTATAGATAATAAATAAATTTGTCCTGTGGTTGTTAATTGTAAAGAGCGATTATATCGTTTAAATAATTGCGTCTTAGTCTTTTCTTCTAAAGATTTAATTTGGTGACTGATAGCGGCTTGAGTAACGAAGAGCTCATCTGCTGCTTTGGTGAAGCTAAGGTGGCGAGCAGAAGCTTCGAAAGCCTTTAGGGCTCTAAGGGGTGGTATGTTATTATACTTTCTCATTCAATAAATTATTTTTATAGGTTCAGATTAATATATCTTATCCGAATTATAAAAACAACTAGTAAGAGAAACTATTTTAGCTTTTTGAATTTAAAGAAGGTTTATATTGGTAATTAAAGGAATAAAAACTGGCGGAGAGGGTGGAGTCTTAACTTCTGTTTTGTTAAGTCTAAATAAATCTAATTAAACTATAGAAATCAATAAGATAAGAAAATGCTTGTATAGTCATATCTAATGGTGTCTAATGGAGTCCATCAAATAATGGTGGGTAGAAAGGTGGGTAGAAAGGAAAAGGTTCTTAATAGCTTAAAGGTGAAATCTATCAATACTATAGGTAAGTATGCAGATGGACGTGGCTTGTATTTGCAGGTTAGTAAATGGAAAACAAAATCATGGATATTTCGATACCAAATCAATGGAAGAAGACGTGAAATGGGGCTTGGTTCAATTAAGGATTTATCTCTAAGTGATGCAAGAAAACAAACAAAATTGAATCGACAATTACTCTTGCAAGGAATAGACCCTAAGATAAAAAGAGATGCAGACAAACATGAATTACATAAAAGACAAATATGGACTTTTAGTAAATGTGCTAATGCCTATATTGAAAGTCATAAACACTCTTGGACAAATGCAAAACATGAGAATCAATGGCGAAATACATTAAAAAGCTACGCATATCCTGTTTTAGGAGATTTACCAGTAGAAGAAATTAATACATCAATTGTAATGAGAGCAATTGAACCTATTTGGTTTTCAAAAACGGAAACAGCAAGCAGGGTTCGTTCGCGAATAGAGAAAATACTTTCATGGGCAATTGCACGAGATTATAGAGATCAGCCAAATCCTGCAATATGGAGAGGGAATATAAAAGAACTATTGCCAAGCCGCTCTTCAATTGCAAAAGAAAAACATCACCCAGCATTACCATATTCTGAAATCAGTCAATTTATTTCTGACTTAAAAACAAAAACCTCAATTTCAGCTTTAGCCCTACAGTTTACAATATTGACAGCAACTAGAACAAGTGAAGTATTATTAGCGAATTGGGATGAAATTGATTTAGAACAAGCTGTATGGACTATTCCAGAAACAAGAATGAAATCAAATCGTTTACACCGTATTCCATTATCTTTTCAAGCAATTAATGTTTTAAAAAAGTTACCAAAATTAAATGAGTGGTTATTTCCATCACCACAATTGGGTAAACATTTAAGTAATGTTGCAATGTTAAAAGTGTTGAAAATACAAATGCAAAGACCTGATTTAACTGTACATGGATTTAGGTCAACTTTTCGTGATTGGTGTGCCGAAGTATCAAATTTCCCACGAGAGCTTGCAGAATCAGCACTTGCTCATGTTCTTTCTGATAAAACTGAAGCAGCATATCAACGTGGTGATTTATTAGAAAAGCGTAGGGTATTAATGCAAGAATGGGCGAACTATGTACACCAAGTGCATAAACTGTTTGATAAAAATAATAATATTGATCAGTTAGTATCATGAGTAATAACAATTTGTATGATTGGAAATATTTGAATAAAGAGCTAATATTTAGAAGGAATCTAAAGCTTAGAGAAAGCGAGATAGTTGGTAATTTAAAAGATAAAAATATTAAAGTGTCGATTGAGTTACCTTTAATGAAAAATGGTAACAAACTGTTTGTTATCCCTTATTTGGAATTATTCAGGTACACAGTACCTCATCATTTAAGCCAAGAGGAAAAGGAAATAATCTTTAAAAAATCAAAACACCTACTGGAAAATAAAAATGATGATTTTCATGTGTTAAATTTAGAAGCAGCTGAATTTAGTGTTAATAGAAAAGGTAATTATTATCATTTAAAAAGCTTAAGCATTCCAAATCATCATAATCTACCTTGTGTTTCCAGTGGATTTAAAGATGATAGCCATACTCAAAATGAAAGTGAAACGTTATTGGTATCTTTAGCTCATTTTACTGTTGATGTAGAAGATAGTGAAAATCATATAACAGAAGTTAAGCTATTAGATTTAAACCTAAAGTTTGATAAAGTTACTCTAAATGAAAACAACAGTTTTAACGAAGTATTTATTCAAATTAAATTTTCAAAAGAAGCTATTGATAACTTTGTTAATTCCTTTGATACTGTTCCAATATCCAAATTAGAAAAGCGTAAAATTAATAAATTTCGATTAGAAAGTTATAAAAGATGGTGTAAATCTATACCTCTTAAGAATCATAAAGAATCTTATTTAAAAACAAGTGAAGTTTGGCGAGAATTATCTAATTTCAACTCAAAAATTTTTAATGAAGATTCCTGTGAATCAGACAAAGATTCTTTCTTTGGTTATGTGAATGAATTTTTAAACTACACCAAGAAAAATGTTGATTTAGCAGAAGCCCGTTTTAATGCTAAACATAAGATATATGAAAAATGGTGTGAAAAAAATGAAGTTAATAATCATAAAGAAAAGATACTAATAGAAGGAAAAAAAGTTAAATTAACTCAAATAATTATTTGGGATGAATTGAAAGATATGTCAAGTTTTTTGTTTAAAGATGTAACTACTAAAAATGGAGAACCGAGTTCTTTTGTAAAGGAATTCTTTAAGGAAATTGATAAAAAAAATAAAGGATTAATAGAAAAGGAGAATTTACCTTAAGTCTTTTCACCCTTGGAATCTTTTGCTATTACTGAATTAAGATTAAATAATGCACTCTTCATTTAAAACAATACAGGAGAATATAATGAAATCTAATTCACAACTTCCACAAGAAGGCTTTATACGCCTTAAACAGCTTATTGGAGATGGTGATAACTCATCACCAATAATTCCAGTATCAGCAGCAACGATTTGGAACTGGGTTCGGGATGGAAAGTTTCCCAAACCTGTAAGTCTAACTAAATCAATAACTGCATGGCGAGTTTCAGACATACGTCAATATATCAATGCAGGAGGTCAAAGTAATGTCTAATAAAACTATTAACTATAAATTAGAACAATTTAGAAATTTTGTTTCTAATTTAGATAATGAAGATCGTAATGATTGGATTCGAGCGGCAGGCAAGGCAAGCCAATTGTGGAACTGTAGTAATAGAGGCTTAGGCTATTTTAATGAGTGGTCATCTACTGCATCTAATTATGAAGGTTATAATGATTGTAAATATCATTATGAAAATCTTTGTAATAAAAACTCTCTTAAAATCCAGTCAAATTTTAAAGCTCATAAATTTTCAAAAAAACAAAGAGATATTTTTCTTGGTCCTTATTATAGGTCGATAAAACCAAGTATGAATCACAAATATATAAAATCAAAGAAAATAAAACCCTACAAAATAAGACAATATGGTGAATTTTTACATATTCCTATGTTTAACATTCAAGGAGAGTTGATTACAACACAAATGATTGAACCAAATGGTCAAAAGTTATTTCCAAAAGGTTGTAAAATAAAGAATCTTTTTTTGCCAATTGGAAAAATTTCAAAGAGTAAGCTAATATTCTGCGAAGGATATGCGACAGGTTGCTCAATTCATGAAGCCACAAATTTGCCAGTTATCGTAACCTTTAATGCTAACAACCTAAGAAGTATTCCAAAGTTGTTTCGTAAGAAATTGCCAAGAACTAAGTTTTATATTGCTGCGGATGATGACTTTAGAATTGGAGGAACTGCAAACACAGGTATAAATGCGGCAATATGTGCCGTAAAACTAGCAGGCAACACAAGAATTTTATATCCATATTCAAAAGACAATCGCCGTCGTCACCAAGACTTTAATGACATTCATCAACGTGACGGAATTGAATTTTTAAAAAAGAATTTAATGGAGCAAATCAGTGAATAAATATGATATAAATCCAGTTGTAGATGAAAATCTTTACTCTGCTATGGCAATAGTTTCAGATGCGCTTGGTTCTTTAAATAATGGTGCAATTGATCATGGTGTTTTCTTTGAAGATGATATGGTTGATGCCTTAACCTTAATCTATGAATGTGACCAGCCACAATATCAAAGAATAAGGGTAGAATTAAAAAATGTATTATCCATTTCGGCAATTGAAAGATTAATTAAAGAAAACACAGGTAGTCGAAATGATAAACCAAGTCAAGCGGATGAATTAGTGAACTTAGTGAAGAATGATTTGGAACTTTTTCATGATGAAGAAAAGATAGCATTTGCAACAATACACATAAATGGTCATGAAGAAACTTACCTAATTGATTCTAGTTCTTTTTATGAGTGGTTATCTGTATCAGCATATAAGAAACTTAATCATTGTCCCTCTGAATTAACAATTCGCTCAACTCAACAAACTTTATCAGCAATGGCAAGGTTTGAAGGGAAGGAAATAAAGCCATTTCTAAGAGTTGCTAATTACAAAAATGGGTATGTAATTGATATTGGGGATTGTGATTGGAGAGTTATAGTTATTAGTCCAAATAGATGGGAGATACGTGATGTATCTCCTGTCAAGTTTTGGCGAAATAATAATATGAGGTCGCTACCTATTCCAAATAAAAATGGAAGTTTGAAGGCTTTATGGGAATTATTAAATATTCAAAAAAAAGATAAAATATTTATTTTGAACTTTATATTTGAATGTTGGCGCAATGATACTGAATTTCCAATTCTTGAATTAATAGGGGAACAAGGCACAGCAAAAAGCACAACGCAATCTATTTTACGTAAATTCATTGATCCCAATAAAGTTGCTCTTAGAGCAGCACCAAAAAATATTGAAGATTTATTCGTATCAGCATCACAAAACTGGCTAGCAAGTTAT
This sequence comes from Lysobacterales bacterium, assembly GCA_027067055.1. Taxonomy (GTDB): domain Bacteria; phylum Pseudomonadota; class Gammaproteobacteria; order Xanthomonadales; family Marinicellaceae; genus NORP309. The sequence goes on along the minus strand of JAMOMK010000032.1, from coordinate 30,803 downwards.
AACAATTTAAGTTACCTTAAACCTGATATGCAAGATGCTTTTTGTATCTTGTCAACAGGAGGAGGGCATTCAACAAGAAAGTTATACACTAACAACGAAGAGTCTGTGATTGATGTTTCTCGTCCTTGCATTATAAATGGTATTAGTGGAATTGCTACAGCTCAAGATTTACTTGATAGAGTGATTCGCCTTGAACTGCAACCAATAAAGTCATTTACTCCTCAAAGTGAGTTGGATAAAATAATAAAAAAAGAAAGCTCTGGAATTTTTGGTGGGTTATTAGATAGGTTTTGTAAAGTATTATCTTTTCTACCAAAAGCACAAGAGCTTCCTGTAAAAGATAGAATGGCTGATTTTGTAAAGTTAGGAGAAGCGTTGTGTTATTCGTTTGGTAAACAGCCAAAATTTGAAAAAGTATATAGGGCAAATAAAACCATTTCTATTACTCAAGCGATTGAAGCATCACCTGCAATTATGGCTATAGATAAAATAGTTAGAAATAGACCATTTAATGGCACGTATGCAAGATTGTTGTCTAAAATAAAATATAACTATCTCTCTTATGATTTGCCAAAATCAGCAAAGGGATTGGCAGATTTGCTCAAACGTCAAGCCCCTGCATTAAGGAAAATAGGAATAAAATGTACTCACCATAAGCAAAGAAAAAATGATGGTTATCATGTGTCTATACAAAAGATATAGGTGAAACAAGTTCACAAAGTTCATAATTTAGACTTTAGGTACAATACTTAAAGTCTAAAATAGCTATTTGGGAAGTCATTGTCTTTTCCTTGCAAATTTAAATAGAACTTGTAAATAATTTATCTATTCATCTTTACATAAATGTTTTTATCAAATTCACCATATAAATTTATTGTTATTTTTATGGTATCATTGTCTATTGCCTTTTTTATGAAATCCATAGCCATTGAAACATCAAGCACCTCTTGATCGTTTACTTTAGTAATAACTTGACCTTTAACTAGATTTGCATAAAAGGCAGGAGACTTTTCTCCTACACCAGATATAACTGCACCTGTATTACGTGAATGTATTTTTTTCTCTGTATCATTTAATCTTCTTAAAATGACTCCGAAATTTTTTCTTGGATTGATTGCTTTAGCATAAAATATTGCATAATGGTCATATGTGTTTGTTGTAACTACTTTACTTGATTGTGTGGTACTTGTTCCACTATAAGAGGAGTCTCCAACTGTACCCGAGTGATTTGTTGTAGAAGTCACTGGTACGTATCTACTGTTAGATCCTGATTTTTGAGATGTTGCAACAGCTACTGTAGCACCAAGTTCATTTGCAGCTTTTGTTAAGCTTTTACGGTCTTTATTGAAGCCGCTGTTGAATAATGAATAGCCAATCGGAACATAGCCATTTGATTCTAATGTTGCTTTTAAATCATCTACTCTATTAATGCCTTCCATCAATGATGATGGATTAGAAGTCGAGCTAATATAGTCTAGTAAAAAAACTTCAGATTCTTCTCCTTCGTTTAATAAAATTACGTCATCTATTGGTGGAGTACTATTGTAAAATTCTTTGTATGGGTTTGTTTGCGTAGTATTAAAAAATTTTGTATATGATTTTTTTACTCCTACAGTTGAACATCCTGAAAACAGTAGTATTGACAATAAAATTGCTAGTTGTTTCATATATTATTTACTCCTTTTTGATTTGATGTTTATATTCCATAATTAATCTGTTGATAACATAGAATTAAGAAAGGATAGTCGAATTTGGACTATTCTAACATAGACTATATTCTTCTGTCCATGAGAAAAAATCATGGATAAAAGTATTCATTCAAGAAAGTATAAAATTGCTATATCTTTACTAAAAGAAGCAAGGATTGTTGCTGGAATAACACAAATCCAGTTGGCAGTTAAGCTTGATGAAACTCAAACTTTTATAAGCAAGTATGAACGTGGAGAAAGGAGATTAGATATTATTGAAGTTCGCTCTATCTGTGAAGCAATGGATGTAAATTTCATAGAATTTATTAAGGCAATGGAAAAAGAGTTAAATAAGTTACGATAATTTCATTTTTAAATAGAGATGAAATGGTAAAAGCTAGGTATACTAACCTAGTGATGAAAGTTATTAAATTAAACCTGCTAATACTATTACTTTTTTTTCTTACAAAAAATGTATATTCTCATGGTGGAAGAACTAATTCTAAGGGATGTCATAATAATAGAAAAACTGGTGACTTCCATTGCCACAACTCAAAAGTTAAGCCTCGACCACTCTCTAAAAGAAATCAAAAAAAATTCAAATGTGAAAATAAACGTATTTGTGCTGATATGATAAATTGTAATGAAGCAAAATTTTATTTAAAAAATTGTGGCTTGCATAGGTTAGATGGCGACAAGGATGGAATACCTTGTGAAAGTATTTGTGGAGGTTGAAATTTGCTAAAAAAAATTGTTTAGCCTTTCATATATATGTACCGCCCCGCCAGAGATTGTGGCTCCCCCTTTTGTTATAATTGTTTCACTTAATCACGCTTATATTTTTTTTTAGTAGTTGAAAATATTCATTCATTTTTGAACATATCTATGAAACAAAGAAAATTAGAATCATGAATCATAAAAATGATAGTGTTTTTGATGTAAGTTGATGCTAAAGGAAAATAAAACGGCGGGTAGAGTGGTGGGTAGGCAAAAGTGAAAGAAAATAATTTTCTTTATAATCAATAAGTTGATTGTAAAAACTGGCGGAGAGGGTGGGATTTGAACCCACGAAGGACTATTAATCCTTGCTGGTTTTCAAGACCAGTGCATTCAGCCGCTCTGCCACCTCTCCAAGTTTTTTGTTTGAAATATGTGTCTCCCAAACAGGATGCGAACTATAGCATAAAAAAAATATTTTTCTATTTTATTTGCAAAAAAAATCATTTTTTCATAATATTTTTAACAATGAGTTTCTATTTGCATTCTAAGCTTATAGAATACAATCTTTATGAAATTCTAGAGTATTTAAATATGTCATTAGAAATTGGAAAAAAAGTTCCAGATTTTTCTTTAGTTGCGGATAATGGTAAACCCTATAAGTTATCCAGCCAAATAAAACGTCAGACTTTATTGGTTTTTTACCCAGGTGATGGTACACCTGTTTGTACAAATCAATTAACTGAATATAGGGATCATCAGAAAGATTTTGCAGAGAGTAAAGTTGAGATTGTTGGCATAAGCACCAATAGTGTTAGTTCTCATAAAAGTTTTAAAAAGGCTCATGATTTGCCATTTACATTATTAGCTGATACTGATGGATCTGTTTCAAAAGAATATGACTGTTATGGTTGGTTTGGTACTAAAAGGGCTGTATTCTTAATAGATAAAGATTTAACTTTGAAGTATAAGCATATTGAATCTGTGTCAATATTCAGACGCACAGCAAATGAACTACTTGAGGCAATAAAAGCTTCTAATTAATACTGGAGATTAATTCATTCACAATGCTTTTTATGCTTAAAAGCATTGTGTTAAATTTAAGAGAAATATTCATCCAACTTATTAGAAATTTCAGTACTAATGATTGGTTTCATTGCAGACATAAAGAACCCCAACTTTGCTTGTAAATTAATCTCATCTTTACATATTTGTACGTTTCCTGATATTCCGCTACCAGAAAATTTAATAAAACCTTCTCCATCAGTTTCAATTGATAGTCCATATTTATTAGAAAGTTCCTCTAATAAATTCTCGGCTTTTGAGCAGGCATTTTCTTTTGAATTATTGTGTTTGTGTGTTATAGATATTGTATTCATTTTCTGTGTTATTATATTGTCTTTTGCATTCTTTATTTCGTATTCGCGTTCCTGTTATAGGGCTAAAACAGGTGTTATTATCTAGTTCAAAACTAAAAACTTGTTGGTATCTATGAGCAGTATTAGTTTCATCCAATGAATCAACATCAAACCTCCATTGTCTTAGTGCTTGTCTTGCAATACTCCCAAGATAATATGGTTTGGAGTTTTTATCTAAATTAATATTTTTTACTTTACCTTTATTATCTATATTGAAACTTAAAATAACAGTGCCTTCTGCTCTCATCGCTCGTGCTCTTCGATTATAGTTCGGCATAACTTTTTTAATAATCTTTGGCTGTTTAAAAGATAAATTGTTAGATTCATATTTTGATAGCAGTGGTAAAGAACTGTTTTTAACCGCTGAATTAGTTTCTTTAGTCAAATAATTTTTGTATTTGTCATCTATAAATTTATTTGCAATTAAACTTTTCTTTTCTATTTCTGGTAACGCATACAGCTTTTCTTCATTCGGTATTTGAGTTAGTTGCTCACGTGATGAAGTTAAGCTAAATTTCGTTTGGTTTAGAAAGACCTTATCTTGAGTATTTCGACTAGCTTTCTTTGTTTTGTGCTCTGATTGTTTGAATTTGTTGACTTCAATGCCATGCAAATTACTAATTTCAGGTATGGTGTACATTGGTCTATTAATAGACTCTTTTGTATCAAGTGTATCAAGAGCTAAATTTTTTTTGGGTGATAAATGGAGAGAAGGGGAGTTATGAGTGAAACTCATCAGTGTGAAATACAAAAGGAATAAGCTCAGAAATGCCAATAACAAATTTGGAAATGCTAATTTAGATGTCTTGTTAGACATGACTAATCTAATTCTATTGTACAACTCTCCATCATTTACAGCAACTTGTATTTTTGAAGTTGCTTTGTTAGTAATTTTGCCTTTATTTAAAATTGATGCAATATTGGTTAAGGCTTTTGCATAAAGAATTGGTTTTGTTTCTAAAGTTAAAACCAATTTATCACAACATTGTTCTCGAATCTTACGAATATCTGCTGACATCCATTTTGTAAAAGGATGATAAAAGAAAAGTGTTTCTACCAACAATTGTAAAATGTTATGAATAAAGTCAGATCTTTTAATGTGACACAGTTCATGCAACAAAATTGCTTCCATTTGGTCCTGAGGTAATTGAGAAATTAACGATGCAGGAAATAATATAACGGGCTTGAAAAAACCAAAAGTTGCAGGAATAACAACTTGACAACTAATTGAAATGATGGGTTTGAATTTTAATTTGAGTGTTTTGCTATTTCTTTCTAACGCCTTCATGAGATTTGCAGGAACACTAATTGGGTTGTCTTTTGATAATTTAATTAACTCATACCAAGATCGTGCCAAGTTTGAACTGATTAAAATGATAACTATAGTCCAGATGCTAACGAGATAAGGAATAAACTTTTGAATCAATGAGACAATCATATCAACTGGACTTAAAATGCCAGTAGAAACAAAAACTGGTAAGTCCGAAGCTAGCTGATGAACAGTAGTTGAATTGAGGTCACTACTTAATAGCAATTGATGTATGAACTCTTTAATTGGTATGATTAAGCTTAAAACAATAAATATAATACCTGTCCAATAATGGAAATGGATTTTATTTTTAAAAAATAGACGTGTAATAGCATAATAACTCGCTACTAAAATCAACCCTTGCCATACAAAGTGAATTAATGCCCAACCTAGGGCATTGCCAATTTGTTGAAAATTAGTAAGTAGTAAATCCATAATATTTGTTTACTTTTCTATAGCATTTAAAAAAGCTTTAATCTGTTCAATTTCTTCGTCGCTTGCTTGATGATTAGAACCCAAAGCTTGCATCACTAACGAACTAATAGAACCCCCAAAAATACGCGTTTTTAAATCATCAATTAATTGTTTTTGTGTTTCTTGTTTAGACATGGCTGGTGAATAAATATGAGCTTTTTTTGATGAATCGCGCGTGACTAATTTTTTTTGAAACATAACTTGTAACATTTTAAGGGTCGTTGTATAACTCGTGCGAGTTTTGGTGCATAATCTTTCATGAATTTCTCTCACAGTTGTCGGAGAAATTTCCCACATAACATTTAAGATAGCAAGTTCTGTTTTTGTTGGTTTTGGTAAATCTAGCATAATTTATCTTTGTTAATATTTAAGTCTCACTTTCTACTATAAACTAGTTGTATGATTAATTCAATGAGTTCTACTAAGAATGCTCTATATTTTCCCTGAAACTAATTCATCTATAAGTAGAAGGTCTTTTTCGTCAAATGTATCCATCTGAGGGAACTGTGGATTAAGTGATTCTAATTCTTTGATAATTATTTCAGAGACCAATAATCGCATTAATTTTTTGTCATCTGCAGGAATGACATGCCATGGATTATATTGTGTCGAAGTATTAATTAGTAAATCATCAAATGCTGATTGGTATGTACTCCAAAATTTAGACTCTTTAATATCACCTGTGCTAAATTTCCATTGTTTGGACTCCGTAGTATATCGACGAATAAGTCGTCTGTGTTGTTCTTGTTGTGATACATCAAGCATGAACTTAATAATTTTAGTACCAGAATTAGTTAAGTGCTGTTCAAAATTGTTGATACTAGCATAGCGATTATTCCAAAACTCTTTCTTAACAGGTTGTTTGACATGTTGTGAAGACAGCCACTGTGGATGTACCTTTACAACTAAAACTTCTTCATAATAGCTGCGATTAAATAGTGTTATGTCACCTCTTTTTGGTGTTTTATTGTGGCATCGCCAAATAAAATCGTGCGAACTTTCTTCTTTTGATGGTTGTTTAAAAGAAACACTATTAACACCAGCAATATCACACTGGCGAAAAACATTTCGAATTGTGCTGTCTTTTCCTGCTGCATCCATAGCTTGAAAAATTATTAATACGCTGTGCTTGCCTTCGGCCTGAATTTGCTCCTGTAAAAGAGCTAGTTTTTGTTGAAGTTTTTTTAATTTAACCTTTTTTTCAACATAACGATTGTTAATGTCTTTTTGTGAAGGTCTAAGATTTTGGTTGGTGCTTTTGAAGTTATTTAAACTCATAGGTAATGACTAATTAATGTATTGATTGATTATTCTAACAAAGAATCAATTAAAATATAGGATTAATTTGTTTTACTCATTTATATTAACCAGGAGATTAATGTAGAGTAAGTTGAGAGCTTATCTGTATATGAGTTGTCTAATTTAGCAAAATCTATAATTTCACCACAATTATGAGAGAAATTTTAGATAAAATTGCTAAAATGTACTGGAAAAGATGTCAAACCAATCGGATTTGATACAATAAAACCTTATTAAATGAGGAAGTTAAATACTTCAATGAACGAAGACCAAAGTACCATCAGTTCTGAACAGGATAAAAAATCTTGGTTAGAGCGTCTATCAGCTGCCTTTTCTGGCGAACCAAAAACACGTCAAGATTTGTATGCTATCCTCAAAGAAGCACATGAAAATGAAATCATTGATGCCGATGCTTTGCACATGATAAAAGGTGCCTTAAAAGTGTCACATATGCAGGTCAGACAAGTCATGATTCCGCGTGCACAAATGCAAGTGATTCCTCAAGATGCAGACATCGAAGAAATATTGTCCATTATTGTTGAATCAGGTCATTCAAGATTCCCTGTTGTTGGGGAAGATAAAGATGAGATAGAAGGAATTTTACTGGCCAAAGATTTAGTTAAATATTTTACAAATTCTGAACAAGGTTTTAATTTATCTGAATTTTTACGTGAGCCTGTGGTCGTACCAGAATCTAAACGGGTCAATATACTGTTAAATGAGTTTCGCACCTCTCGTAACCACATGGCAATAATCATAGATGAATATGGTGGAGTTGCAGGACTGGTGACTATAGAGGATTTGTTGGAAGAAATTGTCGGTGAAATTGATGATGAAACCGATGAAGAGGAAGATCCACTGATTCAAAAAATTGATGGCAAACATTATAAAATCAATGCGCTGCTCCCTATAGATGAGTTTAATACTTATTTCCAAACAAATTTTGCAAATGATGAATTTGAAACTATAGGTGGGATGATTGTTAACTCAGAGGGTAGGGTCCCTGAAAAAACGGATGAAATCATCTTTGGTAAGTACAAGTTCGAAGTCACAGCCTCAGATAATCGACGTTTACAATATTTGAGATTAACTCTGCTTTGAAAGTTTGTTTAATTATTGTTTTAATTGTTATGTGTATTCCTATTGCTGCACAAGTAGATAATAAGGTTGATATTGAACTTTATACTTTTGGAGCAGGTGAAAATTATTGGGAGGCATTTGGCCATACAGCACTTCGGGTCAAAATAAATAATATTGATTACATGTATGGTTTTGGTTATTTTAATTTTAATGACGAGGATTTCTTTTTAAAATTTGCCAAAGGCAAAATGCAGTATTTTCTTGGCATAGAAGAAACGAATTTAGAGATAGATAATTACATTAATCAAGGAAGATCTGTCTGGTCTCAAAAACTTAATCTTAGTTCATCTCAAAAAAAACAACTTATTACTCAACTCAATTATTTAGCACAAGCAGAAAATCGCTACTATCACTATGATTATTTCTTAAATAACTGCACCTCACAGATAAGAGATTTATTGGATGAAGTGACAAATGGAGAAATTTCAAAACAGTTGAAAGGTGTTCAAACAAGCAAGAGTTGGAATGACCTAACTTTTCCCGTTAATAATCAAACATGGATGAATTTGGGTGTTGCTATTGCCTATGGCGTTCCTGCTTATCAAGTACGTGATAAGTGGAGTTTATCGGTCTTTCCTGAAGATTTTGCCCGCGCTTTAGAACAAATTTATACACAAACAAACTGGAATGGAAAACAGGTACAACACAATAAAGCTGATAAACAACTTGTAGAGTATAGCTTTGTAAAAACCCATTATGCCGTAATCTCACTTGTCAGTCTCATATTAATAGGCTTGTTTATTCCTTTCTTAACCAAGTTTACTATCTATTTATGGCTTAGTGGACAAAGCCTAATTGGCATAGCTTTATTATTTCTATGGTTTTTCTCAGAACATTCGATTGCTGTTTGGAATATAAATTTACTGCTGTTTTCTCCTATAGCTTTTGTATTCATGAATCGAAAGATTTTTCATCGGTTTAGTTTGGTCTTTTTAATTTCGAATATACTATGGCTTATTTTAGCGTTGTTTTGGACTAACTTTTACTTGATTGGCTTTAGTTTGGTTAATTTTATTGTGCTTTATAAGCTTAGGTTTGTTTCGATATTAGCTAAGACCCAAATCCAAAAAAATTAATGAAAAGCCTATTTTCCCTCTTTGACTTACTCTTGCTAATTGGTATGACCCAGGGTGTCATAACCAGTGTTCTTTTGTTACGTTCGAAAAAGAACCAACCAAGCAATACTTTTTTAGCACTGGCATTAATTGCCTTTTGCTTATTAAGCAGCAAGATGTTATTTAATTCATTAGATTTGTATAGTATTGCCTATCTCAACTATTTTCCATTGGGAATCGACTTTGCCATAGCGCCCTTAATCTATTTTTATATCAGTTCATTAATCACACCTAACTTTAAATTTCAAACAAAACAGTTATTGCATTTTGTTCCATTTTTATTGTTTCAATCCTATGCCTTTTTCATCTATTTCATAACACTGGGTCTCGATTCTAGAGAAGAAAAAAATGCACTGGTACAAGACTATTGGCATGCACCAATAAAAATGTGGGAAGATTATTTAAATATTGGTTTCATTGCTATTTATTTGCTAATTGGTTTTTTTAAACTCAAAGAATACCGTCAAAAAATTAATGACAGCATTTCAGATAATACTTATCCAACCTTTGGCTGGCTGATGAAAATATTTATCCTCTCTTCTGTTCTCTGGGGTATCATCTGTATCAATATGCTATTGGATGTTTTCTTTGGTTTTCGAAATCATTACATTTTTCATTGGCAAATCTTTTACCTCTATACTGCTTTTCTTATCTACTATCTCGGTTTTGTCGGTTACCAACAACCCAGTTTTGATATACAAGGCATAGATACCCTCAAAAAGCCTAACAAACAGATAAGTGATGAAAAATTCAATACTATAGAAGTAAAACTATGCAAAGCCCTAGAACAAGATAAAGTCTTCCTCAACCCAACCCTAAATGCCAAAGACTTAGCCAAAAAACTTAGCATCAGCCAAGCCAATCTTTCGGTGGTTGTCAATCAAGCTTTCAACAAAAACTTCCGCGACCTAATCAACCACTATCGCCTAGAAGAATTTAAAACTAAACTAGCTGAAAACGATGACTCACAATTTTCAATCTTAAGTTTAGCCCTTGACTGTGGTTTTAACTCTGAAGCCAGCTTTTATCGAATTTTTAAAAAACAAACAGGTATGTCGCCGAAGGAGTTTGCTAATAGTGTTTAAAACACTATATTTAAATGATAGAGTAATTGATTGCAAAAAAAGAAACGGTTTAATAGCACAAGTGTTGATGAAATTATGCCAGTTTGCTTTAGTTAGAAAGAACCTGTAATGAAAAAACCATTCAAATAAGCTTAAATTAAAGAACATCTTTCCTTAGTTTTTCTTTGCGCAACTGTGCGTCTCTTTCGCGCTCTTTGCGTTAGTTAAACAGCTTAATTGTGGCAAAAGCCAAAAACAACAACTCTCAAAACGTGTTTTAAGAAGTTTTACCTTTATAAATCCATACTATTGGTATTAATTCAAACTAAACAACCAATTATGAAATTCAATAAAAAAGTCAAAACAGTTATTCTGACATTCACTATTATTACTTTATTCTCTACTTTAGCCGCTTTGCAAAGTTGCAGGGTACATAAGCCAAGTTTTAAAGGAACTGATTTACAAAAAAGTAAAACTTTAAATGGCTCGGGTTTTACCCAACAAGGTTTAGATAAGTTAACAAGCTACTTAAAAGAAAACTCAGTAACTACGGGTATGGTGGTTTTGTATGACGGAAAAATGGTGTATGAATATGGTGATATTTCTGAAGTCAGTTATCTTGCCTCGTGCCGAAAAAGTGTATTGGCAATGATGTATGGAAAATATATTGAAGATGGTGCGGTTGATTTAAACCAAAGTATTGGTGATTTAGGCATTGACGAAGACGATGGTTTATTGCCCTCTGAAAAACAAGCAACGGTCAATGATATTATCACCGCACGTTCGGGTGTTTTCCATATTCCTGCCAATGGTGGTTATGATGAAAAAAATGTCTTAAAACGTGGTAGTGTCAAACACGGCGAATATTTCCTCTACAATAACTGGGATTTTAATGTCGCAGGTTTTATTTTAGAACAAGCCACAGGGCGTTCGGTTTATGAAGAAATTGAACAACAATTAGCGATTCCTTTAGGTATGCAAGATTGGAATATCAAAAACCAAAGCCGTAAGGTCAATGAAAGCAAGTCGCGCTATTCAGCTTATCACATGTATTTTTCCGCCCGAGATATGGCGAAAATTGGACAATTAATGCTTAACAAAGGCAAGTGGAATGGCAAGCAATTAATCTCAGAAAAGTGGATTGACAAAATAACCACAACTGTCACACCTGTTGAAATAGTTAATAAAAGATACGGTGCAAACAAGGACAGCAAAGTGCAATTTTCCTATGGTTATATGTGGTGGATTCTTGAAAATCTATTTAGCCTTCCTGATATGGAAGGTGCTTACACGGCAGATGGTTGGGGAGGACAATATATCACTGTGATTCCTAATCGAAAATTGGTTATCGCTCATAAAGCCAAATTGAGTACATTAACTTTATGGGGACTAACTCAAGGTGGCGTTGATGGTTGGCAGTATTGGGAAATTGTGAAAATGCTTTTGTCATCTAATGGAGAGCAATCATAAATATAAAGAGCCATATTCATAACTAAAGAATCGGGTTGATTTATTTGCTAAATATAGCATAAAAAAAATGTGTCTGATTAAAATGCGATATAATAGTAGTTCACAAAAACAAGCTATTTATCATGAATCAGACACGTAACAAATTATACAACGTACAGCTCCATTTTCAAACAACTTTATTTCCTCATCTTAAACAAGAGCTAGGTTATATGACTAAGCTTCAACAAAAGTTCATTGAAGTTTTGGAGGCCTCACAGATAGATTCCTTTATTCCCTACGTTGGAAAAAAGAGCTTGCCGCCCAACAAAATCACGTATGGCATTGGTAAGAGCTTTTATAGCCAAAGCTGTTTATAATATGCCTACCACCCAAATTTTGATAGATAGACTCAAGTCTGATTTAAGTTTAAGACGCTTATGTGGTTATGAATAATTACAACAAATTCCTTCACAGTCCACATTTTCACGTGCTAATGATGAATTTTCAGAGATGAAAATAGCAGAAATTACGCATAAGAACATTATTAAAAACTACCTAGAAGATGAGATTATAGGTAAACGTTAAGCCAACTACATAGTAGAAATTTGTTGCTTTGCAAATTCCACGGTAGGAGCTTTTCATAGTCTTCAACAGTTTCCACTAGAGGCAGTTTTTTGAAGATATAACTCAAGTATTCCTGTGGATTAATGTCATGAGCTTTGGCTATTTCAATAATCGAGTACAGATTTGCACTGGCGTGTGCACCCTTTGGAGTATTGGCGAACAACCAGTTTTTGCGACCGATGACAAAGGGGCGTATGGCATTTTCAGCTGCATTGTTATCAATGGGATAGTTGCCATCATCGATATATTTAATTAACTTGTGCCATTGGTTGTTCAAATACTTAAGTGAACTTTTTCTTCATCACAATACTGAATTATCGACTTTTGATAGCCTGCACAGTCAATTCTTAAGTATTTCATTGAAACTCCTACTGGTAAATTACTCACACACTTTTTTATAAATTCTAAATTTCTAGTTTTCGGTGCAGTATTGCCTTCTCTAAAATCAGTTTCAATTACATGATTTATTTCTGCTATATGACCAACCATTGGCATATAGCCTTGGTTATATTTGTAGGTCTTTTTCGCTTCTTTTTTATCGCTTATGATTTCCGATGCATCTATATCTAGAGTGATGTATTTGATGTCTTTAAGCCCAATACGACAGAGTTCTTTATTGATTGAGGAAATGGCATTGACTCCTGTTGTTCCCATTCTACGCAACCAATCACCAACAGTACCTGGCGTTGGGATATTTTTCAAACCCAGTAATTTTGTTAGAGTTTCATCTTTTTTGAGGTACTTCAAATCATCTAAACGTATGCCGCCTTCGTGTTGCATTAGTACCAATGAGTTGATAAATACTGATGGCTTGAAACCTCGGTTACTTTTAGGCAATGCAAAATGTTTGTCGATTAGGTTTGTAAGTTTTAGTTTCTGCATTAAGGTGGCGATTGCAAGCAATCCACCTCTGGATGTTAAAAGTTCATGCGTTGTTGATATGTTGTGTGGTAATATGTTCATAAGCCTTGGTTTCACCCTTTGGGTGGTATTTGATTTGTCGTAAAACCATTATACACCAAGGCTTCTAGCTTGTTTTGACTTTTCTATATCGGGATTAGGGTATTTACAAAATTATTAGCATTTCATGCACTCTAATTGTTATAAAGCTTTATGTTATAATCCTTTTTCAATTACTCTTGAGGCTCTGCTATGACGTTATTTTATATACTTCTATTCACACTTTTGTCTTTCAACTCATGGGCAGTAATTCCACATAAGAATGAAATTGATAAAATTTTTGCTGAGTTTGATAAATCTGATGTGCCAGGTGCGTCTTTGGGTGTTATTAAGAATGGTAAGCTTATTTATGCTCGTGGTTATGGTATGGCAAATCTTGAGTATGGTATTCCTAATGATGAGAAGTCTGTATTTAGAATTGGTTCAACATCAAAACAATTTACAGCAGCATGTATTGTTTTATTATACCAAAAAGGAAAGTTAAAACTGACTGATAGCTTAGATAAATTTTTTCCTGAGTTTCCTGACTATGCAAAAAAAGTAACTATTCAACATTTGCTTAACCATACCAGTGGTATTCGCGATTATTTGACTCTTGCTCTCTTCAAAGGTTTGCGTATGGATGATTATTTCGATGATAAAGAGGTTATGCATTGGTTGGTGAAGCAACAAAATCTCAATTTTATACCTGGAGAAGAATTTGTCTACAGTAATTCTGGTTATTGGTTGCTTGGGCAAATTGTTAATAAAGTTGCTGAAATGAGCATGGCAGAATTTGCCGAACAAGAAATTTTCAAACCACTTGGTATGACCCATACACATTTTCAAAATGACCATAATCTTATTGTCAAAAATAGAGCCTCAGGATATAGTCCAAAAGGTGAAGATGATTTTAAAATAAATATGACGACCTTAAATATGATTGGAGATGGTGGTATTTTCACAACAATTGAGGATATTTTGTTGTGGGATAATGCCTATTATCAATCAAAGGTATTGAATAAAGAATTTTGGCACGTAATGACAAAAAAAGGTCAATTGAATAACTCTGAGGCAATTGATTACGCTGCCGGTTTGTATATTGAAGATTATAAAGGGTTGAAAACCATAAACCACGGAGGTGAATTTGTTGGTTTTAGGGCAGAGTTATTGAGGTTTCCAGAACAACATGTATCGATTGCCTTGTTTTTCAATCGTAGTGATGCAGATCCTAGTGGTATGGCGTTTCGAGTGGCAGATATACTGCTGAAGGATGATTTTATTAATAGCCATCATGAAAAGCCAAAAGCAGTAAAGAAAATAGATTTAGAAAATACATTGATATACACTCTCAATCAATTAATTGGGGATTATCAAGTGAATCCAGGTGTCGTGCTAGAATTTACTATCCAAGGCAAAAGACTCCATGCCCACCAAAGTTGGAATGATAAATCGTACGATTTAGAAAGAATAAATAAAAACATGTATCGAATTCCTGATGACACTGATATTGATTTTACCTTTACGGAACTCAAAGACAGTTTTACGCAAATGTTAATTATTCATCAAAATGGTAGGGACTCTGATTGGAAAAGAAAAGGTGTTATTAACAAATCTAAAATTAATCTCAATGACTACACAGGTGAGTTTTATAGCCCTGATCTTGAAACTACTTATACTCTATACCTTAAAGAAAATCAGTTATATATTCGCACCAAAAATAAAGAAATGGGAGAATTAACTATCGAAGGAAATGATAAATTCAGTGTTGGGCCTAACGAGCTTGTCTTTGTTAGAGAAGAAAATAAAGTTAGTGCTGTTACAGTTAATGCAGGACGTGTGAAAAACTTAAAATT
Organism: Lysobacterales bacterium; assembly: GCA_027067055.1. Taxonomy (GTDB): domain Bacteria; phylum Pseudomonadota; class Gammaproteobacteria; order Xanthomonadales; family Marinicellaceae; genus NORP309. The sequence continues at coordinate 15,711 of JAMOMK010000032.1, read as the reverse complement.
TGATAAATTATAGCGAATGATATTATATAGTTTATAAAAAATCATTGTTGATATAAATTATTAAACTCACAGCCATTAAACCGAGAAAACTGCTTTAATTTAGTTTCAATTCTTCTTTCAACCGCTTCTTTTTTAACGCCTTTTTCATAATGCAGTGAGTTGATGATTAATTGTTTATTTTCCCTATCGGCTTTACAGTCAACTCGAGCTATGGGTGCGTGTCCTTTGAAAATGGGTAGGCTAAAATAGCCATATTTTCTTTTGACAGCAGGGACGTAGCATTCGATTTGGTAGTTGTAATTAAATAGGGTATTTAACTTTTTTCGTTGAATAACTAGGTTGTCAAATGGGGAGAGAATGTGGATTTTTGAATTGGTTTTTGCTTCAGTTTCAAGGATTTCTGTAAGGGCAAAATAGTTTTGTGCTATGCCTTTAATTGATACATGGGTGACCGTACCATTTTCTACAAGTTGATTAAGTCTATTTTTTATTTTGTCTTTCTGCTCTTTCTTTTTTAAATAGCCGATTTCATCAATGCTTGCTAGTCCATGGTGTCGTAGCGTTCGATTAATCAGAAATTCATTGTATTCATCATTGCTTGGCATGGAGGTATCAACTGATGATGGAATGACGCGTTCTGGCAAATCATAAATTTTTTGAAATCCTTCTCGTCGTGTGATTTCGAGTTCTCCTTCCATAAACAGTCTTTCTAGTGCATATTTGGCAGGTTTCCAATCCCACCAACCGGTGTTGCCCTTTTTTGCAGCTTTAAAATCTTTAGAACGCAATGGTCCTTCGGTTTTGATTCTTTCTAGAACAGATGTCATGACTTTTTCATCGCGAGGAAACCACGAGCTTTTACTGGTTTTGAAATCACGTTTCATTGGTAAAGTGTAGCGGTATTCATTCATGGGCAGGTAGGATGCGGCATGACTCCAATACTCAAAGACTTTGCGTGATTTGACTAGTTCACCTAAATTTGCTGATTTGTATTTGTTGCAACGGCTCCAAAAAACATGATGGTGTGCGCGTTCAACAACCGAAATGGTATCAATTTGTACATAGCCTAAATGTTCAATAATTTCTTGCGGTGTTAATGAGCCACAGCTTAATTTTTGACTGCTTAGGCATAGTTTTTGTGCTTGTGAGAGTGATAGATTTTGCATCATGTTTGTATCCTAACAGGCTGAGATTAAAATGAATAGGATAAACACACTGTGAAAGTATTCTGATGAAGTGTTACAATGTTGTTTTACTTTATTGACAATTTAGAATATGCGACGATTATATTATCAATTACAAACACATAAAAGTTGGCTGTCACAGATGGAACATTCGAAATATTTGAATGAAGATCGAGATATGTATAGCCAGGGCGTATTGGTGCAGTTATTGGAACAGCGTGTTGCCAAGTTATTGGGTAAAGAACAGGCTTTGTTTTTTCACAAGGGTATAACGGCTCAACTGGTTGCTTTGAAAGTCGCTTCGCTGATTAAAAAAAGTAACAACATCATTCTTCATCCCAATAGTCATATTGTTGCCAATGAACAAGATGCTTATCAAGCTTTGATGGGGTTGCGAGGGATTCAATTAGGGGAGCTTAGTGAACCATTTAATGCCAAAGATGTATCTGCAGTGACCGAAGAAGTGTCCGTATTAACGGTCGAATTGCCATTGAGAAATGCAGGATTTAAATTAACTTCATGGAGTGAATTAGTTAAGATGAATCAGTGGGCAAAACAAAATAATGTGCATTATCACATGGATGGCGCGCGTTTATGGGAGTCTAGTCATTTTTATCAAAAGCCTTTGTCAGAAATTGCTGACCAATTTGATTCTGTCTATGTCTCTTTTTATAAAGGTTTAGGGGCAATAGGTGGAGCTATTTTGGCTGGCGATACTGATTTTATTGAGAAGTGTAAGGTTTGGCGCAGTCGAATGGGTGGTGACTTATATACGGCATTCCCACAATTGATAACAGCTTTGAATGGCTTAGATGCACAATTGGACAAAATTCCTTTGTGGGTTAAACGCTCACAGGAAATTGCTAAGGCACTTGATACAATCAATCAAGTCACTGTGAAAATCCCAAAGACAAATGGTTTTTTAGTGTATGTACAAGGTGATTTGGATAAACTGAATGCTCGCATTAAACCTTTGAATGAGAAATTTGATATGTCACTGTTCTATCAATTTAAAGCAACTGAATGTTCTCATATACAAAAAGCTGAGATGCAAGTTGGGCCTGCATCTGAGAATATTTCTACTCAAGAAATTGTGGATTATTTTCAATTTTTAGTCGACACAAAATAACGAAAATAAAGTCTATTTTTGCTTTGATTGCTTGAAGGATGAAATCAAGAATAGCATTAATGCTAACCAAGCCAGAACGGCAATCCAAAGCATAAAAGACGATAAATATAGTAAAGGTTTAAAGTCAATAGAGATGCCTAAATTATAACTAGTTACGGTATACATACCTAATGGAAATATGATGCTCCACATGGATGGTTCATACTTTAATGGTATTTTCCGATAAAAGTGTTTCCAAAGTCCAATCATGATCAATAAAGGAATCCACCAAGTTGCCCATGTCCACAACATGATAGAAATAAGTTCGATGACGTGGTGTAAATTGACCAATAGGGGAAGAATAGGGTCGCTGAGTAATAAACTACTGCCTGCATTGGCACTGATGGCTGCTGCGCCCATTATGACCCACATCAAAGGCGAGTAATCCTCTGGTTTCATATTAAAGAAAAAGATTCGGTAACAAAATAAAGTCACAAAAATAGCATAGAAAATCATTCCTAGTGCCCAGAGCATGTGAATTTCCATCATCATATAGGAGGCATATTCCCCTAATGTGGGAGCCACTTTTGTGCCAAGTAAAACCAGTGATTGTGTACCAACAATTAATATAAGCCAACCACCATGAACAACATTAACTTCCCTGTCTTCATGAGCAAAACATAAGGATGCAAAGCCAAAATACATGAGGGCAGACCAATAGATAAATGCGATGACCCAACAGGTAAGAGCCAGTACTTCAAAACCATGTTGGAATAATAAAATACCACAAATGTTCGTAGCAGCAACAAAAGTAAAAAAGATAAAGGTGGTTTTTGGGTTTAATAAGTTTTCGAAAACAGCATGAGGAAATTTAATTAATCTCCATGTATAGAGTGCTGTCATTACACACCACGTAAACAAGGCAAATATAAATAATACTTCGGATAACGTATCGTAATTTTGCTGTTTTAACGCCACTGAAATAATGCCTGTTGCCATGACCATGGCAAAGTATCCAGGGTATAGGTCTCTTAACCACCTTTTCTGAGTCATTTTATTTTAGAATGTTAAAAGTCTAAAGGTGGAACGCAGCCCACAGGTTTGAATAAAGCAAAGGCAATAAGTAATGGAATAACGACAATCATTTGCTCTTTTATATCTTTAAATCCAATAAGGGTGGCAATGACACGAGCAAGTAACAATACAGTAAATGTTCCAGGTGCTGATGTGAGGTTATACATAACAATATAACCCCAGAGTAGAGAAGAGAGCACGAGGAAAATTTGGGCAATCACGCTCATGCCTTTTGCACGAGGGATAATTCCAATGAAACTAATTGCAACAGCTAACCACATCAATCCAGAGAACCCTTCGATAAAGGTAAATGCACTAACAGAAATTAGTTCGACTAAATAAAAAAAGAGTGTTTTTTTCGAGAGTTTAAATTGAGCTTGTGTTTCTGTCATGTTTCTTTGCAGTGTTTGAAAATAAATAGTTTAACATAACAGTTAGATTTCATCAAAATATAAAATTGCCATTTTAAACTGCAAAGGCTCTTAAATCATTTTTTTAAGTTCATGTGCGGTTTCGACAAGTACCCGTCGTTTAAAGAGTAATTGCCATTGGGTACCACCCATTTGTGACCAGAGTACAGCAGAGCGAATACCTGCTAAAAGTGTGGCACGTATTTTTTCGGTTATTTCTATTTGTTTTAGGTATTCAGGACGACCATTTAAAATAATACGCGGTTGCAATAAACTAATGGTAGAGCTGTAAGTATTGGCTAGTTTAGTAATAACAGGAGTTGAAAAGGAGTCTTCTGATGTTTGTAAGATTTTAGAGTCCTCAATACCTTTCGCAATTTTGTCTAAATAATCTTCACTTTTGTTTAATTTTCGTTCAAGTGTGAGTAAAGTCAATGCGTACTTTAAAACAGTTAGGTAATCATTGTCACGATTAAAAGCATAGTGCAGTGTTTTGAGTCCTGTACTAAGGTTGAGCATATCTGAGCCATATATCTCACTAATATCATCGCAATCCATTACATAGAGACTCCCCAAGGTGGCTTCATAGCCATTTTGGTCGCGAACTTTTCCTGTACTGGCAAGTTCATTGGCAAAATAGGCAGCTTGGCAAACACCAGCTAGGGCAATAGTTTTATTTTTCATGCTTTTTTCCTGAATTCACATTTTTCGGTTAATGTATCTGTATCCCAAATTATACCACCACCTAAGCACACATCGCCATCATAAAAGACGACAGACTGCCCTGGAGTGACTGCACGTTGGGGGTGCTTAAAGAAAACTATGATTTTGCCCTCTTTATTTTTTGATAGAGTGCATATTTGATCGTTTTGGCGATAACGTACCTTTGCCTTACACTGGTAAGGTAAAGCAGGTTGGATACCTGATATCCAATTTAAATTGATGGCTGTTAACTCATTGGATAATAACAATGGATTGTCACCTGACTGGATGGCGATGAGTTCATTTTTATCGTGGTTTTTAGCCACCACAAACCACGGCAGTTGTGGAGTATTTTTAACGCCTCCAATACCTAATCCTTGGCGTTGACCAATAGTGTAATACATTAATCCAGTATGTTTGCCAATCACGGTGCCTTTATCATCAACAATATTGCCTGGATTGGGTTTGAGGTAACTGGCTAAAAATTGAGTGAAATTTTTCTCACCGATAAAACAAATACCTACAGAATCTTTTTTGTTAGCAACAACTAAGTCTAATTCTTGTGCTAGTTTTCTGACTTGTGGCTTGGCTATTTTACCTAATGGGAAAAGGGAGTAGGCGAGCTGTTCTTGTGTGATGGTGTAAAGAAAATAGCTTTGGTCTTTGTTGCTATCTTTGCCTTTTAATAAACGAAATTTTCCATCATTAAAATCTTTATCGACATAATGGCCAGTTGCCATAAAGTCTGCGCCTAAATCTTGTGCATTTTCTAGAAAGGTTTTAAATTTAATTTCACGGTTGCATAAAATATCAGGGTTAGGTGTTCGACCTATGCGGTATTCATTTAAAAAGTCTTCAAAAACAAAGTCCCAATATTCGCTGGCAAAATTACGCAAATGCAATTTAACATTAAGCTTGTCGGCAACATTTTGAGCGTCTTTAACATCTTCATCGGCACTACAAAACTCATGGGTATCATCTTCTTCCCAGTTTTTCATAAATATACCTTCCACAGCATAACCTTGCTGCTGAAGTAGGGCGACACTAACCGATGAATCTACACCACCGGACATACCAACGATTATTTTTTTATCTTTATAACTCTTTTTCATAATAACTGAAAAAATCTAAATCATATCTTTTGCCAGCAATATAGTGGTCAATGTGGTCTAATACAAGGGGGCTTCGTAATCTATGTAAATTGGTAGCTACTTCTGTTCGACTCATCCATAGCGCACGAATAATACCGTCATCTAGTTTTTGTTGGGTAAAGTGTTTGAGTGCTTTTCCTGCAAAACATGCACGTAAAAAATGTGTATTACTATTTGGTGAAGTCCATTGAGAAAACTCAATAAGGTGCGTAACCTCCACTTGCCAACCACTTTCTTCCTGAGTTTCACGAATAGCTGCTTGTACAAGTGTTTCACCCTCGTCTAAGTGACCTGCAGGCTGGTTTAAAAGTTTTTTGCCGTGTAAGTCTTCCTCAACCATCAAAAATTTGCCATCTTTTTCAACAATAGTGGCAACGGTTACATGTGGAAACCAATTCTTATTCATTGATTATTCTGTTTGTAAAACAAGCGTTTGATTATACTGTATTGTTTCTTTCATGGATAATAAAAGTCTCAATAAAAAAGGGTTTCATTTGAAACCCTTTTTTAAAATTGCTTAAAATTAATTTAGCGGTTTGCATTAGCACTCATGCTATAATTTCTATTGCTATCACTAGTTTGACCACTATAGTTCATGTCAAGTGTGTGACACCAACCAGTTTTATGACCTTGATTAGTTGCACCACTTAGTTGCCCACGGAACTTTTCAATCACTCCATCATCAGGATCTGATAAAAACAAGTCAGTTGCTAATGAACAATAGTTGTACTGCCACCATCTGTCGGTGTTTGATGTGGTAAAGTAATTAACCTTGCTACGTGCCCATGTTGGTATGCCAGCAAGCCATGATGATGCACCTGAAGTTGTTAAGTTGCTATTGTAACCACAACCAACACCAAATACATTACCAAGTGCTGCTAAATTTCCAGCAATTGGGGTGCCATGATAAGGTGTTCCTACCGATTGAATCATTCTCTTACCTGATGTGGAATAATCTAAACCACTCCAATAATAAGTGTAAAGATGCAAACTAGCAGCTCCGCCTTGGGAGTGAGCTACAACCCCAAAGGAATTCCATGTTGAACCAAAGTTTTTAATACGTTGTGCAAATGTATTATGAGAAATGTTTTGGTTAAAATCTGTAAATTTAGCTGAATTACTAAATTGACCTTGATATGGCCCCCAAACATCACTAGAACAATAGCCATGTACAAGTAATAATTTTGTACCAACACCTTTAGTGGCACTTGTTTGTACTGGTTTTTCACCTAGCATCATTTCTTCTGTTATTGAACCGTCAAATTTCTTACTTTTCATTTGTGGAAGTGATGCAACAGTTAATGGCATTTTATCTTTTGTAATCAGTGGAATAAAGTGATTGGCATCTTCAATACGCACATTGCGAAGCTCTAAGAATTCAGAAGCATTTGCCATTTCTATCCATCGTGCATCTAACTCAATATTAAGTTGGTTGTTTTCAATGGATGTTATTGTACTTATCCATGAAATAGGTTTCATATAATTTTCAACACCATCATAACTAAGTTTATTCTGTTCACTTGAGTTGTTTTTGCCCCAAACCTCAGCGATAATTCGATAGTTAGTATTTGTAGCTTCTAAATCATGATTTACATTGAATGCTATATTTAATCTATTGTCACTTATTGTCGCTGCTGATGCTTTATTAGAGCCTAGGGAAATAGTTTGCTCTATTACAGGAACAAAGTGTTCGCTAGTTCTGTAGAATGGTGTTCCATCAGGATTTTTGCCAGAGGCGTTAATTTGTACGGTATACCCACCTGATTGTAATGCACTAAAGTCTCCTCCAAACAGTCCATCGTTTGCTCGGTTGTCGCCATGATTGCCATCATCGTACATGCTGTATTTATTTTGAGAGCCATCAGGGTTTGTGACAAGCATGTGAGCATGGCTAATAGGGGAGAACTGCCTCAAAAAAGAAAGTGTTCTTTCATTTGAAGTGCTTTGTGTGACGAAATGAATTTTGTGACCAATAATTTGATCGTTGTTTGTTTTGTAAGAGTTTAGTAAATATTTACTATTGCTTGATGCTAATACAAAGCCTTCAAATTGTTCGGGTTCTCCAGTTGTTTTTATTTCGATGACCCAATTGCCAGTAACTAGATTGTCAAAGCTGTATTTTTCACCAGGGTAATTTGAATTTTCAAGACCAAAATTAGTAGAAACATGTTCAGTTGCTAGGCTATCAGCAGAATAACTTATACCTGATGAGGGATTAATTAAGCTAACTTGCCAATCCGTTGAGCCATTAGCAAAAGTCATAAAGCTAAAAGTGCTGCTATCTACAGGAAGTGTTCCACTCCAATACCAGTTTCCATCTTTAGTTTGTTGTAAAGATACCGGAATTAAGGCTGTTTTAGAGTTCAAAGCGCTTTTTTCTGGTTGTGCCTGACGCATCAATTCAAACTCTTCTGGTGGTCCTGCTAATTGTTTGTTTTGTAAAGGTTTTGCCGAAAGGACTAATGGGCAGGCAATCAAAGCTGGTAACAGCAGTTTTAGTAGTTTTCTTTTTTGAAACATAGTTTTATTCTCTCTTTATTAATTTATATTTGAGTAATGATAGAGTGCTTTATAAAGCTCTCTCTCTGATATTACTGATATTAACGCTTTAATTGGTCAAAATTAAAACGCTTTATAAAATAGCATAGGGGAGAGGTTATTTCAAATGTCTGTTTGGAATAAGATAAAATAGTATTAATTGAAACTAAATGTGCTGTAACTACTCACACCCATCGTCATTACCGCGAAGGCGGTAATCTCATAAATATTAGTGTGAAGGGTGGTAATTAATGATACAAATTACCCTATATATTCCTGCCTTCGCAGGAATGACTGGTGTGAGTAGTTACAATGTGCTTTTATAAAATTTTCTAAATATTGCTTTTCTGTAGTTACTCGCGCCTGCCGTCATTACTGCATAGGTGGGTAATCCATCTTCAGCCAGACACACTTTTGTGGACGGTACGAAACATATTTCCTAATTCATTTCGAAACAAACCATACAGAAAATGCAACATTTGAGACGATTTGAAACCTCAGGTTAATAAAAAAAGGAGCCCACAAGGGACTCCACTACGTGAAGATATTACGACTCAAAACCATTAACAAAAATTACATCACCGGCATTAGGTATTAGTGGATCACTAACTGGCACACCAGCAGGCGGATATTCCACACCATCATTGATGCCATCGCCATCAGAGTCGGCATTATTGATATTTGTTCCTAATATTCTTTCTTGTCCATCAATCAAGCCATCACCATCAGTATCTATATTGGGATAAACATGACCTAGCAATACAGAGTTAGGCGGAGCAATATTGCTTACCACTAATTTATGATTCATACTATCTGATTGGTCACGGTATAATCTTGTTGCACCAACACATGCTGGAATACATTGAGCTATTGGAATAATATAACCCTCAATACCTGCATAATTATACCCATCATCATGAAAACTTTGTATCTCGCTATCAGATACTGCATAAGTGTCATTGCGATTAATACCAACACTTTTTTCCATTCTTCGCAGAGGAACCATGTTCTTAGTACCTGAAAAAGGATTGTTGTTTGTTGTGAATACGTAAAACTCGGCACGTGGTGCAGGAAATGTAAGATTATCTGCATACCAAAATTGGGTGAATTCATTGACTAATGGTTTACTTACATCAGGTGTATAAGTTGCAATATCAGTATACATAAAAGCCATAGCAATTTGAGGAAATGGCGTATAAACATTATTGTTTGCATCGTTTGAAACCACATTGAACATCGGAGTTAATCGAGTTTTTATTTGTACATTATTTGATTTACCAAGTATCTTTTCTAATGCAACCCGTGCATCAGGCAAACCATAACCATAAAAATCATTATGACCTGTTGGAATTGCTGCATCAGATTGTGTAGCACTTGCATTAAGAATATTAATTAAACCTGTGGTCAAACTTGGGTCATATGTCCCATTAGGCAACAATGGATTGGCTGAACGCATTAACTGCACTATAGATGCCACTTGAGGTGTTGACATAGATGTACCTGTACAATTTCCATAGCCATCAGCATTATTTGGGTCAGTATCATCAACACAACCTATATCATCTGCCCATTGTTCTCCAAAATAGAATGTTGATTCCACATTTTTTGCTTGGGTTGAGACATCAATTTTTCGATTTACAGCTGTTTGACTGATATTAGAACCACATTCATCAAGCCTAGGAAAACGCGGGCAATCATTTTTAAAAGAAAAATCGAAGATATTACCATTATTTGGCGATTCATTCCAAAACTTCAAGTCTTCACTTAAACCAGCTACTGCCACAGTGCCTGCTTCGCTTGCAGGATATGTCGAGACCGTTCTGCTATTGCCAGCAGCAGCCACAAGCATAACATTTTGCTCTTTGATAAAATCAACAGCTAAACATATGCCACTACCATCATTGTCACAAAAATTACCACTCAAATTCTCAATGCCTGCACTTAAATTAATAGTACCATTTCCTACTTGAGCAGCAGTCATTAATGCATTTGCAGAACTGGAGTCTGGACTAACAGGAAAAAGCATATTTACACCATTGTAATTAATGCAGAATGGGAAAAAAGAAGTTTTAAACATAGACATACCACAGTTCTTACATATCCCTCCAATGCTGTTATTTTTACCCGTCATTATACCAGTTACATGAGTGCCATGACCGATAAAACCAATGGAAGCAAGATTATCATTGACACCATCTTGTAAATCACAAGGTTCCAATTCGGCATGAGTATCAAGTGCACAAATATCATCTCCTGTAACAGGATCAACCCCAATTTTTTCACAAGTATCCGTTGGCTCTTTTGAGTCTACATTCAAATCACCTGCTCCAAAATCTATTTGAGCATAGGCATCAAGTAAATTTCCACCCGTATATGTTCCTGAATTATCAAAGGCTCTTATATCTGGATGGTCGGTTTGAACTCCTAAATCAAGTGCCACAATATATCCCATTCCTTCGGATAATTCCCAAGCAGAGTTAATATTGAGGTCGGATAAAAAGCTTGTAGCAATGCCTTGAGTTACATTAATTTCTTTGTTTAAATTAGTGGTTGTTGATGCTACTGGTAGTCCAGGCGTAAAATTATCATCGGTTACATACGCGGCTTTATCAATATTGACATCATTGGCAAAGTTTGCCAATATGACAGTTTCATCAACACTATCAGGATAATAGACAATCAACATTTGGTGTAATCGCGCTAAGCTCCATGTTGGGTTATTACTTAATAATGTATCAAGGTTTCCATTAGCTGTCGGTCTGTCAGTTATCAAATAATCAACACTTGAGGGCGAGTTCAGATTAAATGAACTTAATATCCATGCAGGTGGTGATGGAGATGTTGAAGCTTGATTGACAATATCATCGGCACTTGGCGTGCCAAGATTGGTGGATAAAATCAAGTGAAACTTTTTAGCAGAAACACCTGCCGAAAACAACAATAAGCAAACAGTTGTCAATAATACGCTCTTAGATTTTTTTCTTATAAACAATAATGATATAAGCATGATTATACCTCCAAGTATAATGAGTGAGTAAGGATTAGAAAATGGGATAACAACAGGTGCAAGAACTTCAAATTGTATATTCTCTCCAAGTGCTTGTCTTGGGAAACCAGGCGGAACTGGCAATGGAGTCGAAGTATCAGACCAATACATCTGAATATTATATGTACCAACTGGTAGTTCTCCCAAACTATAAAACTGATACGAGCTTAAAAAAATATCAAGATTAAGACAAGGAAAAAAACCAAGCCCTGAGACTGTAATTTCGATATTATTAGTACCTATTTCAACATACTCAGTATTTCCTTCAAAATTTGGTATTGGAAATCCTAAACAAGGAGAGCGAGTTGGAGAATACCCAATAAAAACCTCATCGCCTTCATATATCGTATGGGCTTTAATAGAGGTTACAGGATAAAGTGGAAATCCTGGAGTGTTTGGTGGGGTTGTTGGAAAGTGGTGTGCCATAACTTGATGGCATTGAAATAAAATTATTAGTGGTAATATTAGCTTTTTCATCGTGGACTATCTCCGTGGTTTTATTTTAGGTAAAACATATTTCCTAATCTATTTTAAAACAAACTATGCAGAAAATGCAATTAATGATGTAACTACTCACACCAGTCATTCCTTCGAAGGCAGGAATCTATAGGGTAATTTGTATCATTAATTACTACCCTTCATACTAATATTTATGAGATTACCGCCTTCGCGGCAATGACAATGGGTGTGAGTAGTTACTTAATGATTTTATTTTACAAATGTTCACATTTGTACATTAATAATAGATACTGCTTATGTTACCCCCCCCCCTGATTAATATGTCAACCAAAAAATCAAAATATTAACGATTTTTTAATACGCATTGCCACGCAGGAGCGTGGGAACGAGAAAAAAATTCCCTGTAGTGGCTTCCCTTGTGGGAGCCTTGTTTGCTTGAACTCCATTAATTTTGTTTAAAAAGGAGCCCACAAGGGACTCCACTACGTGAAGATATTACAATTAAGCCGTAATATCTTCTCCACAAGGAGTGCGAAGAACGAAGAAAATCCGTAGGTTGGCGTTGAGCTTGCGAAACCCAACAGCATTGTTAAATCAAACACCGAAATGCTGGGCTTGACCACCATACTGGATTAACCTTTCATCAGAATAATTTTACAGTCTTGTATGATAAAAGCCTATGTCTCAACTCTCACACAGGAGTGTGGGAACGAGAAAAAATTCCCTGTAGTGGCTTCCCTTGTGGGAGCCTTGTTTGCTTGAACTCCATTGATTTTGTTTAAAAAGGAGCCCACAAGGGACTCCACTACGTGAAGATATTACAACTCAAAACCATTAACAAAAATCACATCACCGGCATTAGGTATTAGCGGATCACTAGCTGGCACACCAGCAGGTGGATATTCCACACCATCATTGATGCCATCGCCATCAAAATCGACATTATTGATATTTGTACCTAATATTCTTTCTTGCCCATCAATCAAGCCATCACCATCAGTATCTATATTGGGATAAACATGACCTAGCTATCAAGCATATTGCCACCTAAATAATTTTCACTACTATCAAAAGCATCCAATGCAGGGTGATCAACTTGTATAGCCCCATTATCATTCATCTTCGCGTAACTTGCCGAGGTCATAAGCTCAATATTCCCCGTATAACCTGCATGTGTAATTGCAGTATCTGCATCAAAAGAAGATAAAATAACGTTTTCATCAATGCTATCTGGGTAAGTCACTACTAAATATCTAAAGAGTTTGGCAAGGCTCCAGCCTGGATTGTTATTTGTTAGGTTCAGTAAATTACCTTGCGGCCTATCTTGTAATAAAAAACCAACTCCAATAGGAGGGTTGTCATTAAAAGAACTTAATATCCATGCAGGTGGTGATGGAGAAGTATTTGCTTGGGAAACCACCTGTTCTGCTGTTGGAGTGCCATCATCAGCAGACAACAATATATGAAATGTTTTATTAGCACTTAGGCTAGTTGACAATAATAACAGGGATAAATACAGGCTTGATTTTAATGACATCATATTCAATTTCACAAACGCCAACACCACGATAAATAAACCCAATAGGGTTATTGAATAAAGTGTGCTTGAAGGTACTGCAACAGGTAATGCATTAACGGTAAAATTGATATTGCCACCAAGTAGTGATCCAAATTGTCCCGGCTGTGGAGGGAATGTATCAGTAAAGCCAACCAAGTACATCTGTGCAGTATAATTACCTGTTGGCAATTGTCCAAGGCTATAAAAATGAGTAAAACCAGATATTGCCCCACCACCTGCACAAGGATCAAATATAAAGCCAACAATTATTACTGTAATATGGTTGTTGTCATCTATTTCGTAATAATATCGATCACCATCGATATTTTCCTCTGTTGCAATACAAAACCCAAAGAAAGCAGCTAAAGCCATTTGCACTTCATCTCCAACAAATATAGTTTCGGGTAAAATACCAGTTTTTTGAGGCACTCCAGCTAAAGAGTAATTACTGATTAGTATTAATAATATAAGTATTTTTTTCATGGAATGATCTCCTAAAGTTTACTGGCACTTGGCGTGCCAAGATTGGTGGATAAAATCAAGTGAAACTTTTTAGCAGAAACACCTGCCGAAAACAACAATAAGCAAACAGTTGTCAATAATACGCTCTTAGATTTTTTTCTTATAAACAATAATGATATAAGCATGATTATACCTCCAAGTATAATGAGTGAGTAAGGATTAGAAAATGGGATAACAACAGGTGCAAGAACTTCAAATTGTATATTCTCTCCAATTGCTAGCCTAGAAGCTCCAGGGGGCAACGGGAATGGAATTGCGGTTCCAGACCAATACATTTGAATGTTATAAGTTCCAATAGGCAATTCACCTAAACTATAAAACTGATAAGCATCAAGAATAATATCAAGATCAAAGCAAATAGAGCCAGCAGAACCAGGAACCGTAATATCAACATTATTATTCGAGTCTATTTGTATAAACTTTGTGTCTCCAAATATATTTGATTGTTTTGTACCTAAACAAGGAAATCTAATTGGGGAATACCCAATAAAAACCTCATCGCCTTCATAGATTGTATGGGCTTTAATTGAAGTGACAGGATAAAGTGGAAATCCTGGGGTGTTTGGTGGGGTTGTTGGAAAGTGATGTGCCAGAACTTGATGGCATTGAAATAAAATTATTAGTGGTAATATTAGCTTTTTCATCGTGGACTATCTCCGTGGTTTTATTTTAGGTAAAACATATTTCCTAATCTATTTTAAAACAAACCATGCAGAAAATGCAATTAATGGTTTTATTTTGTAAATGTTCACATTTGTACATTAATAATAGATACTGCCTATGTTAACCCCCCCCCATCTAGATATGTCAATCTAAAAATCAGAATCTTAACGATTTTTTAATATGTATTACCACGTAGGAGCGTGGGAACGAGAAAAAATTCCCTGTAGTGGCTTCCCTTGTGGGAGCCTTGTTTGCTTGAACTCCATTGATTTTGTTTAAAAAGGAGCCCACAAGGGACTCCACTACGTGAAGATATTACGACTCAAAACCATTAACAAAAATCACATCACCGGCATTAGGTATTAGCGGATCACTAACTGGCACACCAGCAGGCGGATATTCCACACCATCATTGATGCCATCGCCATCAGAGTCGACATTATTGACATTTGTTCCTAATATTCTTTCTTGCCCATCAATAAGCCCATCACCATCAGTATCTATATTGGGATAAACATGACCTAGCAATACAGAGTTAGGCGGAGCAATATTGCTTACCACTAATTTATGATTCATACTATCTGATTGGTCACGGTATAATCTTGTTGCACCAACACATGCTGGAATACATTGAGCTATAGGAATAATATAACCCTCAATACCTGCATAATTATACCCATCATCATGAAAACTTTGTATCTCGCTATCAGATACTGCATAAGTGTCATTGCGATTAATACCAACACTTTTTTCCATTCTTCTTAAAGGCACCATATTTTTAACGCCTGTAAATGGACTGTTGTTTGTTGTGAATACGTAAAACTCGGCACGTGGTGCAGGAAATGTTAGAGTACCCTAATCCCGATATAGAAAAGCCAAAACAAGCTAAAAGCCTTGGTGTATAATGGTTTTACTACAAATCAAAAATCACCCAACGGGTGAAACCAAGGCTTATGAATATATTACCACACAACTTATCAACAACGAATGAACTTTTAACATCCAGAGGCGGATTGCTTGCAATCGCCACCTTAATGCAGAAACTAAAACTTACAAACCTAATCGACAAACATTTTGCATTGCCTAAAAGTAACCGAGGTTTCAAGTCATCAGTATTTATCAACTCATTGGTACTAATGCAACACGAAGGCGGCATACGTTTAGATGATTTGAAGTACCTCAAAAAAGATGAAACTCTAACAAAATTACTGGGTTTGAAAAATATCCCAACGCCAGGTACTGTTGGTGATTGGTTACGTAGAATGGGAATAACAGGAGTCAATGCCATTTCCTCAA
>JAMOMK010000031.1 GCA_027067055.1 Lysobacterales bacterium | reverse complement strand
TTAAGTTGTTTTTGCATATCACTGGCATACATCGCACCGCTGGAATTGATTAACTCTATTATCTTTTGCCCTTGAATAGTGAGTTGTTCGGGCAGGTATTCGGTTGTGGCGAATAGATTAATATTGTGCCTTTGGATAAAAGTGATGGGCGTATTTTTAATGGTGGCAATACCATTGGTACTGATTTGTGTATTTGGCGTTATGCGTTTAAAGATAAATTGTCCGCTGTAACACAGTTGATCAAGCATAAAACTTTGGTAGTCTTTAACACGAGGTTTGAGAATTTGTTCTTCCCAAATACCTGCTGGAGCAGAAAACCCCTCAAGTAACTTTAATACTTCAATTAATCCATCCATGCCTTCATGGTTGGTAAAATGTTTGTTGATTAATTTTTGTTGATAAGATTCGGGTGAAATCAGTTTGTGTGAATTGCGCTTTTTGTAATGAGTTTGTTTGCGAATACGTGCAAGTATATGGCGTTCGCACCAGTATTCTTTTTTGTCCTCACCGATAACTTGGAAAACCTTGCCTTGGGTTTCAAGCAACAATAAAGCCTGCAATAAACTACTGGCGGATACCATCATGACTTCTTTTAGTGAGTCAAAAGCGGTAAAACCAATGGTTTCGAGTTTCATGAATGTGAGTTTGGCTAGGTTTTGGGTGTAGTTGCCACCGGGGTTTTTGTAGATGGACTCTATTAGTTGTTGGTTTTCTGTTGTGAACCAAATGTTTTTTGAATCACGATAACCATCGGGAGATTGCCGCAGTCGTTCCTCCTTCGCAATGACAGCAATCTTTTTTTGCTTATTTAACGCTGATAACCACTCTTTTCCTCCTCCAACCTCATCATCGGTCATAAATCCTGCAAAATGAATCGCTTCGTGCAATTCATCAGAGTTGCGTTGAAATGGCGATACGGTGCTATTGACCGAATCAATCACGCTTTTATCGAGATTTTGTGAGGGATAAGAGGCAAGCGTGTCGCTGAGTTCTTTGGTGCGAACAGCATTGGTGCGACGTTCTTCGGCTGGTGCATCATCTAAAAAAGCAAAATTTCGCGCATTTATTATTGCTAAAGATGCAGGCGATGGAGTATTGGCATCAACAAAACTGACCTTTACTTTTTTATCTTTAATGTCTTGCAAGAGTTGCGTCAATCCATCAATATCCATTAAGACTTTTGTACAATCATGTACGGCTTGTTTGACCAATGGGTGGTCAGGGACTTCTCTGTCACCGACTAGGTTTTCAGGGCAGGCAATTTGATCAGGGAACAATTGTGCAATTAGGTCTTCGGCATTGCTGCGTTGAAACTGTGCAGGTACGCGTTTTCCACCATTTCTTCGCCTGATTGCTAACGCTATGGTTGCATTCCAACGCCATTGGGTTTCGAACATGGGTCTATCGAGTAAGGCTTGAACCAGTGTATATTCCACAGTTTGTGGTGTGATGTAATTGATGATAGTGCTTAAATCAAAACTATGACTTTCGCTCAAAGACAGTATCAGTGAGTTTTCATCGGCTGCGGCTTGCAGTTCAAAATTAAAGTTTCGGCAGAATTTTTTCCGCAATGCCAGTCCCCAAGCGCGGTTTAAACGAGAGCCATAAACCGAATGAATAACCAAATGCATATCGTTGTTATCATCAAAAAATCGTTCGACTACGATATATTTTTGGGTTGGCACCACCCCCAAGATTTTTTTTGTTTTGGCGACATATTCAACCAGTTGTTCTGCGGCTTGAGCAGAAATGGCATATTGCTTCTCAATTTCTTTTGGTTTGCTTTCTAAATCATGGGTTAAATCCGACACGACTTTGGATAATTCGTCCGAACGCCACATGGTGACACCAAACCAAAAAGGGATATTGGGTGGTTGCCCGTGCGCATCTTCGACAAAGATTATGCCTTTAGAAGTTTCAATTTTTAAGATGCGGTAGGAATGATTGCCCAAGATAAATATATCACCAGGCAGGCTTTCAAAAGAAAAATCCTCATTTAATGATCCAATCTTAATATCTTCAGGTAATAATCGTACAGTGAAATCGAATTGGTCAGGAATCGTTCCACCATTGGTAATGGCAGTTAAACGTGCTACTTTGCGAGGTCGCAATTGGTCGGTGACTTTATCGTGAAAAATCATCGCCGTTTGTCGTTGTCTGTTTCCGCCATAACCGACTGACAACATCTCAATGACTTGGTTAAATTCAGCTTCACTCATGTCTTGATAGATGTAATTGTCTGAGAACAGATGAAATAATTGTTTTCTATCCCAGTCTTGCATGGCAATTTCAGCGACAATTTGTTGTGCCAACACATCAAAAGGTTTAACGGGAAATAAAGTGGTGTCTAGTTGTTTGCTAACAACGGCGTATTTTAAGGCAGTTAATTCCATCAAATCATCAATAGTGGTGGCAAATAACAAACCTTTGGGCGTTTTATCCAAAGAATGACCCGAACGACCAACGCGTTGTAAGAATGCTTGGATGTTCCCAGGACTTCCAATTTGACAAACACAATCTATATCACCGATATCAATGCCCAACTCTAAAGAAGCAGTCGCAACCAAAGCCTTTAAGTTACCCAGCTTTAAATCTTGTTCGGCTTTAAGTCGATGCTCTTTGGCAAGTGAACCATGATGAGATGTGACCAATTCATCGCCGATGATTTCGGCTAGATTTTTAGCCACTCGCTCAGACAACCTGCGGTTATTAACAAAGATTAAGGTGGTCTTGTGTGAGTTAACCACCTCTTTGAGCCTTTTATAAACATCGCTCCATTGCTCATTAGACATTAACGCATTCAGTGGCGAATCAGGTATTTCTATCGATAAATCTAGTTCGCGTTTATGCCCCAAATTAACGATATGTGAGTTTTCTTTATGCAAAACAAAATCACGCATGCGCTCAATCGGTTTTTGTGTAGCAGAAATAGCAATGCGTTGAGGGCGTTGCATACACAAGGCTTCGAGTCGTTGTAATGACAAGGTTAAATGTGCCCCGCGTTTGGAGTTTGCAACCGCATGGACCTCATCAATAATAACAGTTTTAATTGTGCCAAGAATGGCTCTTCCAGAATGAGCTGTCAATAAAGTATAAAGTGATTCTGGCGTAGTGACCAAAATATGCGGTGGTTTTTTGCGTATTTTATTGCGCTCATTTTGCGTGGTATCACCCGTCCATGTTGCTGCACGAATATTTTTTTCTCCAAACAAGCCATTGAGTTGCTCTAAGGGTTTTTCTAAATTGATTTTGACATCATTGGATAAAGCTTTTAAGGGAGAAATATACAAAACCGAGAGTTGTTTACTATCATCTTCAGTAAATAAGGTATTTAACGCATACAAAAAAGCCGCCAATGTTTTACCCGAACCTGTAGGCGATGAAATCAACACATCGTGGTATTGACTAATTGCCTGCCAAGCCTGTACTTGCACTTGCGTGGGTTGTTTAAAGGTTTGGGTAAACCAATCAGCCAGTTTGGGGTGAAAAATTGTTTGCCATTGAGCTTGGATTTTCTAACTCCGAATAATTGTATTGATGCATTGGTTTGAATTATTTATGTTGTGTCTGGTTTGCTTATCTTTCATGATTTCATAATAGCTACCTTTGTTTTCAAGTTTGTATCCTGTGCATTTTAGAATTAATCCTTCTAGTTGTTTACCATCTACGTGAGTGGCATAGACTGAAGTTTTGATGTTGGGCAGTTTGTTAAATCCAACAATTTCTTTATTCATCGCATCGGTAATAAGCATAAGTATAGATTTTAGGGGGATTTCTTTGAAGTTGAAACTAACTTCATTTTTGTTAATGGTTTCGTTAGCAATGGACTCAGGAGCTTTTGTTAAGGCAAAGACCGTTAAGGTGGCACATAACGATATGCCTAATATATTTTTTATAAATGAATCTTCATGTTTTTCGACTTTAAAATCCATCCAAGCGGAAATGGGCGAGCCAGTAATTTTTTGGCAATCACGGCAGTGGCAATAATCGCCATCAAAAGACTTCTCATCAGTGCTGTATTGTATTGCTCCACAATGACAAGAGCCTTTTAATTGATTCATATTTTTCTCTAATTATTACTTTAACCATATCATAGATGCCATTCTTCCTGTTTCTCCATCTCTTCGGTAGGAAAAAAAGAGGTGTTTATTATCGTAAGTGCAATAAGGTGATTGAGTTATCTGTGAAACACCCAAAGCTTCTAATTGTGTGACGGCAATTTTTTTTAAATCTGCATGCCATTTATTTTTCTTGTCAAGGTAAAAACAATGGGCAAATTCTCTATTTTTGCTGACAAATTTTTCTCTAAAATCCGCATCGACACGGTAGGGTTTATAAGAAATACATGGGCCTAACCAACATTGTAAGTCAGTATTGTCACAATTTAATTCAGCCAGAGTGTTTTCTAAAATATCGGAATATAGTCCCCTCCAACCGCAGTGTACAGCAGCCACTACACTCGCTTGCGTATCGGCAATAAGCACAGGAAGGCAATCAGCAGTAAGCACTGAGCAAACAATATTTTTTTCGCGTGTAAAGCATGCATCAGCAACAAATTGTCCATGGTGTTCTGGAATATGACTATATTCCACCACTTTATTGGAGTGCGCTTGCTGCATAAAAATTGGTTTATGTGGTACATCAGTGATTAATTGAATGTTTTCATTGACCATTTTATCGCCACCAAAAATACCTAAGTTCATCGAATCATAGGGTTTAAGGCTTTGACCTCCGTGTCGAGTTGTCTGCATTGAATCAATGGCTTTTGATGTAAAAATATCAGGTTTAATTATCATAAATTTAATTATAGTGCTTTTTTAGGAATTATAACTACCTATTTATCCACAGTTTTACTATAATTGACGTAATTGTAACTTTAATGTTTGGGTAGAACCTTGTCTTTTAAGCTTTTGAAAATGAACAAAATCGTACTGTCGGCACTTTTGATGAGTGCTATAGGATCTGTTTGTGCGCAAAAACAAAGTTTGGGACGGGTAGAATTTATCTCTGCAAATAATATAACTCAGACAACAAGTGCTGTTAATCATCCTGCCAACTCATTTGTTGAGTTAGATTTTTCTTTAACACAAGGTGAATCTTGGGATGTAAAAGGTCAAGCAAGTAATATGGTTGTAAATTGTATTGATGGTTCTTTTATTACAGGGTTTGAAACATCAAATGTTGTTATTCAAACGGTTGGTAGAAGTTATTTCTCAGAAGCTATTATTTATTTTAGTGATTCTCAACAGGGCAGTAATGGAATAGAGTTTGCTGTAGGAGCAGGGAACCATAATTCAGGTACATATTCTTTTAGCACAACTAATGTATTAGATATTACTGAGTTCGGTAGCACAGATATAGAATCGTTAAGTGATAATAAATTTTACATGCAATTTTACGAAGTTACAGATGATATATCTAATGGCATTGATGCGCGTTTCACTGCAGGCAAACTTAAAGTTTGGGGCGTTGACTTAGAGGCAACGGCTAGTTGTCCTTTTATTGAGTTGGTTTCAGAGGCTGATGTTTCAATTGCTCTTAGTTCCGATAAAAGCAATGGACTTTCAATTGGAGAGAGCGTGGCTCTTGAAATGACAGCAAGCAATAATAGCACTACTAGCACAGCGATTAATGTTTTGGTTGAAAGCTCTCTATCTGCAAGTTTGCAGTTTATTGATTTAAGTTGCGACAATGGTTTTTCAACATTAGATGTCAGTGAAGCACAATCGATTGTTTTAGGAGATGTTACAGCCAACTCTAGTATTGTTTGCACTTTGAATGCTGAGGTGCTGGATTTGAGTGATATTAGCGCAACAGTAAATATTACTTCTGATAACGACAGTGATTTAAGTAATAATTCCACTGTATTGGTTATAATGGCAGCAGCCCATTCTGTGCCAGTAAGTAATTGGTTTGTGCTTAGCACCCTTTTCTTATTGCTTATTACTTCAGGTTTGTACTTTAGAAAGAAGCGTTAGTTTTCTGGGTAATAAACATCCCAATCACCATCATCATCTCCACTTAGTCCATCAAAATTATTTAACTCTTCGAGCAGCTCAAGAATGTCAGTTGCTAATTTACTCTTAAATGTGACCAATTTATTGGTTCGAGGGTGTATAAAAGCTAAGACCTTGGCGTGTAAAGCTTGTCTAGGGAACTCTCTTATAACATCCTTAAGACCTGCCTCTAAGCTAGGCTCAACACGTAAAGGATTGCCATAAACAGGATCCCCTAAGAGTTGGTAGCCAACATAATGCATGTGAACTCGTATTTGATGTGTTCGCCCAGTTTCTAGGTTAACTTTGACGGTGGTGTAATGTCGAAAATTTTCGATGACTTCAAAATTTGTGACAGCTCTTTTACCACTAACCGAAACAGCCATTTTAGTGCGGTTAGATTTATGTCTTCCAATGGGCATATCTATGCGGTTATTTTTTGTTAGAACTCCTTTAACAATGGCAAAATATTGCCGCGTAACAGTGTGTTCTTTGAGTTGATCAACTAAAGAGTTGTAAGCAGTGCTTGTTTTTGCAATGACCATTAAGCCACTCGTCATTTTATCTAATCGATGGACAATTCCTGCCCTAGGTAGAAGTTTTTGAGTGTCATTATGCGCCAATAAGCCATTGAGAATAGTGCCACCAGGGTTGCCTGCCCCAGGATGTACAAGCATTCCGGGGCGTTTGTTGATAACAATTATGTCATCGTCTTCGAAATGAATATTCAAATCCAGTTTTTGTGGTTTGTCTTCAATGGCGGCTTGGATTGTGACATTGATTTCAATAGATTCGTACCCTTTAAGTTTTTGCTTTGGTTTGCATGTTTTGGAATTGATTAATACTTCACCTTTTGTAATCCATTTTTGAATGGCGCCTCTTGAGTATTCTGGGAACTTACTGGTTAAATACTGGTCTATTCTTAATCCTGCATCATCAGGGTTGGCGCGGGTGTTTTGTGCAATAATTTGATTGTTTTGTTGGTTCATCGCTGTATTTTACAGTATTATGTCGATTATATTGAATGTGGATAAAATTAAATGAAAAAAATAGTTACTTTACTTATGGTTTTGGCTTTAATCTTTAGCATTACTGCTTGCAAGAAGAAGAACAAAAAGAAGTCGTCTGTCGAAGTGACACGATATAGCGCAGAAACTTTGTATAATAAATCTAAAAAATACATGGACTCAGGTATTTGGGAAAGTGCTATTTTAGGTTATAAAACATTACGAAACCAATATCCTTTTGGACGTTATGCAGAACAAGGTTCAATTGAACTAGCTTACAGTTATTACAAAAATTATGAAACGGAACTCGCTTTATCTACACTTGAGCGCTTCATAAAAAATTACCCTGCGCATGAACATTTAGATTATGCCTATTATTTAAAAGGGTTAATCTACTTTGAAAGTGAGCGTGGATTAATGCAACGAGTTAACCCAGACCCTTCAATTGATCGCAACCAAGAAAACGCAAAACAAGCATTTGTAGCATTTAAAACATTTATTGAAAAATTCCCGAATAGTGACTATTCTGCTGATGCTGAAAAAAGAATGGTTTTTATACGCAATAAATTGGCAGCATTTGAAGTGCAAGTAGCAAAATACTATTTACGTCGTAAAGCTTATGTCGCTGCAGTAAACCGCAGTAAATATGTTGTTGAATCTTTTCAAAAGACACGTTATGTTGCCGATGCGTTAGCTGTAATGGCAACAGCCTATAAAGAACTTGGTGAGGATAAATTGGCAAAATCAAGCCTGTTAGTTTTACAAGAAAACTATCCAAATCACAGCTATTTACAAGGAGAAGAAATAGATTTAAAAACCAATGTTTTTTCTTTTAAAGATTTATGGATATTTGGCAAGAAAGAAGGTTAGCAAGTGGATATAACGTCGGCTGCTATTTTGTTATTTTTAATATTGGACCCTTTGGGTAATATTCCAATATTTTTAAGTTATCTTGAAAAAAGCCAAAAGAGGTATAAAATTCTTGCCCGTGAATTAATACTCGCTCTAGTAATATTGTATATATTTTTATATTTTGGAAAGCAGTTTCTAGATGCTTTGCATTTAAAACAAGAAGCTGTCGCTATTTCAGGAGCAATTATTCTATTTATTATTGCTCTTCGAATGATTTTTCCGACAAGTAAGCAATATGGCGATGAGGAAATAGAAGGGGATCCCTTATTGGTTCCGTTAGCCATACCATTAGTTGCAGGCCCTTCAATTTTAGCAACGCTTATCATGTTAGTTAGTCAGCACCCAGATAAAAAGACGGAGCTTTCAATCGCTTTGTTTATTGCTTGGTTTGCATCAGCAGTTATATTGTTTTCTGCTACAGCGATGCAAAGTTATTTAGGTAAACGAGGTATGATAGCTATTGAACGCTTAATGGGAATGGTGTTAATTGCTATTGCTGTACAGATGTTTTTAGATGGTTTGAAATCTTTTTTGATGCAGTAAATCAACTGGTCTAACTCTTAATAAAAGCTTAGTTTTTTGAGTTTATGCCAGGTTAGTTTTTTGAGTTCATTATCTTTTAACATTTCAGATAATTTGGCTAGATGAATTGTCTTTCCAGCATCTGCTTGGCTGACATTATTAAAAACAAGTTGATAGGTTTTGGTTGTTACGTGAGCAACATTACCTTTTTCAACCATAATCATATCATCAGTTAACCTTATTGCCTTGGCTTGCAATATTTTGCGCAATAGTTCTTTTTCCTCATGATTGAGTTGATAAATGACGGCAGTGCTGGGTTCATCGGTTTGCCAATAGGTTAGACCAAGTTCTTGGGCTAATTGAGGATTTAACGTAATCATTTTAAGTCTTCAGCTAACGATTTAATGATTATTTGAAGAGACTTAGACACACTTTTTACAAAAGCTGACATTGTGTTTTCAGATAGTTCCAGCTGCTGTGTATAAGTTTTTTGAAAAATTGTTTTATTGTCATTGCCAACAAGTGTAAATGCTATCGACACGAGTGAGGTTGCTCCTTTTTTTTCAAAACTTAATATGTTCGCTTTTAAAGTATTGTCTTGCTGTTTAGGTGGCACATTGAAGGACTTAATTAAATAGTTTTGAAGTAAAATTTTTGGAGAATCTATCCAAAAATTATGATTAAGTTGCAATAACGCGCCATCAGTATTTTGAGCAACCATAGGACGGTTTCCTAAAATTCCCATAGCTGTTGGTCTTTGAACCATAAAATTAGTACTTTCAGAAACGCTTTGAGCCTCACCAAAGCGATAATATAATTTATCAACAACTTTCTTTGAGTTTGAGGAACATGAAGATAGTAAAATAATTAAAAATAATGGTGCTAGTGTTTTCATTGGTCTTCGTCCGCAATTTTAGATTTGTTTTTGAAAATCAAATTGGATGGGTTTTTCCTAATGATTTCAGTGGCTTCATTAATATTCATACTGGCACTTTCTATTTCATTACCAATTGTGTCAGCCTTTTGTGAAAACATACCCATCATTTTAATGGTGATATCTAACAATTCTGATACTTTAATATCACTGTTGTTTATCATTTTGTCACCTGATGAAATGAGTTGATTGACATTATCAATACTGGTTTCAAGCCAACCACCAGTCGCTGAGAGCTGTGAGGTGACTTTTTCTAAGTTTGAAATAATTTTATTGATATCGTCAATATTGCCTTGCGCTAATAATTTATCAGCTGATTTTACCAGTTTATTAATGTCTTTAACTAGACCATCAATTGAAGTTAAAATCTCTGGAATTTGGGTGTCTAATGTTTTGGTTAAGTTATCTGTTCTTTCATAGACTAAATCAAATAGAGGGATTATTTTATCTTTGTTTAGCGCTTCAAAATCAGAAGCAAGTTTAGATACTGTTGCCATAATATCATCACCAATACTGCCTTTGATTTCGCTATTTGGCTGAAGATAGTGAGTGCTTTTGCCAGCAGATATATTGAGTGACATATCAGATAGCAAACCACTTGATGCGATTTTTGTAACGCTATCATCTGGAACTTTCCAACCTTCCACTAATGAGTAATCAGTCTTAAACCTAAGTTTGCCATTGCTTGTTTCAGGAGCAATGGACTCGATTTGACCAACACGATAACCTTCATAATAAACAGGGTTCCCATAGCCTAATCCTGTTACATTATCAAAGTAACTGTAATAGATTTCGGCATCGTTATTTTTGCCACTCATCTTAAGCAATAAGAAGATGCTAAGTCCTCCTATAATTAGGGTAAATAAACCCACTAAAAAATAATTGTTATAAACTCGTTTCATGAGATTGTATAATTTTCCTGTGTTAGTCTTTTGAGGTATTCTTCAGGGTCAACTGTATCATTTCTTGCACGCCTTTCTAAGAGGTCTTGCACACGTTGTATTTTAGAGTTTTTAACCTCTTCGACAGTTCCTGTTAATAGTATCTTACCTTGGTCCAAAACGGTAATTTTATCAGCAATTTTAAAGGCGGAATCTAATTCATGCGTGACAACTACCATAGTCATGCCCATTGCGTCACGCATTTTTAAAATCAAATCATCTATTTCTGATGCGACAACGGGGTCGAGTCCTGCTGATGGCTCATCAAAAAACAACAACTTTGGATCCATTACGATGGCACGTGCTAATGCTGCTCTTTTAATCATGCCGCCAGATAATTGTGAAGGCATGAGCTTTTGAAAGCCGCCGAGGTTCACCACTTCCAACTTCATTCGGCTAATAATTCGAATGGTATTTTCATCTAGTTCTGTAAATTCGGTTAAGGGAAAAGCGACATTCTCCCCAATGGTCATGGATGAAAAAAGTGCACCATTTTGGAAAGAAACGCCAATCTTTCGTAACAATTCGTGTTTTTCATGAAATTTTAGTTTATCTAAGTCTTGCCCCAAAACAGATATGGAACCTGAAGTGGCTTGATAAAGACCCATTATATGCCAAAGCAAGGTGCTTTTGCCCGAACCCGAACCACCCATGATAACACGAATTTCACCCTCTTCGACATTCAAGTCAACACCATCAAGAATTTTACGTTCACCATAGTGGGTAACAAGTTTTCTAATTTTTATTAAGTCTTTACTCATAAGGCTTGTGTTAAAAAGTAGCTAAATATCATGTCTGCAACTACTATTGTTGCAATGGAGGCAACTACAGCTGTGGTTGTGGCTTTGCCCACACCTTCGGCGCCGCCTGTGACATTAAAGCCTGTTGTCGCACCAACTAGAGCAATGATAACACCAAAAACAATGCTTTTAACCAAGCCTTGAGTAATATCATTAATGGCTAATACATCAAAAGACTCACTCATGTATGCCATTAAAGACATATCTAGGCTTTCAATACTAAAGAAAGCACCGCCTAGAATTGCCATAAAGTCAGCAACTAAAATAAGAAGAGGCATGGAAATAATTAACCCCAAAAGTGGTGGTAACACCAAGTACCGTACGGGTACAACACCCATTACTCTTAGCGCATCAATTTCTTGTGAGACCACCTGCGAACCTATTTTGGCAGCTAATGCAGCACCTGAACGCCCAGCAATAATAATGCCTATGATAAGTGGCGAGAACTCTCTGGTAACTGACTTGGCAATAGCCAGCAAGACTTGTGATTCTGCACCAAAATCCGCAAAGGAGTATAATAACTGAATAGATAACATAACGCCGACAACAAAGGACAAGGCTATAACTATGGGAAGGGCATCAAACCCAATAACTCGAACTTGTTCAGCAACTTGAGCTAGACGGAGCTTTTGTTTATATTTTCGCCCAAAAAACAACCAATAAAAGCAATCAAAAAATAAACGAATAGCAAAACCTAATCGTTCAATAGATAAAACAATTGATGAACCGATATTTTCGATAGTAGATTTCATTAATTAGGTGATAGTAAAAACTTGGTCCAAACGCGCCAGTTCCATAATTGCGGTCACTTGAGTGCTGGGCTTTGTTAGTACAAATTTTTTCCCATTGGACTTTGAAAACTGTAAGCCTTCAACCAATGAGGCTATGCCAGATGAGTCAATATAATTGACACCAGACAAATCGACAAAAACGGAGTCATTTGATTTTAGTGCCGCGAGGATTGTTTTTCTTAATTCATGTGAATTGGATAAGTCGATGTCACCAGCTGCATAAATAGTGCAACCATCAGCGGTATTTTTAAAACTAATATTTTCCATGATTAAAATAGTTGAGAATAACTTTTTATTTTATCACGAATCGTTTACCTAATTCTATTTCTTCCTGAATTTTTAGCATTGTACATCGCTTTATCGGCTTCCATAAACAGGCCTTTAAAGTCTTGTTTAGTACATTTGTATTCACTTACACCAAAACTGGCAGTCATTTTGACAAATTCGTTATCAATTTTAAATGAACGCTTTGCAATTGCTTTTCTTAAGCTTTCAAGTTCAATAAGTGCGGTTTTTTTATCAGTATTTTTCTTAATTAATACAAATTCTTCACCTCCCCATCGACCCAACATTTCATTATTATTAAGTGAAGAGCTTATTAGTTTTGCAAACTGTCTAAGAATTTTGTCACCATAATAATGTCCGTGCTGGTCATTAATTTTTTTGAAAAAATCTATATCAATAATAACTAAAGAAAAAATTGAAGGATTGTTCTTACAGGTTTTAATTAAATTATTGATTCTTTGCCTAATAAGTTTTCTATTAGGTAATTGTGTCAAGTCATCAGTTAAGGCAATTTGTTGGTAATTTTCCATCCATTTTTTTGTGCCAAAAAATATAAAAACAAATGACGCAATGAGAGTGATTTTCTCCATAACAACAGTATAACCGATACTGTGAATAAAGATTTGATCTATGGAATCAACAAAGTATGAAACGAAAAGTAAATAATAACCTAGTGCTAAAGTTTTATAAAAGGGCATTTTTTTGAATGGCTGAATTGAATAAAGTAGATACAAGGCAACACAAGAAATTATAAATTCAAGAATAAGGTTGTAATAGTTGATGCTTTCAAAACGTAGGAAAAAGTAATAACTTATTCCGACTAAAATCAGCCAAGTAGTTATTGATAGTGAGACAAACTTTTTATTTTGGTAAATAGCCTTTGCCATTAGAACTTTTCCTTTGCTTATTAGTGAGCTTTGGTAAAAGCTCTATTTAATATATAAGGCCAATTATTATAACAGTCTTGATTTATTTAAACAGACCTGTTAACACTTGTTAACATATGCCATTAGGAAAAGGGCTAAAGGGCAGGGTGAAATTCCCTATCATTAATTTTACCCTGCGGCATTATGGCATTATACACCGCAGGGTAAATGTATTAAGAGTTAAGCAAACCCATTAAATGACTAATAATATCTGCTTGTTTTATGCGAGTATTTTGCATTTCTTTGCGGGATTTATATTCCACTTCGCCATCATCTAAAGCTCTATCACCTATTGTAATTTGGTGTGGTGTTCCAATTAATTCAGCATCGGCAAACATAACACCAGGACGAATCTTTCTATCATCAATAATGACGGCAACACCAGCTTGCTTAAGTTCGTTGTATAAGTCATTAGCAACTTGCTTAACACGTTCAGACTTTGCCATATTCATTGGCAATATAGCGACTGTAAATGGCGCAATTTGTTGAGGCCAAACAATGCCTTTTTCGTCGTGGTTTTGCTCAATAGCAGCAGCAACAACACGAGATACACCTATGCCATAACAGCCCATAGTCATGGTTTGTGCTTTGCCTTGCTCATTTAAGACCACGGCATTCATGGATTTTGTGTAAGTATCGCCCAATTGGAAGATGTGACCAACCTCAATACCACGAGCGATTTTGATAGTGCCTTTTCCATCAGGTGATTTGTCACCGGCTTTTGCATTGCGTAAATCGGCAACACGAGCAAACTTAGCATCTCTATCCCAGTTAACTCCAGTTAAATGTTTGTCATTTTCATTTGCACCAGTGACAAAATCACTCATGATTTCAACGGCTCTATCAATGATGATTTCACAGTTTAAATCTTTGATGCCAATAGAACCTGCATCACATCCAGCCAATTTAACAATGGCCTCATCATCTAACATGGTAAATGGTGAGGCTACCTGTGGGAGATTGTTGGCTTTAATTTCGTTTAATTCATGATCACCACGAAGTACTAAAGCAACTGGACCATCAACACCCTCAACCAATAATGTTTTGACAAGTTTTTTGGGTGAAACACTCAAAAAGTTTGCTACATCTTGAATGGATTTTTTATTTGGTGTATCAACAATTGAAAGTTCTTGAGTTGCTTCTTTACGCGATTGTGTTGGCGCAAGAACCTCACACTTTTCAATGTTCGCTGCATAATTACTCTCGGTTGAATAAGCAATAGCATCTTCACCAGAATCTGCTAAAGCATGGAATTCGTGTGAGCCAGTTCCACCAATTTCACCCGAATCGGCTTCAACAGGACGAAATGTCAAACCAATGCGCTCAAAAATATTGCAATAAGTTTGGTGAATAGTGGCATAAGTCTCTTTCAAACAGTCTGTGCTTAAATGAAAGGAGTAGGCATCTTTCATCAAAAATTCACGGGCACGCATAACGCCGAAGCGCGGACGGATTTCGTCACGAAATTTTGATTGTATTTGGTAAAAAGTAATTGGCAGTTGTTTATAAGACTTTATCTCCTTGCGAGCAAAATCGGTAATCACCTCTTCATGCGTCGGACCATAACAAAAATCACGGCCTGCGCGGTCTTTAATTTTTAATAATAATGAACCATATTTTTCCCACCTTTGTGTTTCTTGCCATAATTCTGCTGGTTGAATCGTCGGCATAATCATTTCTAAACACCCCGTTCTATCCATTTCTTCACGGATGATTTTTTCGACATTGCGTAAAACTTTCAAACCCAACGGAGTCCAAGTATACAAGCCAGAACCTAAACGGCTCAACATACCAGTTCTAATCATTAAACGGTGGCTGACAAGTTCTGCATCAGCAGGTGTCTCTTTACGAGTTTGTAGGTGAAATTGCGAAGTTCTCACAGCAGTAAAATCCAATCTATTCAAAAACGCTATAATAACGTAATGCGTAAGTCATGAATAGATTTTTAAGTTACAAGCTGTTTAAAAATACAAATTCATCACCAATCCCTGAAAAGATTTAATGATTGTTGACATTTAAAGTTATTTTTCACTCTATAATGTTTTACTTTTAAACAATATAAATTTATGAAATATTTCCAAGTTATCGCTTTATTCTTTGCTACAACCATTAGTTATGCACAAGCATGCACCTACAAACAAGCACAAAACAAATTGCTTGAATTCAATAACATGATGCAAGTTTTTAATCGTGAATTTATCGCTCAAATGCAAAAAACAGGCGACTCAACCCCTGCACTTGAAAAGAAACGCTTGGCAATGGCAGAAGAATCAGCAGCCGTTGGTATCATGATGAGTGATGAGTTTGACAAAAACAATAACATCCAATACACCGATGCAGTCAACCCTGAGATTTGCACAAAATACGATACCTTAATGAAAAAATTTGCACCAAAAGATTATAAAGTGGTCGCAGCGGATGCACAACAAAAACCTGTGAATGCATCATGTACCACGACAACATTGTGGGAACGCTACGGAAAAGCCATTCAAAAACAACAAAAACTGAATGACGAGGGCAAAATTACCAAGCCAGAAGTGACCGAATACATGGAAATCTCAACCTATGTCGGACAATATGCCACAACAGATTTAGCCAA
>JAMOMK010000030.1 GCA_027067055.1 Lysobacterales bacterium | reverse complement strand
CAGCAATACAAAGTGGTGGCGGATTCGCTACATTGAATGACGGCCAAGCGGTTGAATTCGAAATTGGTGAAGGTCAGAAAGGACCATGCGCTAACAATGTAGTGCCTCAATAAGAGAACACTATATGTCGCGCCCTTAAATGGATTGACGACATAATTGCAATAAAAAAAGCCGGTCTTGTACTGGCTTTTTTTATGGGCAAATGATAATCACCGTCATGCCTGCGTAGCAATGAAGGTAAATATCATGGATGATATGAATAAACCTCATTGGGTTATAGTGAATCAATACAAATGACAGATTTAAAACAAAACCACCGTAACGTCAAGGCACTGCAATGTCGATGTTTGGATTTTGTAGTTTTTTTGATTGTGGTCGATTTGAAATGCACAAGGCAGTGCCTTGAGCCTACGTTTGTATGTTTCTATTTGTTAAATTTGCGATTTGATTAGCTTATGTTGAAAATCAAGAACAAAACTCCCAACAATGCGTAAGATGGGCTTGCCCATCATAATGAGTGAGGTGTTGAATTTAGGTGATTCTGACAAAATTTGTAATGCTTTCAATATAGCTATAATGAGAAAAATGGTTTGGCTCGTTTGTCCTAAGTATTATCTACTAGCCCTGCCCTTATTTCAAAGCTTGGGTAAACGTCATTTAATAAATCTAAAATTTTATTGAATAATAAGATTAAATCTTTTTCTGCTCCATCTTCATATCTTGGTGATGGTCTAGGAATTCTATGTAATCGATGGAGGGGGTTATGACAAGTTGTATAAACCACATCTTTAACTGCACACCATTGCCCATGTGCGTAAGAAGAAGGCCATGAATAATAAGCATCGTATATATCCTTGCAACCAGCAACTTGGGACATTTTCCGCAGATCTGTTTTTGCCCAGTTACCCAAATCAATATTTTGAAAATCTAAGTAAATATCTTCATTTGCTAATGCTTCAATATTTTTTTTCTTAATGTAACCAGGCTGATCTTCTAGAACTTCATCCAACTTTAGAAAAGTCAGCTTAGCTTGCCCAGAGCCATAGCTTCTATAGACGTCCCATAATTTTTCATCACCAAGACTTATTAAATACTTAAATGTGATATAAATTTCTGCCAGCATCCTTAAAGCAAGCTTTGCAGTGAGTAATTTACCCGATGATGCTAATCCTTCCAGTGTTAACGTTAATGCATAAAAACAAAATCCAAAAGAAGCATCACGTTTAGCTTGAACATGAGTAAACTCGTCTGTTTCCGCAAAGTGACCTGATAAATCATTCCAAATAGTTTTGACAGATGAAACTGTTTTAATCAAATCAAATTCGATGCAACTTAGTTCTGGCTTTGGCATAAAACATGAAGTTTCCCTTTTACATTCTTTCCAAAAATTCCCCGCCCATACCTTTTTCTCACTAAAGTATTCATAGTCCATCATACCGTCGCCAAACTGCATTTCCATTGCACGAATAGATGGTCGAACCTTTCTCTGGTCTTCGTAATGAGGGTATTGTATATACTCTTTAAACTGTTGCTCATTTTGAAGGTGAACCTTACCAGAATTAATTATGGGAATTAAATAAGCCCATCGACAATCTGTAGATTCTTGAGATTGGTGATCTAAAAGCATTGAAATAGTATCTGCTAAAGAGGTCCAAAGGCCTTTATCCTCTTCAAGTCTTTCCCCAAGATACACTCTCCATTTGTTAGCTAACGGTAGGCTTTCAATTAATACCAAAGGTTTCAATGCATCCACAGATTTTTTCTCCTCAAAAATCAACTCGAAAAACTTGTCTTGTAGGTCATCATCTAGTGTTGATAAACCATATATTCCAACTCGTGGTAATTCACATTCTCGGTTCTCTACCTCACGAAACAAATTTCCAATGTGAAAACCAATTTCCCTGAAAATTTCGATTGCTCGATCACGGCCTAAACCATTCAATAGTAAACCTGCCCAAAGCATGCATGGCAACCTATCGTTCACCCAAGACATATAACTAGTATTTGGAATTTGATTAAAAGGTGAGATTAACTTACTTCCTACCTTTTTGTGAGAATCAATTTTACTTTTCCTTTTCTTGTTTCTTTTTTGTTGTTGTCTTGTTCTTTTCTGTGACATCAAAATAAATCCTATTAGGTATGGAGTTAGTTTAGTTACTTAAGAGTTCTGAGAAATAAATCATATTGAGAGTTTCTGATTTGATTATCAAGATTTTAAAACTCGAAATTTTACTATCGAACTTTATGTTTTGAAGTTCAGTCATAAGCATAGGTCTTCTTTTTAGTGATATACCAATATAAACCCTCTACGTATTATTGTCAATTGACCGTAATCAATTAACACTTAGCAAATCTCAAATGATGTTTTCATAATTTAATTCATATTGAATATCAATTCCCCTCCACTGGAGGGGTGCGCGAAGCGTGGGGTGGTTTAAACACGAAAGCTGAAAAAATACTTCTACTTATTTACATCGGCGTTTACACCACCCCGTCCTACGGCCACCCCTCCAAAGGAGGGGAATTTGTTCCAGTTTATTTTGAATAATTTATGACTTTGTATTTTTAATCTATTTGCCTTACTCCGTGAACTGTGGTTAATCACTTTTAATGTACAATAATCCAAAAAAAACTTACAACTCCCTCAAAACAGACATAGGCACAAACAATCTCATAGGATCATCAGAAAACTCATGAAAGAAATTAAACTTTTGGTAAAACTTCAAAGCCTCATCATCCAATACATCTAATACCAAGCCATAAGCAGGCAATCCTCTTTCACATAAACGAGACACATGGCGTAGTGCGTAGATTAGCATTTTTTCCCCTAGATACTTGCCTTGATAATTAACATCAACGGCTAATCTTGCCAGTAAAGCAATAGGAATGGGATAATGAGGCAGACTTTGATTGGTTGGCATACTTTGTTTGACAACATTTGATGCAGCTATGGTGTAATAGGCTACTACTTTTTCTTTTTCAGCACTTTCATCTAAAGTTAAAACCATGGTGCGGCTTAAACCTAGTTTGGCATGTTTATGAGCAAAGCGAGAGAGAAATTGATTCATGTACTTTTTGCTACAGTTAAATTGTTTAACACAGTGTTGGCTCTTGTCCAGGGCAACAAATTTTTGTGCAAATTTTATGCTGTTTGTCTCGGACAAGTTTCTAGAATCCATCCTTATCTAAGCGACTAGCGGCTTGTTTGATTTCGTCACTAAGTTCATAACTTGCTTCGTCTTCACAAACTTGCACGAAATTATCAAACTGTTGATTGCTCAGAGTGATTTCATTGTGAAATTTTAAAGTCTTTGGCGCATCTTCGCAGACAAGTTTTGCTAAATAATCCGTCAAAGTAATGCCATTAAGCAAAGCTGCTCGCTCCGCCATTCGTTTAACTTCAGGCAAAAATCGCGCCTCAATTCGTTCTCTTTTAGCAATCATGATTAGTTACACATTAACAATTAAATCTATTGTACGGTAATTTGACGTATAAATCAATTCCCAATACTGCAAATAATGTAACTATTCAGCGTTCTATTTAGCAAATTCAGGGTACTTGCCATCAAACAACAACTCCAAAGCTAAGCTCGGAGATATCGATTGTTTTTTACATGTACCAATATAACTCCGAGTGCGGCAAG
>JAMOMK010000029.1 GCA_027067055.1 Lysobacterales bacterium | reverse complement strand
GGCTCACATTGTTTTAACATTAAGGGCTCTGGTTCAGTCAGGCGATCGGTGGGAGCAGTTTTGGGATAAGATAAATAGATACGGGGTTAATTTAAAATGATGTTACATTGTGACAAGGCTGCACCCCTTGATACCTATGTTAGAAGGTATACCGATTAATATACCAAAATTAAATCCAAATCAAATGACGATGTTTTGAAAGTTAACGGGACAGTAGTGGTGTAGTTTTTATAAAAACAGTGTTAGTTTTCAATGTAAACTAACACTGAATAATTATAACTGCTTATAGACCTTCACATCCAGCCATACAGTTTTCCATTTTAATTTCACATAATACCCAAGAACTTCCATAAGGGTTATTTATACAGTTAATGAAAACATCAATACACGATTTGTAACATGCCATTTCACTTCCTGTATTTTTAGAACTTAATGTTTGATGGATGCCAGAATTTGCCGAAGCTTTATATAACATGCCAGTTTGTTTGTTTTCAATGTTACTCTTGCTAGCTGAGGCAGAACCAAGTGTAACAGTTAGGGCCAGTGTTAATATTATTTTATTCATAATTTTCTCTATAATAGTTGATTAATAATTATGTCTATATTAAAAATATAGTCCATATCTTGGCATAGGAAATCCTAATACCATGAGCGCATCTTAACTCTATTTGATTAAATCAAGTTAGCTTACAAAGGTCTGAAATTTATTAGAGTTACTGCAATAATTATCTATAACGGACAATTATTTAACTATACAAGACATACTGTTGACTCAATACTATGTGCAACCTTACGATTTAGCCTCTTTAAAATATTGTTGGAAAAACTATGACACAAAAATATAACATACTAATTATAGGGGTTTTCAGTACTATATCCCTTCTCTCCTGCAATGCTAGTGCAGCTATTTATACACTTTGTCTTTTTCACGATGAACTATACGAAACAATCCCAGTTCATAAAGAGTGTAGCTTCAATGTTCGCAATCCACCTCCATGGCAGTCATATCATTTAAACAATAAGAACTTTGTATACTCAAACCTTAATAAAAGTAGACCGTTACAGACTAAGGAGCAAATTCCCCATGATCCATCTTGTTTTGAAGTAATATCAGGGCATCTATAGTAATAGTTTGTAGCCCCGCTACAATGGTAGTAAACTTAAATGGAATCTACCGTAGATTAATCTTTATTAGCTGTATATAATAAAATTTATATACAGTTAGTTTTAGAAATTCAAGTACAAAAATTGGCACTGTTCACAAGGTTTCTCAATGACTAAATATTTATTTATTTTTATTATAATATTTTCAAATTCAATTTTTTCAGCTGTAACCACATTAAAACATTATGGAACAAGTCAGGGCTTAACTTCTTTGAGTGTTAAAGTGATACTAGAAGATAATATAGGGTATTTATGGGTAGGGACAACCAAAGGACTTTTTAAATTTGATGGTTATAACTTTAATAAAATCAATATACCTTTAAATAATGATATTGCTGTTACATCCTTAGTGATTGATAAACAAAATTCTATTTGGGTTGGTACAAGTAAGAATGGAGTATATAAAAGAACAGAAAGCCAGTGGGAAATAGTTAAAATCCCCTTTCTTAATGCTGATGGAAAAAATCCTCTGGTTACATCAATTAGTAAAACTTCAAATGCAATATGGATAGGAACAACAATAGGGCTCATTAAGTATTCGTACACTAAGAAGGAGTTTAACCTTAAAACAGGCCTAAAAGGAAAAAAGATTACTTCCCTTTCTATTGACAATAAAGAAACCTTACTAATAGGAACCAAAAATGGTTTTTATAGCCTAGATAGCACTACTGGAAGAATTA
This sequence comes from Lysobacterales bacterium, assembly GCA_027067055.1. Lineage (GTDB taxonomy): Bacteria > Pseudomonadota > Gammaproteobacteria > Xanthomonadales > Marinicellaceae > NORP309. The sequence continues at coordinate 48,280 of JAMOMK010000029.1, read as the reverse complement.
AACACCACATGAAGCTACAAGGCGATAAAACTTTGTATATTCATGATGTTGTAAAAATAAATAACAAGTACTGGATTAGTACATCAAAAGGACTTTTTATTTATAACACTATAACAAAAACATATCAGGAACCTCCTAAGGAGCTAATGAATACAAGAATTCTAAAAGTAGTTAAACATAAAAATAAAGCCTGGGTAGCTACAATTGATAAAGGGGTTTTTTATATAGATGAACTCAACAATATACAGAGCTCTTCAATTAATCGACTTGAAAACAATAATTTGTCTGATAAATACATAAATATAATATATATTTCAAGAAACAACACTTTATGGGTTGGAAATTTTTATAATGGACTTAGTAAGTTAGATTTAAATTTAATAAATTTTAAATATGAAACGACATCAACCCGTAGTCTTTCTTGTATACAGTCATCCACAACTTATGCAATTTTACCATTAGGTAAGAATGAGATGCTTTTAGGTACAAGTAGCGGGCTTGTAAAATATAACGAAAAGCTCTTTAAATGTACATTGTTCAACACCAAGTCCAATAATAACTATACAATTTATTCAATAATGAAGGTAGAAGATAATTTCTGGCTTTCTACTTCAAAAGGTATTAAGTCCTATAATAGCAAAACCAATAGAATAAAAAGTTTAGATTTCAAAGATGTAATCTACATTACGCACAAGAGCCAAGAGAATATTTATCTTGGAACAAACAAAGGGATTTTTAAGTATTATAAAAAATTTTCTAATATAAAGGTTATAAAAAACACAGAAAACACAAAGGCTATCAACATTGCTAGTGATGCAAACAATAGGGTTATTGTAACTTATCCCAATGGTTTGTTTTATATAAAAAATGACACTTTACTCCCTTTTGAAAAAATCAACAGTCATTTATCTTCAGCCATATCTGCTAGTTATATTAGCTCAACTAATGATATCTATATAGGAACTCAAGGAGATAAAGTTTTGGTATTTAATCAAAATGGTAAATTAATAAGAATAATTAACCTTAAAAATAAATTTTTCAAACAGTTTTTATTAAATAGCATTACATTAGACAAAAAAAACAGTCTTTGGTTAGGAACAAATAAAGGTTTAATTAGGTTTGAATTAAAAACAAATAAATTATTTGTTTTTATAAATATTACAGGAAAGTCAAATGATTATTACTTACCTAACTCTTCATATTATAGTGGTAAAAAGATATATTTAGGTTTAACAAATGGCATTATATCCTTCAATCCTGAGGATATAGTAACAAATGAAAAACCTCCTAATATTGTCTTAACCGATTTTACTCGCTTTGGACAGTCAATTAAAGTTGGGCAATATAAGAGTGGCTTTATGTTAGAACAACCAATTAATGAACTTGATGAACTAGTATTAACGCATAAGGATTATGTAATTGGTTTTGAATTTTCGGCACTAGATTATGCTGACCCATCCCGTAATAAATACGCCTACAAGATGGAGGGGTTAAATCCAGACTGGACTTATGTGAATGCAGATAATCGACAAATAAGTTATACAAATCTATCTTCTGGTGAATACACCTTTAGAGTCAAAGGCTCGAATAAAGATGGTGTTTGGAACCAGCAAGGCAAGTCATTGAAAATCATTGTCAAACCCGCTCCTTGGTTAAGCTGGCGGGCTTATTTTCTCTATATTTTATTTGGTATTTGTACGATTTATTGGTATCTTAAAAGAAAAAATCAAGCAAATTTACGCATAACCACAATGCTTAAAAATGAAGTTGAAAAACAAACCAAAGAACTGCAAGTGCAAAAACAAACAGTAGAAACATTGCTTGCCAAAAAAAATGAACTCTTCACTAATGTTTCGCATGAATTTCGCACACCCTTAACCTTAATTCTTGGACCAGTTAATAAATTACTTAATTCACACCTTCCACACTCAGATATCAATGCTCTTAAAATGGTCAATAGAAATGCCAACCGTTTATTAACCATGATAGAACAGATATTGCAAATTGCCAAGATTTCAGATTTTGATAAAATCAAATTCCAAACCATAAATACACAAAAACACGTGAGAGACATCGTTGCATCTTTCACCGATAGTGCCAAAGAAAAAAGAATCGAACTTAAGCTCAATGATAATAATAATGCTTGTATAAAAGTAAGCAAAGATGCACTTGATATTATTTTGAGTAACTTGTTGTCAAATGCCATCAAGTACACTCCAACCGGAGGAACTATTAAAGTCAGTGCTAAACTAGTGAATGAAAAATTTTATTTAAAAGTAAAAGACTCAGGTTGTGGGTTAGACGAAAAACAACAGAAAGAAATATTCAATCGCTTTAAACGCTTGGATTCGCACCAAAATATTGAAGGTATTGGGATTGGCTTGAGTGTAGTTGAAGAACTTTTAAAGGTTAATAATGCAAGTATTGAAACCACTAGCCAGTTGGGTGCTGGTAGTACTTTTGCGATAACTTTTCATTGCAGTGATGAAGAGGCGGTAAAAACTCAAGCTAACAACAACTCAAGTATGTTGGTAAAACAGCTCTGCCACGAAGCTAAACAAGTACAAGAAATTGGGTTAAGAAGTGAAAAAGTTGGCAACAAACGCAACGAAACCATACTCATCATTGAAGACAATAACGATATGCGAGCCCATATTGCAGACTCACTTAAACAACATTATTATTGTTTACTCGCTGACCGAGGTAAAAAAGGTATTGCTCTTGCAATAGAACATGTTCCTGATATTATTATTTGTGATGTGATGATGCCCGAAATGGATGGCTTTCATGTGTCGCGTATTTTACGTTCAGATGGGAGAACTTCGCATATTCCTTTAATGTTATTAACGGCACTTGATAGCAAAGAAGGTAGAACTAGAGGTTGGCGTGAACACGTTGATGTTTATTTAACTAAACCTTTTGATGTAAAAGAACTCTTGTTGCAATTAGAAAGTATCTTGGTTATTCGTAACATACTTAAAGAAAAGAATTCACAAAAGGTAAAGGTGGGAAAAAATACACCAAGCACCATTGATTTGTCGAAAAAAGATCAAGACTTTGTCAACAAACTCAATGTTATTATTGCCAATAAATATAAAGATTCATTATACCAAAGACCACAACTTGCTAGCGATATGGCAGTAAGTGAACGGCAGTTACAAAGAAAACTCAAGGCATTAATCGATAAAAATCCAATGGATTTAATGCGTGAATACCGTTTGCAACAAGCAGCAATTATGCTCAAAGATGGTTATCAAGTGAGCATAACATCTGATGAGTGTGGATTTAGTTCTTTGCCACATTTTTCTAAATGTTTTAAAGCTCAGTTTGGAATGTCGCCAAAAGTTTACCAAACAATATGTAAGAAAAACAATTGAAGCTAGTCATTAATGCTAGTTTGCAATTTTTTTTCTAATTTATTTAAAATTAATGTATAATAAATAGGCTTTAAAGGCGGGTGTCTTTAAGAACAATAAATCCATAAAAAGGAGAAAAATATGAGTATCGCAAGAATTACAGAAATTACTGCATCATCTAATGAAAGTTTTGAAGATGCTGTGAAAAAAGGTATCACACGTGCAGCAGAGACTATTCAAGGTATTACAGGTGCATGGGTTGAGTCACAAAAAGTTACAGTGAAAGATGGTAAAATCGATCAATACCGTGTCAATATGAAAGTCACCTTCATCTTAAAATAGGAGTTAATAATGAGCGTAGCAAGAATTACCGAGGTGTCAGCCTCTTCATCAAAAAGTTTTGAAAAAGCCGTCAGAAATGGTATAAAAAGAGCCACAGAAACATTAAAAAATGTTACAGGCGCATGGGTTGAAAGCCAAAAAGTTACCGTAAAAGATGGTAAAATTGATCAATATCGTGTGATTATCAAAGTGACTTTTGTCTTAAAATAAGTTTAACCTCAAGAAAGTTAAACTATAGAGGTATATGCATAACTATGGGCGAATGGGGTGGAGATGCACATTGAGCTAGTTTTTTCTCTAAAAATTGAATCTATAGTCATTCTATAGTTTGGTTTTTAGAGAAAAAATAGCCAATGTGGGCTACACTCCCACTGTTTTTAGTTATGCATATACCTCTACTGTTTTAAAAAGCAAACCACTAGGGTTTGCTTTTTTTTGTTCATTGTTTCATACCATTACTGAAATTATTGCGTTTTAGTATCTAAGAATGTACCATTTAGCAATGAATGATGAAAACAAAAAAGACCATGCCAAAGTCAAGACAATACCGCCATTGATACCACTAATTTTTATTGTTGTCGCTTGGTTACTCAACCGCTTTATTTACTCCTTAGCGATTCCAATTAGTGTAAATGTTCAAATGATAATTGCTTATGTTTTAATGGTTGTGGCAAGTGTATTATTTGGCTTTAGCTTGTATTTTTTCTTTAAAACCAGACAAAACCCTGAGCCACATACACCAACTAATGCGTTGTACACAGGTGGAATTTTTAAAATAACCCGTAACCCGATATATTTAGGGTTTTTGGTTGCTCAAATTGTTGTTGCGATTAAGTTAAACAACTTGTATGTTATTTTGAGTTTGCCTTTTGTGTTCTGGTTATTAAACAAATGGGTGATTGACCCTGAAGAGGTTTATTTGGAAAAGCTTTTTGGGCAAGAATATTTGGATTACAAAAATAAAGTGCGTAGGTGGTTATAACATGAGTACAACAAACTTTAAAAAAAGTGAAATAGAGCATTTTAATTCGCAAGCTTCCTTTTGGTGGGATGAGCAAGGGCCATTTAAAACCTTGCACCACATCAATCCTGTTCGCACCGATTATGTTAATAAATTTGTCGACTTAAACGAAAAAACTGTTTTAGATGTTGGCTGTGGGGGAGGTGTTTTTTCCGAAGCCATGGTAGCCTGTGGCGCTCATGTTTCTGGTATTGATTTAGCAGGTGAATCTTTAGAGGTAGCAAAACTTCACCTTTATGAAAGCGGTCATAAAATTGACTACCAGAATATCAGTGTTGAGGACTATGCAAAGCAACATGAAAGTAGTGCGGATGTCGTTGTTTGTATGGAAATGCTTGAACATGTACCTGACCCACAATCGATTGTTAATGCTTGTGCGAAAATATTAAAGCCTGGTGGTTGGTTATTTTTATCGACGATTAACCGTTCACCTAAAGCCATGATACTAGGGATTTTTGTGGCAGAGCATGTGATGGGTTTAGTGCCAAAAGGCACGCACCACTACGATCAGTTTATCAAGCCTTCTGAGTTGGCAGCAGGTATTGAAAAAACGAAGCTTGAAGTCAAAGATATTTGCGGTATGAAATATAACCCGATTTCCACCAAAGCGTGGCTGGAACAGCATGATGTTTCAATCAATTATCTAATCGCAGCACAGAAGAAATAGTTCATGAAGGGTTTTTTATTTGATTTGGATGGCACACTAGTAGATACCGCCATTGATATGTTACAAGCCCTAAAATTGCTAGCTAAAGAAAACGCTATCGAAATTGAACCCGACCATACTGAATATAAAGAACTCATTACTCATGGTTCACGAGCCATTGTTGAATCAATTTTTGGAAAAACTGACCAACCAACTTTTTTAAAATTACAAAAACGCTATTTGGATATTTATCAAGAAATTTTAACCCAGGGGTCGTGCTTATTTGCTGGGGTTGAGGATTTCATCAAAGTTTTGGATAGACAAAAAATCCCTTGGGGAATCGTCACCAATAAACCTTATTATTTAGCCAGACCCTTGGTTGACTCTTTATTGGCATTAAAAAACTGCGGAGTTCTTGTCGGTGGAGACAGTACCGAATTCTCAAAACCTCACCCCGAACCCATCAACACAGCGGTTGTAAAACTCAAAATTAATTCTGAAAAAAGTTGGTACATCGGTGATGCCTTGTCAGATATAACCGCTGGCAATGCTGCCAATATGCAAACAGCTATTGCGCTGTGGGGATATATTGGTTCAAATGAAAAACCAGAAAAATGGCAAGCTACCATAGCTTTAAAACACCCAAATGAATTGTTGGGGCTATGAGGGTTTTTCTATTTTTGATTTTTTCCAGCGCTGCTTATGCACACCCACATCACCACTCAATTGCCATTGTTGATTACAATAATGAAGCCAAGCAGTTAGAATTAGGTTTGAAAATATTAACTGAAGATTTTGAAAAAATTAATCAAGACAAGAAAGCCTCTGTCTATTTGCAAAACCATTTGAAATTTGAAGCTAATTCAATGGCTTTAACAGCTGTTTTTCAAGGCAGAGAAGAAGACCATGAGTTCATGTAATTTTATATACTTTTGATGTGGAATTGTCACCAGTAAATAACATTATTGCTGTGACTAACACTATCCTAAAAACTTTCAATAAAAATCAATTTAACACCGTTAAAATAAACCTTTTTGAACAACCTCAAGCCCATATTTTTTTACTTTCTGAACAGCAATATAGTTTTATATTCAGGTAAGTTTTGTAAAATTCTCTTTAAATGATTCCACCTTGTAAGCCACCCGTGTGTAATATCACAACTTTGCTCCCAGCTGAAATTAACCCTTTTTCAATTAAATCGTATGCGGCAAAAAACGACTTTACATTGTAAATTTTATCTAAGGGGATTTTTGTTTTTTTGCTAAATTGTTGCCCAAAAAAGACGTACTTATCCTCTAACTTGGCATAACCACCAGCATGGTAATCAAAATACAATTGCCAACTAACTTGAGGATGATGTTGGGATAAATTTTCAATATCTTTGACTAGAAACCCAGCACCTTTTAACACTGGAATGCCGATGACTTTAGTGTCCCACCCCAGGTTGTAAACACCGTCAATTAATCCTGCGCAAGTTCCGCCTGTTCCACAAGCAGTAACAATATGCGTTGGTGGTTCTATTTGCTTTGCCAATTCATCAATTATTTCGGCCACACCAAGTAAAGCCAAATCATTGCTTCCTCCTTCGGGAATAATCATGGGGTTTTTAAAGTTTAATAAGTACTTTTTTACCACTTCTGATTGCTCTTTTAGTCGGTATTCTTTACGCGACAAAAACACCAACTCCATTCCAGCATTGTTTGCATCTTGTAAGGTTTGACTCCATTTGTCAGGTGATTCCCGCAACTCTTCGCCACGAATAAAGCCAATAATGTTTAAATTGGCAAGCTTTGCCACTTGTGCTATTGCCACAATATGATTGGAAAATGCTCCTCCAAAAGTAACTAATTGAGTGACATTGTTTTGTAAAGTGCTGGTAATGTTGTACTTGAGCTTTCTTAGTTTGTTGCCTTGAATAATAGGGTGGTTTAAATCATCTCTTTTACACACTACGCTAACACTTTTAAATGAACCAATGAATTGACAAGGTGAGTTTATTTTGCCAAAAAGTGTGCTATATATATTTTGTACCATTTTATAGTTAACACCAATTTTTTGTCATACACGACATGAACTAAAAACAATTTATCTTTGATTTACATTCTTTTCTTTAAAATCAAAGGCTATTATTGATATGTCTATGTACTTTACATTATTATGGTATATAGGTGCATCAAAACTTGCTGCAATATGGGATAAAAGGTTTAAACTTATGAAACTATTAATATTATTTTTTGGTGTTTTGGGAGTGCATTACACAAATGCCACGCCCTATGTTTCTATTAAGGATGACTTAAACAATGGCTTGTTACCAGTGGAAGCAGCAAAAAATGCATACAACAATAAAGAACTAGCACAAGAAGTGGTTCAACAATTGGTTGACAATAATGTTGATGTGATAAAAGCTGTTCAAACAGTTGCAAAACAATGGTCCTCTTGTGAGGACACTTATTCTTCTGTTCGTAAAGGCGTACAAATTGCCCCAGCTCGTGCCGATGAGGTTGTTGCTGCTATTGCAACAATGCGTGGTTGTAGCTGTAACGCACAAAGTTTTTGGGCTCGCTCACGACTGGAAAACAGGCTTCGCCCGCGAGTTCAAAAAGCACTTGTAGAAATAAGTTCGTCATGTAGTTGTGCTTCTGCAGGTATTGAGGCAGCTATCGAGCTTGTCCCCAACAAAGCAGAAGATATGATAGATGCTGTTTTGCGTGCTAAAAATAGAGCTAAAACAACCACTGATTCAATCGGTCAAATTGGTAAATTACCAGAAAAACAATACTGGGGAGCGCGTCAAGTCGCCACTAAAGACAATAATCTTGTGAGAAAGGTCAAAACCTGTAAAGGAGACCATAATGAACAAGACGAGTTTGATCCTGCTACTTCGTGGGTTAGTATAAATGACGAAAATAGCAGTGAAATCTTTAACTTCAATAAGGTTCTTGGGCAGCATAAATTTATTTGCCAAAGAGAAGATAGTATTGATGCCAACACAAAAGAACAAAAAAATGAAGAGGAAAATAATAAATTAATTATTTCCCAATACGTTGAAGGACAAGGCAGCAACCAAGCATTGGAACTCTATAATGGTACCGATAAAACCATAGACTTATTAGCTGACAACTACCAAGTTGAGGTGTATTTTCACGGTTATGACTTTCCTGGCACCATAACTCAATTAAAAGGATTAATCGAGCCTAAGTCAACTTATATTATTACTGATGCAAATGCCGCTATGGATATTTTATCAGTAGCCAACCAAAAAGTTAGTGGTCTTGTTTTTAAAGGGGCAGATGCCGTTGTTTTAAAATCAGGAATTAATTCAACACCTTGTCAGTGTGCTGTTTCTACCGTTGCAGCAGCCATTAACAAGGTTGATAGCAAAAACAGCAGTAACGAAACCTCTGAAACCAAGGAGGATTTTATTCAACGCATTGAACAACATTACAAAAACCCCAACATTCAAACCACGGTAGTTGATAGTATTGGCAGAATATTGCTTAATAACGAAAGCCTGTCTAGCGAAGCTAAAGACCGCCCAATTATTGTTGATAAAACCCTAAGACGTTTTGACAATACCTGCACAGGTGACCGCATTGAGATGGATGAATTTATCAGTGACAAACAATGGACGACTTATCTGGTTGATGATATAGAAGATTCTGGTAACTTCTCAAGGCAGGACTGTTTTACATCTCGCAAAGACTTGCTCATTACAGAGTACGTAGAGGGCACGGACAACAATTCTTCAATTGAGTTATTTAACGGCACTGCACGCCCTATTAATTTTGATGAAGAACAATACATCCTAGAGGTCTATAATGACGATGATAAAAATCCCGAATATGAAATTTATTTAACTGGTCAAATTAATGCTAATGGCGTCTTTGTTATTTCAAACAATAAAGCGGCTGAAAACCTTAAGCTGAAATCTAATCAATTGACGGATGAACTTTTGCTAGAAAACACACGTGCCGTTGTACTAAAAAAAGTAGTTTTGCCTGCTTACCAATCATGTTATGCTGATATTGCGAACTGGCTTATTAAGTTGCCAAAACAGAATATAACTTATATTTTGTCACCTATACTTGATCCTGGTGGTGGACCGCAAACCGATGATGATCCGCGAGATGGTGATGACGGCGGTGAATTGGCTAGTCCAAACTAATTAAAATACTGGCTTATACTGGAACAGTATTGTGGCTCTATAAACAACACACATAATGGGTGAAAACCTAAATAATTTACCCTTTTTTAATTGAAGTATTTATGAATAAAGAACACACTATTGCTATTATTGGCCTAGGTTACGTTGGACTTCCTCTTGCTGTGGCATTTGCAGAACATTACCCAACGGTTGGTTATGACATTAATGCAACCAGAGTTTCTGAGTTAAAAAACAACCATGATTCGACACTAGAGACAAGTCCTGAAGAGTTACAACAGTCCAAGCGCCTCTTTTTTACCACCACGCTAAAAGACCTTACAACAGCTAATATATTTATAATCACTGTTCCAACACCTGTTGATGCTAATAATTTGCCCGAGCTTTCACCATTAGAAAACGCCTCCAATGCCATTGCTAGCATACTTAAAGAGGGCGATATTGTGATTTACGAATCAACTGTGTTTCCAGGAGCTACTGAAGAGTATTGTGCCAAAATTTTAGAAGCTGTTAGTGGCTTAAAACTCAATGAAGACTTTAGTATTGGCTACTCACCTGAGCGTATTAACCCTGGTGACAAGGTGCATACTCTTAGAACGATTACAAAAGTTGTGGCTGGTTCCAATAAAAAAACTGAAAATATATTAAATGAATTGTATTCTAAAATAATAACAGCCGGGGTTTATGTAGCACCCTCTATAAAGGTTGCTGAAGCCGCAAAAGCAATAGAAAACACACAAAGAGACTTGAATATTGCTTTTATGAATGAGCTATCTGTTATGTTTAATCATATGGGAATTGATACATTAGAGGTTATAAAAACAGCATCCACTAAGTGGAATTTTTTGCCTTTTACTCCTGGCTTGGTTGGAGGTCATTGTATCGGTGTTGACCCTTATTATTTAATTCATAAATCTCAAGAAAGTGGTTATTACCCACAATTAATAACAACAGCACGAAGAATCAATGAAAGTATGAGTCAATATGTAGTTGATAGATTTCTAAAAAAGCTTGCCTTAAGTAAAATTCACGTGGTTAATGCCAAAGTTCTTATTTTGGGCTTAACCTTTAAGGAAAATTGCCCCGACTTGAGAAATACCCGTGTTATTGAAATTATACAAGAACTAAGCAAGTGCCATGCTAATATTGATGTCTTTGACCCTTGGGCCGATAAAAATCAAGCAAAACAATTTTTTGGGATTACATTGCAAAAAGAACTGAAACAAAATTATTATGATGCCGTTTTGTTGGCTGTTTCGCATAAAGAGTTTATTCGCCTTGGAGAAAAAGGCGTTAGAAGTACGCTAAATAAAAGCGGCATTGTTTTTGACATCAAGGGTATGTTGCCATCTGATGCTGTAGATGAAAGATTGTGAGGTGTTATAAATGACTACTTTAGTTACTGGTGCTGCAGGCTTTATTGGTTCTCATGTTTGCGAATATTTACTCGATCGCGGCGATACAGTTATTGGCATTGATAATCTTAATGATTACTATGATGTTAAACTAAAACACTCTAGATTAGAAAAACTGTCTCACAGTAATTTCACTCATTACAAAGTTGATATTGCCGATAAAGAGGCCGTTAATGATGTGTTCATTAACCACAACATAAAAAAAGTAGTCAGCCTTGCGGCTCAAGCAGGAGTACGTTACTCAATTGAAAACCCTTGGTCTTATTTAACGAGCAACTTAACCGGATTTTTAAGTATTCTTGAATCATGCCGACACCACGAAATCAAACATTTGGTTTATGCTTCATCAAGTTCTGTATATGGAGCAAATAAATCACTGCCCTTTAGAGTAGAGGACTCCGTTGACCACCCTCTTTCTTTATATGCAGCGACCAAAAAATCAAATGAGCTCATGGCACACTGCTATTCTCACTTGTATAATCTTCCCACAACAGGGTTGCGATTTTTTACCGTTTACGGTCCATGGGGACGACCCGATATGGCCTTATTTTTATTTACCAAAAACATTTTGGCAAAAAAACCCATTAAAGTTTTCAACTTTGGCAATCACACCCGCGACTTCACCTATATTGATGATATTGTTGAGGGGGTTATTAGAGTGCTTGATAAGCCACCTGTTTTAAACCCAGATTATGACTTTACGGATGCCAGCCCTGCTGAGTCATCTGCTCCTTATCATGTTTACAATATTGGCAATGATAATCCAGTAAAACTTATGGATTATATCCACGCAATAGAGAACGCCCTAGGCATAAAAGCTCAAATGGAATTATTGCCTTTACAGCCAGGAGATGTAGCAGATACGCAAGCAGATGTGAGTAAACTTATCAAGGATGTGGGCTTTAAACCTAATACAACCATTCAGAGTGGTATTGACAAGTTTATTGCATGGTATCGCCATTATTACGATGTTTAAGGAGCATTTACTACTATCACAGCTTATTGCGAATGATTCACAACTATCTAATTTTACACAGGTATCCCATATTATTAATCAAGGGCTTGCTCCCATTGTATCTGTACTAAACCCTTCTACAGAGCTACAAAAAGCAAACTTGCTTCAACAAGCTAAATACCTAAACTGGGTTTCAAAATCTAAAATTTTATGTGAATTATTAAACCAAAATAAGATAGAATTTTTTATCTTCAAAGGTTTTGCTTACAACTACTTACTCTATCAACAGTTGCCTCTGAGACCTCATAGTGATATTGATGTATTTATTGATGAAAAAGATTATGGTGCTGTTGAAAAATTGTTACTACACCATAAATACCAAGCGGTATCTTCCCGCCAAGGGCGTTTTATCAGTTTTCAAAATAGTTTTTATGACGATAAAAAAATCAACACCGTATTTGATATACATTGGCAAATTAGTAATCGCACCGAAATCCACCCTTACTTTCAATTTAAAAAACTTTATAAGTTGAGCTCCACAATTGCCGCTTCTGATTTTTTATTCAAAACCCTTGATTCTATTCACGCGTTTATCTATGCCTGCTTTCATTTTCAAGCTCATCGCCCTGAAGATAGAAAACATATATGGCTCTATGATTTAGCTTTAATGTGGAAAGGCTTCACCACAAAAGAACAAAACAAATGCTTTGACTTATCATTACACTATAATCTTTATGATTTGATTGGTGGCACCTTGCAAACTTTGAATTTAACATTTGGTGAGTTAATTTCTTTTCAGGCACTTAATGGTAAACCTTTTTCTTTTCATAGTAATTACTTAAAGAGCAGAAATTTTAAAGGGAGAGATTTTTTACAGCGTTTAAAAAAACTTAAAGGCTTTAAAGATAAATCTCTTTATATATCTGAGTATCTATTTCAAAACAAACACTACGTACAGACACGTTACAAGCTTCAATCATCGCAATGGGTTTATTTGTTTTACCCACGCATGTGGTTTGAAGACATAGTTAAACTCATAAAAAAACCCTGAAAATATAATTTTCAGGGTTATTAAAATCTAATAAAAGTTTATTTTTAATTTCTTAGTTTGTTCGGCAACATATATGCGCCAGCCATAAATAGTATTGCAATAATACCTGCAACTACTGCACCATTTACGCTATTAATTAAGGCTGGAACCGACTCGTTTCCTGTCACTGCAAGAGAAACTTTCCCACCTGCAATTTCACTGTATAGCCAATCCAGATTCTCTTGTAACCAACCATACATTAAGACATAAACCCATGCACCCACGAGACCACCTAGTATCATAAATAATGAATCTTTTCGTCCTGACCCAAGGGCAGCAATGGTTGTTCCTGGGCAATAACCACCCAAACCAAAACCAATGCCAAAAATAGCACCACCAACAATAACACCAACATAAGCTGACTTAACATGAATGTGCGATGTAGGAATGGCATTGATAGCCATTAAAATAAACAACAAAAGACTAGAAAAACCAATGGCAAATAATATAACTTTTGCCAAATGTAAATCAGTTAGACGTAAAAACCCAACAATCTTATTGGGATTTGTTGCTCCAACTTTATGTAAAACCGCACCAAACACTCCGCCAACGACGAGTGCTAAAATAATATTAGTATAATTCATCACAAGCTCCTATTTCTTAAACACAATAATGGATACAGGCACAGCAATAGCAAAAACACCAGCAGCAAATATGTAGCCACTAAGTGATGTTTGCATCATGCCACTCATCATATGACCTGATGTACACCCACCTGCTAAACGAGCACCAAATAATATAAAGAAACCAGAAGCAAAGGCTCCTATCATCCGCTTTGTCCACGAGGAACCTAAGTTTTCTCGCCAAACTTGCGGAATCCAGCTCTCTTCCTTTTCAACTTTTGGACCACCCAGTTTAGAGGCAGCAAAACCACCTAAAAACATAGCGATAACAAAAACAAAGCCATAGTTAGAAATATTTAAGCTGCTTTTTGCATATTTGCCATTACTTTTATTTAAATATGCATTGGAACTCGAATAGGTTTTGTTTCCGTCAGAATCTATGGTCTCTTTTGCTAGCTCTGGGTTTAATTTACAAAAAATAAAACAATCTGCAATCACATATTGTGTTGATACACCGATTGGTTTAACTAAAGCGACTGCTAGTAGAAATACTGCCCCCAGTATCAATCCACTTTTGAGCCATCCCCATGAAGTATTCATATTCTATCTCCTCTTTTAAGTGCATTACTCTGCTCTTACTAATGTGTGTTATTATTTAGCTGAAAGTCTAAATTTTTTTTATTTAAGGCGTTGCTAAATTACCGTTTACTAATATAGCACCTGTAACTCAAATTTTGCAATCCTTTTTTGCTGTCTGTATTATTTTGTCTAGATTATACCTCTGTTGAGCTATCAAGAATTTTATGCAATTCGATTTTAAGGTTTTTTGAAATATCTTCAGAAATAGTTAACTTAATAAAGATACAGGCACTATCTATTGCATCAGAGAGCTTTTTACGAGTATTTTTTGCATTGAGGATTTTGTTAATAACTTTGGTGTTATTATCTGGCAAGTGTTTTTGAATAGTTGCAATCAAATCTTGTTGCAAGTTTCCAACTCTTGACTTGATTTTTACATTTGGAATGTTGTCTATATTTTCAATAAAACCACTGTGCTCTAAGTCACTTATACACTGTTTTGGATGCCATTGCTCAGAGGAGCTTGAAATAATTGCATCCGCATTTTTTTTGCCATTTATCATAATAAGCACAAAGCGGTGGAAATGATCTAATTTATAGGTTCTTTTCTCAATTTCTTCATCACCTTTTGCGGTTCTGCGGTAGATTTTACTCATGGCTAATCAGAGAACGCTTCTATAATGCTCTTGATTAGCTTAATGGTAATCAAAACATATAGTGCCCCAAAAACAAAAACGCCTGCTACTGTCAAACGTAAAACATGCTCAGGTAATTGATTGAAAAATGGTAAAGCAAAATAGCCCAAAGTAAATATAACCACTAAGACAGTTAAATACTTCCAGTACTTTCCAACTAAACCACCTGAAAATTGCGACTTAAGCGTTAATACCAAAAACAAACAATAGGCCATTAATGCGGCGGCGACGATAAAAATATAATTGGCTATGTCCATACTACTCCCCTTTTTGTAAACAATTGTTACAGCTTGAATTAACACTAGCATAAACTAATAAAATAAGTATGAAAACCATTTTAATGTCATTTTCTGTAAATTTACCATAAAACAACTATTTTACCATTGCCTTACATGGCTTTGGAGCAGATTTACTCTAGTTTAGATTGAGTTATCTTAAGCTCCTCATATAGCTCTTGAGGCACTCGCTTACCAAAACTTTGTAAGTATTCTATTGTATTATTAAGTTCATCTTCCCAGCCAGCTGTGTTTACAGCAAGTAATCGAGTTAAGTCTTCATTGTCAAAGCCATCCAATCCATCAAGATTAAAATCTTCTATTTTTGGCATGTCACCTAACGCTGATGGTTGTGCATCAACTCTTCCTGCCACCCGTTTAACTATCCACTCAAGTACACGCATATTATCACCAAAGCCTGGCCACATAAATTTACCATCTTCATCTTTTCTAAACCAATTAACAGTAAAGACCTCTGGCAAATTTGCCCCTTTTTTGTCAAAAGACAACCAGTGTGACCAGTAATCTGCAAAATGATAACCACAAAATGGTTTCATTGCCATTGGGTCGTGGCGAACCACGCCCACAGCTCCTGTTGCAGCTGCTGTTGTTTCGGATGCAACCGTTGCACCCATTAAGACACCGTGAGCCCAATTGCGTGCTTGAGTAACAAGAGGAACAAGTGATTCGCGACGACCTCCAAATACGATGGCCGATATAGGCACTCCCTTAGCATCTTCTGCCTTGGGTGAATAACTCGGGCAACGCTTTGATGCTACAGTAAAGCGAGAGTTTGGATGAGCAGCAGGACCATTTTCAGGATTATACGGATTACCTTTCCAATCCTGAACAGGCACTCTATCATCGAGTCCCTCCCACCACGGTTGATTATCATCGGTTAAACCAACATTGGTGAATATAGTATCTTGGTATAACATGGCAAGTGCATTAGGGTTTGTGTCCTGTGCCGTACCTGGAGCTACACCAAAAAAGCCAGCCTCAGGGTTAATTGCCCACAATCGTCCATCTTCTCCTGAGCGCATCCAACAAATGTCATCACCTATTGTGGTGATTTTCCAGCCATCTTTAACATAGCCTTCTGGTGGAATTAACATGGCTAAGTTTGTTTTGCCACAAGCAGATGGAAAGGCCGCTGCTATATAATGGGTTTCACCTTGTGGGTTTTCTAAACCCAAAATAAGCATATGTTCAGCCAACCAACCTTCTGTTTTCGCTTGGTATGAGCCAATGCGCAAGGCGTGGCATTTTTTGCCTAACAAGGCATTACCACCATAGCCTGAACCATAAGATTTAATGGTCAACTCTTCAGGAAAGTGCATGATATAACGACGATCAGGATCAAGTTCTCCTGTTGAGTGTAAACCTTTAACAAAGTGTCCTTCGCTTTCTATTCGCTTTAGTGCGGGTGTTCCCATACGTGTCATTAAACGCATATTTTGCACGACATAGGCGCTGTCTGTAATTTCGACACCACAGCGAGAAATGGGCGAGTCAATTGGGCCCATACAATAAGGAATAACATACATGGTGCGCCCTTGCATGCACCCTTCAAACAGCTCATCGATTTTAACATGTGCTTTTTGAGGGTTCATCCAATGGTTGTTTGGACCTGCATCTTCTTTTTCTTCCGTACAAATAAATGTTAGATGCTCAACACGTGCCACATCTTGCGGATCGGATAAATGCAAAAAGCAATTCGGATGCGTTTCTTCATTTAATTTAATGTAATCACCTGTTGATAATAATAAATCATCCAGTTCTTTCTTTTCAGATTCAGAACCTGTGCACCAAACGATTTGCTCAGGCGCGGTTAATTGCGCCACTTTTTTAACCCAGTTTTCTAGGGATTGTAATGTTGTATTTGACATAGCCTTATGTGTTATTGTGTGTGAATTTGTTTGTAATTAGAGAACTTTACATGATTCTCTGTTATTTAATTCGGGCAAGTATTCCATCTAATTCATCCACTGAGTGGTAGTTGATGATTAGTTTTCCTTTGCCCTTGTTGCTGTGTTTGATTTCCACTGTTGAACACAATTTTTCTGTTAGTTCTTGTTCAAGTCTTAGAATATCTCTATCGACTTTCTTTTCTGGCATTTCAATTTTTTCTTTGCCAAAAGATTTAATAAATTTTTCTGTGACGCGAACACTCATCGCTTTTGCGATGATTTCATGGGCCGCTTCTAATTGTTGGTTTTTTTCTAGTGCCAATAAGGCACGGGCATGACCCATTTCAAGTTTGCCATCATCAACTAATTTTTTAACATCTTTATGTAAATCCAAAAGACGCAATAAATTACTCACGGCTACACGTGAACGGCCAACGGCATTAGCGGCTTCTTGGTGTGTGAGTTCAAACTCTTTTATCAGGCGTTGCAGGGCAACGGCTTCCTCCAATGGGTTTAAGTCTTCACGTTGAATGTTTTCAATCAACGCCATAGCTATGGTTTGTCGATCATCAACATTGCGTACAACGACAGGTATCTTGCTCATTTCTGCTATCTGAGCAGCACGCCAACGGCGTTCACCAGCAATAATTTCATATTTGTTTTTTCCAATACTACGCACAATCACAGGTTGCACCATTCCTTGGGCTTTGAGTGAATCAGCCAACTCTCGCAGTTTCATCATATCCATCTTGGTTCGAGGTTGGTATTTTCCTGGTCGTATCAAATCAACATCTAGCTCTGTTAATTGTTTATCTGAACCTCTTTGGTTGCCAACATCTTTGGGTTTTGCACCTAAAAGTGCATCAAGTCCGCGCCCCAAACCTCTTTTCTTTGCTGCCATTAGCTATTTCCTCTAATTACTTCGCCGGCAAAGCCAATATAAGCAATCGCTCCGCGAGATGATTTATCATACTCAATAACGCTCATTCCATGAGATGGTGCTTCTGCCACACGCACATTTCGGGGAATAACAGTGATATAAACTTTGTCACCAAAATGTTCTAGCAACTGTGCAGAGACATCATTGGCTAAATTATTACGCCCATCAAACATGGTGCGAATAATGCCTTCAATTTCCAAATTTGGATTCGCACTTGATTGCACTCGTTGAATTGTATCTAATAAGGATGCCAAACCTTCCAAAGCATAATATTCGCACTGCATTGGAATAATAATTCCATCTGCTGCCACCAACGCATTAATGGTTAAGATGTTGAGTGAAGGAGGGCAATCAATAATGATATAGTCGTAGTGCTTTTCTAGACGACCGAGCTGTTTCTTTAATACTGTTTCTGGAGTGTTTTGTCCCATCAACTCTAATTCTGCAGCGGTTAAATCAGTATTGGAACCAATAACATCCATATTGGCCGATTCAGCACGTAAAATTAAATTGTTGATGTTGTCTTCTTGCAATAACATGTCACAAGCATTGGGTTGGACTTCACGTGAATTAATTCCACATCCCATTGTGGCATTTCCTTGTGGGTCTAAATCAATAAGTAATACAGACTTGTTTAACTGAGCCATACCTGCTGCCAAATTAACACTGGTTGTTGTTTTCCCCACTCCACCTTTTTGGTTGGCGATAGCAAATACTTTAGTTTGTTTACTCATAATTTATTAAATACCAATAATCGTCTTTGTGCCTCTAAAAAAGGCACCTTCACATCAATATCTTGCACTAATTCAAAGCCTTGTTCTTGTGCATTCTTTTCTGATTCAATTCGAGGGCCTTTCATTGCTAGCATCTGCCCTGAATCAGCACACAAGTGCCCAGATAATTTTAAAAAATTCCCGACTTCGGTGAAGGCTCGTGATATTACCACATCATAGGGTTTTATGGCTTGATATTTTTCAACTCTTTGACAAACTATTGTGACATTGGCTAATTTAAGCTGCCTTTGGGCAAATCGTAGAAATCGAGTCTTCTTTTGACTGCTGTCTAATAAAGTTGTATTTAATTGAGGATTGAGAATAGCAAAGATAATTCCTGGAATTCCTCCACCAGTTCCGACATCAATGATTGAGTTTCCGATTAAATAGCGGTAAACTGACGCACTATCAATCAGGTGTAAAATAACCATCTGCTTAAGGTCACGAATAGCTGTAATATTATAGGTTTTGTTCCATTTTTCCAATAACAAAACATAGTCTATAAGCTTATCTGCTTGAGCGGTGTCAAGATTAAGATCTTTTAGACCGTCAATTAACAGTTCTTTGAGTTGTTTTACATGCATTAGTGACTTTTAGCCCATTGTGTTAATAATAGTTTTAAGGTAACTTATGCACCCACTATTCGTTAAATAATTATTCTAACCGCGCAATTATAGAGACAATTGCCACAAAGAACCAAAAATTAGGTGAAAACAATGAATTTTAATACAGCTAGAGAAAACATGTTACTCAACCAAGTCCGCACATGGGACTTTGTCAGTCCAGATAATATCAACCTGATGCGCAAGCTACAGCGTGAAGAATTTGCCCCTGTCGAACACAGAAAACTAGCATTTAGTGATTTTGAAATCCCAATGGCTCATGATGAATACATGATGAAGCCTATACTAGAGGGGCGAATTTTGCAGTCGTTAAACTTAACAGGTACAGAAAAAATATTAGAAATTGGCACAGGCAGTGCTTATATGACAGCTTTACTGGCTTTATCTGCAGATCACGTTACCAGTGTTGATATTTATCAAGATTTCATTGATTTAGCACTTGAAAAATTAACAGAAGCCAATATTACCAATGTTAAGTGTGAAAAAAATAATGTTTTTAACCTAAATTCTACCTATAAGTACGATTGTATCGTTGCTACGGGTTCATTTGAAGAAACACCAGAATTCTTACTTGAGAATATTAAACAAGATGGGAAAATATTTGCCATTGTTGGCACTTACCCTATTATGTCGGCTTGCCTCATTACGAAAAGCACAGATGGACAAGCTCAAATTGAAACTTTATTCGAAACTGTTGTCAAACCATTACAAACACTAGAAGAAAAATCAGTATTCGAACTATAAAACACAAATAAAATTATGAAAAAATTAGCAATAAGCCTAAGCGCTTTGACTCTTAGCTTTTCCGCATTAAGTGCAGATTTAGCCGAAGTCTTTAAACAATCCGAAGCACATGACCCACAGTTATCTGCTGCCAAAAACACACTAAATGCCAGTAGCGAAGGGAAAAAACAAGCCTTTGCCGCATTTTTGCCGCAAATCAATGGGGGCTGGAACAAAACCAAAGGTGATACAGAAAGTGGTGGTAGCCTTATTCCTTTTCAAACTTTTGATATTAATACAGAAGGCTGGAACATAGGAGTTAACCAGTCTATTTATGACCATAAAAACTATGGTAATTATAAAATATCCAAACTTCAGGTATTAAAATCTGTCTCAGATTATGACACCCAATATCAAGACTTTATCCTACGTGTTGCACAAAACTATTTTAATGTGCTTGGCGCGATAGACTCCTTTACATTTTCAAAAGCTGAAGAAAAAGCCATCCAAAGACAACTTGATCAAGCTGAACAACGATTTGAAGTGGGTTTAGCTGCTATTACTGATGTCCACGAGTCACGGGCTCGTTATGACGGGGCTCGTGCCTCGGTTATTCTTGCCAACAACCAGTTAGATGACAGCAAAGAGGCCTTGTTTGAAATAACACAAAGATATTATGACGAACTTAACCCTGTTCCTGATGATATTGACTATAATGACCTTACCTTAAAAACAATGGATGTTTACCAAGAACAAGCTATTGGAACTAACCCAGAGCTAGCAGCAGCATTATTAGATACAGAAATTGCAGAAAAACAAATACAAGTCAACAAAGCAGGGCACCTCCCAACAATTGGTCTTAACCTATCTCGCAACCATTCATTAAACCCAAATGCTACTTTTTCACAATCCAGGCCAGACCCCAACAACCCAGGAGGCTTTATTGTTGATGTCTTTGAAACCGATAGAACTTCCGAAACAAATACTGCAACACTAAATTTTAACTTGCCAATTTACTCTGGTGGTAGAACACAATCTCAAGTTCGTCAATCGGTACACAACCACAAAGCAGCGATGGATCGATATGAACAAACACGACGCAGTATCGTCAGAAAAGTACGTAATGCTTATCACGGAACACTGGCAGCAAAAAGTAGTGTGCAAGCACGCAAACAAGCGATGATTTCAGCCCAAAGCGGCCTAGAGGCAACCGAAGCAGGTTATGAAGTCGGCACACGCACTATCGTTGACGTACTTAACTCGCAACGCAGTTTATACCAAGCTCAACGTGATTACTCTAAAGCCAAATACGATTATTTTATTCAATACCTCGGCTTAAAACGCTCTGCTGGTGATTTGACAGAAGAAGATATATTTACCATTAATAAAATTCTTATGTAAACCCCCTCTTTATAATTTAATCCCTCGTACCTACGGGGGATATTCACCTCCTGACAGAGTACCTTATCGTTTATTTAGTGTTTGGTATCGTTTGGGAGTCATTCCATATTTTTTCTTAAAACACCTGCTGTAATACGAAACTGAACTAAAACCGACAGCATCACTTACAATGCCTACTTGATAACCATCTTTTAGTTTCATTGCAGATTTTTCAAGGCGGTATTCCCGTAGCATATCCATTGGGCTTTCATTAATCAAAGCCTTTATTTTCCTTTGTAATTGGCGCTCACTTACTGCCATTTTGGATGCGATGTCAGCAACTTGGAAATATTCATTCACATAATGCTTAGCGATAACATCTCTAAATTTCTCAATGAATTTTTGGTCTTGTTTAGGTAAATCGATAGAACTTAATGGTATGTTGTTTTTAATGGCCTTATTTGTTTGGTTTTGAAGGAGTTTTCGAATAGTTAATATATTCTTAATTTGAGCATTTAATTCAGTAGAATCAAATGGCTTAGTAATATAGGTGTCAATGTTTTCACGCCACCCCTTAATGCGGCTTTCTCTGGTATTTAAAGCAGTTAACATTATTATGGGAATGTGTGAAGTTCTACCATCATGACGCAACACTCTTGTAACTTGATAACCGTCCATAGTAGGCATCATGACATCACAAATAACAACATCAGGAACCTCTTTTAGTGCTAAAGCAATACCTTTTCTACCCCTATCGGCAAATAAACAATAGAAGTGCTCTTTAAGAACATTGCCTATATGAGCTTGCATGTCTAAATTATCTTCGATAATTAATACGATAATTTTGTTTTTTGCCCTTTTGCGCCTAGAAATAATTTTGCTATAGTTACAGTTAATCTCATTTTTAGTATTACTAACCAATTGTTTCACCATCACTTGTGATAATTCATTGTTGCTGTCAATATCTGATATTGGAAATGTAATAATAAATTCAGAGCCTTTACCCCACTCACTAATTACCTTAACTTGACCATTGTTGGTCTCTACTATTTCTTTAACCACAGATAATCCAATGCCAGTACCAGAAATACTTTTATGCTGATCTAGCCGGACAAACCGTTTGAAAATACTACCTAGGTCTTTCTTATCAATTCCCATACCATTATCTTTAACACTAATCAAAATATTGTCATCTATTAATTTAGAAACCAAGCTTATTTCTCCACCCGAATTAGTATATTTTAGAGCATTTGATAATAGGTTGCCAATAATAATTTCGAGACACTCTGATGTAGTATAAATATTAGCATCGTGTTCATTTATTAAAATTAAATTTAAGTTCTTATCGTCTGCTAAAGGGCTGAAGGATTCATATAACATAGTTAGAATTGGTTTAATATTTTGGGATTCTCGAATAGCTCCTTTATCTACTTCGGCTTGTGATAATTTTAAAATTTGACCCACCATTAACAATAGTCTCTTAGCATTTCTTTGTACCATATTTAATATGTCTTTATTTTCTACCAATATTACCTCTTGACGTAATTGGTCAATGGGTCCAATTATTAAAGACAGAGGTGTTTTAAGTTCATGGGTAATATTTGCAAATACTTCATTTTTGTGTTTCAACAAGGATTCAACTATTTTCCTTTGTAAATTGGCATCATGAGTCCTTTCCTTAACCTCCTTTTCTAATTCTCTTGCACGTTTTCGACTGGCTAAAGTCTTATAACTTACATACCACCAAATGATTAAAACTAGTATAAATAAATAACTAAAATATGCCCAAGGTGAAAACCACGGAGCGGGGTTTACTTTTATCTTCAACTCTTTGGGTGTGTGATTCCACATACCATCTTTGTTTGATGCTTTAACTTGAAAGGTGTAATTACCTGGCTTTAAGTTGGTATAGCTGACTTTTCTATCATTAGCATCAACATAAACCCAATTATTATTTAGCCCTTTTAATCTATAGGCATACTTGTTACGCATACTATCAGCATAGTCTAAAGCTGCAAACTCGAAACCGATAATATAATCCTGATATCCAAGCTCAATTTCATCTAAATAATTTATAGGTTTATCTAAGATAAAATTTGAATCGGTTTTTACGCCCACATCTAAAACTTTATTAAAATATTTAAATTTTGTTATTGCTGTTTGTGGGCTACTAGTGCTTAGCGAGACCTGATGGGGGTTGAAATAATTGATTCCATCTTTACCTCCAAAATATATATTCCCATTTTCTTCATGGTGATAGGATTGCCCTAGGAATCCATTACCTTGTAATCCATCTTGTGCATTGAATTCCCAGTTTTCATAGGTGTTAGTGTTTAATTTATGGATACCTTTGTTACTTGAGAACCATAAAGTGTCTATATCCGTTGGTATAATACTGAAAACCTTTATTGGATTATTGCTCTTCACTAGATGGTTTGTTATATTCTGAATTACACCATCTGTTGTGTATTTTAATAAGTATTTATTATTTACACCAATCCATAAAGCCCCTTTTTTATCAAAATTTAACGCTGTAATTTCTAAAAATTCATTATTATGATCAATTGTTACCTGTTCAAGTGTGTTTTTTTGATTCAAGAAAGCCACACCGTTATCTGTACCAAAATAATATTGGCCATTTTTATTTACTGAATACATATAAAAACTTGATGAATCATATTTGCTATCAATGGTATTAATTTTTTCGATACTATCTTTAGCTATATCATAAGTGTATAGTCCTTTTTTAAAGCTGCCTAAAATTAACTTTCCAGGTTCAACTTCTACAGAAAAATAAAAATCAAGATTGTTGGCTTTTTTAGCTTTTCGTTCAATGCTCCACGTATCAGTTGATAATTTATCTATTCCAATCTCGTTATTTGTTATCCATACATCTCCATTTGAAGACTGTTGTAAGGATAGAAGTAAATTAGCTGATAAAGAATTTTCATTATCTTCTTCATGGTTAAAACTAGAACAGTTCCCATCCCTATCTATTCTAACCAATCCATTTTCAGTTGCTAACAATAAACTGCCATCATTTGTTTTTAAGATGTCGTGTACAGTAAAATTATTGGAACAAAAAAATTTATCGCTCTTTGAGTTTCTTGACTTGAAATCAAGATGATTAGAATTTATCGAAAACAGGCCATTATGGAAAGTCCCGACCCACATTGTGCCTGTGTTGTCGTAGTATAATGATAGTATGGACTTTTTATCTGTTAACCCAAACTTATTCAAATTTTTAGAAATTTTGTTTAGTTTAGATGTTTTATATTCGTAAATAAACAAATCATCGTATATCGTTCCTATCCACAAATATTCCTGGTTAGATTCTAGCGAATATACTACTTTGTCTTCAAGCTCTTTAAAGGAGTTTTCAAAACACAAACATTCATTGTTGAATATATATAAACCATCCTCTCTTCCTAACCAAATATTTCCTTTTAAGTCTTTGTGAATTACTTTATTTAATTTATCATTTTTAGGACCATAAACTTTTTTGCTAGATTTACTATCGACATTGTATTTAATGATGCTTTTGTTAGTTAAAGATAATATTTTTTTTTCATCAAATTTCAAAAAACCGTATGAAATTTCATTCTTAAAGCTTCTCACTTCAATAAGTTTTTCCTCAAAATAATGATAAGTACCTTGATTAGTACCGATCCATAGAGCTCCATTAGAATCCACTTCTATTGAAGTGATTTCTAAGTTTTTAAGGTTCTGGAGGATATTGATTTGTTCAATTATTCCATGTTTATACTTGAATAACCCCCTAGTCTTAGAGGCTATAATAATATGGTTATCGTCATTAAGTACTAATGACCATATATCACCAAGGCTTTTATCGTCATAGTCATTAATAATTTCGACCTCATATCCATCATATTTAACTAAACCATGTTTGGTAGCTATCCACAAAAATCCAAAATTATCTTGCAAAACATCCCTAACAATAGTGCTGGGCAACCCATCCTTTACAGTTATATTAGAAATTTTAGCACTAAAAGCATATAAAGAGTTTGTAAGAAATAATGCAATTAATATAAATTCTAATTGTTTCATAAAAATCAAGTCTACCTTATCCCCGAATCCCGATATAGAAACGAACTTGAGAGTACTATTGATGTGTATAAGGAATCTGGACACACCTCATTAGTGAGAAGGGTTTTTAGATACATTAAGGACTTGTGCTATCATTTTATTTTCTCTCTCTGGATTTTTGATTATTCAATCATCAACCAATAATCCCAAGCATATCATTCTAATATTAATATTAGAGACCTTTGCATAACTCGTGTAACATGTAAAAAGTTGCAGAGTTATGCAAAGGTCTCTATTATACTTGGGATTAGTATAATTTTGACTATATTTTTAAAAAAGATGTTGATTTGTTTTTTCCTTAGTAATGGTGCAATGTCCAGGATCTTCTATTTGTATCAAGCTTGGGTCGCTAATATTGACACTTCTAGCATATTCATTGTTGCCTCCATGATGATGAATCCAACCTGATTGCAGTTGAACATCATCGCCTGAATAATCTGGACAATTATAATTTGCACCAGCATATGCATAAGTCATACCTGCGTGCTTACACATAGTATGTCCATCAATAGAGGAATGTGCATTGGCAGCAACAAAAGTAATAACTAATAAAAATTTATAGTTTTTCATGGTTTTAAGCTCTATGTTTAAAAGAGCCTGCACTTTAATTTATAGGCTTGAAGTCATTCAAGTAGATGTCGTTTTTATTAAATAATTAGGCGGAATATTATAATAAAAATAAAAATTTTGAAAGTTTTAGTCGGTTTATTGATACCAATTTTATTTCACAAGAATATATAATTTGCATAACCTATTTTAAAAAATAGGCAAGGCAATGCTAAAAATATATAGCATTGAATAAATTAAATAAAATTAGTGAGAAAATACAATGAAAAAAAATATTATAAAAGCAACCTTTTTAACATTATTGCTATCTGCGGTGTTTGGTTCTGCAGTATCAAAAAATACAATTATAAATGAAAATACAATTATAAATGAAAATACAATTATAAATGACGATTTGAATAATAACTATTTACCTAGTTCACATGTTAACAAAGCTTTTCCACTTAACTATACTAGTATTGGTGGAATAGTAATAATACCAGGCCCTGGTTGTTATCAGGCTTCATGTGTGCCAATTTACAATAACTGTATAGCCGATGGTCTTCTACTGTGGGAATGTGTGCAAAGAAAAAGAGATTGTCGGTCTATTTGTTTAGGTGGCTGGATTCTGTAAAACGAATAAAATTAATTTCAATTTTAAACCAAGTTCTGAATAAAAGGAATGCATTTGTGGGAGAGGTTTTTCATGTTGGCATGATAGAACGATATTATTTGGCTAGGTTAATAAATCAGTTTGGACATATTAAGGTTGTACTTGTGATGAGTAGCGTCAATAGTAATTTTTCTAACCTCTCCCCAATTTTTTTAGCACGAATCACGAACCTCATCCTAATTCAGGTAGCAATTAATACTTGTATCCCTGAGAGCAAGGTGTAAAAGGGAAATGTTAATTTCTTATTCGGTTTTAGCCTTCGTGCTTTATCAATTAATAGCTTGCCAGTAATGCCCATACAAAGGTAGATAGAGTCACTTAGCAGTACGAACACAAGTACGAAAGTTTTTTTCTAGCTAAAAGTCCCAAAGCTTGGAGCGATCTCCACCTCTATCAATAACCCAAAGTGAATTAATCTTATCTTTGATAATAGGCACTAACACGTAACATACTTTGCTTTATGTCATTCTCACTTTTGTAGGAGGATGTGGATGATGATAGCAGTCGATTCAGTAATGGCAAGGTGGATTGTGTCTTTAAGCACCGAGTTACAACGGTTATGAGTGGATAACCATTTATAGTCGTGCCTTTATCACCACCTCTGACTTTAAATATTTTCGTTTTTAGTGCTATCATTACGGTTTAAATCACCAGGGCCTAAGCCAGGCACCATGTCTTGGGTTAGTTTGGGAATGATTTGTTGCAGTAATACTTCTTCTGACTCACAAGCTCTGTGCTCATGCTTGCCTAACATTCGTGAAATACGTTTCATGGTGTGATGTATGCGGGTAGGTTCTTTAAGGCTTCTGCTGATTTTGGATAACTGCAATGAACCACTACTGAGAATTCCGCTTACAACTTCTGCCATGAGTTTGCGAGCTGGTCTTTTTACAAGATTGCTACATTGGTTAATGCTGTTTGCGATTCTTACTTTCCATTTGTTACGTTCTTTGCTATGCATGCTTCATAAAAGTAACTTTGTGTTATTGATTGCAACAACCAATTGTTAACACCTTTGGTCGTAAGTTTATCAATGGCAATTCAAGGATTAGCGTAACTATTCAACGAGGTTAAACTCTCATGTATAAGTTGTTGATTTATAAGAATTTGAAAAAATTGAAATTTACGAAAAACGCATTTAGCTATTTTACGTCCCCTTATAAATCAATAGCTTACAAATATTTTGAAAATTACGCTAAATAGTTACGAATTAGCAATGGCCCAAATCCCGATATAGAAAATACGATGCTAGCACAAGTCCTTGATGCACCTAGAAAACCCAGAAAAAGCTTCATCACCAATGAGGTAACTTTAGTTTTTCTTGATTTCCTATGCACATCAGTTACTTGCACTATCAAACGCATTTCTATATCGGGATTTGGGAATGGATAAAAGCACCCAAGAATCTGAAATTGGTGCTATTCTTATGGTGTGGCGATTTGAGACTTGTGACCTGCTTGAGCAAGGAGCGCATCTTTATCAAGAAACAACACAGGCTATCGAAAAAGAATACACTCACATTATTGAGCTAAAAGGAACTAATGAAAAAGAATACCTTGCAGATGCCAAAAACACTTAATTGGGTATAAAGACCCCAGCCATGTTGTCATTAGTTGGGCTGAGAAAGTCAATAATAAAAAGCGACCATTACATACAATTATTGCTAGTGATGGTGTTGAAACTATAAAAGCTAAATTTCCAGGTTACGGTTATGATACCCAAGAGAACACGCAAATTGAATGCTTAAAAACCTCATTCAGTTTATTTAATTTTTAAAAAATTGACAATCTTGTTAAGAATCACATCGTCCTTTATCGTCAACCGATGCCCTAAGTTTTGTGTAGTGATAAATTCACCACCTTGCCAAGCTTCTTTAAGCGCTTCAAAATCTGTATAATCAATCACATCATCTTCTTTGTCGTGAATAATCAGCACTTGGCTTTTTAGGCTCAAGTCATTATGGGTGAGACTGGCTTTTTGTAGCGAGTATCCTGTTTGTTGTTCTGCTCGTGTAATAAATACCTTGGTTGTTTTAGCCGATAACTTGATAAGTTTGGCAAAGTTGGTGAAGACGTTTCTGATTTGGGTTGGTGCAGATACTATAACTATTATTTTTGGTAATAGGTATAGTTTTGCCACGACTGCCATTGTTGCTCCTCCAAATGAATGTCCTATAAAAGCCATTGGTTTTTCAACCAAACCTTGATTTAAATCTTCCACTAAAGCCCTAGCATTTTCAGGAACACTAGAATATTTTCCTGGTGAATCTCCATGTGCAGGTCCATCCCAAGCAATCGCTTGATACCCTTGTTCAACTAATTTTGGAATAAGCTTATAAAAGGTTGAACCGCGAGACTCCCAGCCATGCACTAACCAAACCACTTTGCCTTTACCCCATATTCTTGCTTTGCGCCCTGATGCAAAAGTGATTTGTTTGCCTGTTGTCAAAAACTGCATTTCTTCATCACAACGAGGTTCTCGTCGCGGATGAGTAAAAAGTTTTGTTGCAAGCTTTACAGCTAAGTGTGAGTTTAGTGTTGATAATAGTCGGAAAAATATTGGAATAAGTCTTTTCATAAGTTAAATAATAACGACATTTTCTGGTTTCTCAAGATATAATTGTGTTTTACTTAGTGGAAATGAAAAATGCCAGAAATTAAACGATGTGCTTGGTGCTTGGGTGATGATGCCGACATGCACTACCACGATACACAATGGGGTGTTCCCATTCATGATGATAGTTTATGGTTTGAGTTTTTAACCTTGGAAGGTGCTCAAGCTGGTTTGAGTTGGCGAACGATAGTTAAAAAAATTGAAGGTTATCAAGAGTTGTTTAAGAGATTTGATATTGAAGTTGTGGCAAGTATGAGCGATGGTACTTTAGATGAAATTCTTAAAAACCCCAAAATTGTTCGTAACCGCCTAAAGGTTTATTCCACCCGCAACAACGCCCAACAAATGCTTAAAGTGCAACAAGAGTTTGGCTCCTTTGATGCCTATATCTGGGCATTTGTTGATAATAAGCCCATACAAAATAACTTTGCTAGTCTCAAAAATGTTCCTGCAACAACAAAAATATCCGATGTGATGAGTAAAGACATGAAAAAGCGCGGCTTTAAATTTATTGGATCAACCATTTGTTACGCCCTAATGCAAGCCGCCGGCATGACCAATGATCACGAAACGACTTGTTTTCGACATCAAGAATGCTCGCAAATAAACCCCTAATAAATGTGACTTAATGCTCATTTTTGAGTTTATGCTATTAATGTCAAGTTCATGGCACAGTCATATAATGGATTCATCATTTATATTTGTTTAGGGGAAACACCGTGAAAAATTTAATCTTTTTAAGTAGTTTAATTATCTCACCTTTTGCTGTGGCAGCTAATAAAGACACCTACAAAGAAGTCGTGCATTGCGGCGCTGAAGGGTGCTCTGTCGTTTGCCACGAATCTGGTACACGGTGGGATTCGTTTTTACAGTCCAAAGGCAACTTGGAAATCACTTATTTTCTCAACAATGGTACGCGCCAAATCAAAGCGGATATGGGCAATGGTGAATACACAATTTTAGACACCAACCCCGCTTTCCAAACCTGTCGAATTAGCGGTATTGTAAAATGAATTTAATTACTGCATAATGGAGTAATGCAGCAACTTGGAATTTTATTTACAGGGTTTTCTATTTTTTATGCGTTAGTTTTTATACTGACGCATTTTTTGCATGAGTACTATCTAGACCAAAAGGTTGCTCGTATTTTTGGTATAATTTTAATATTGTGTTTATCGATTTTACAAATATACCATTTCAGTTTTCTTACTCACTCAATAGAATCGGTCCTCTCATCTTTTTATTTAAGTGTTCTGTTGTTGGTGGCACCAAGTTTTTACTTTTACGCACGACCTGTTTTAAAGGCGCAAGATGATTTTAAGTTTGTTCATTTAATGCATTTTTTACCCTTATGCTTGGTGTTTTTTGTTAAACCACAACTGACCTTTACCTTAGCATTTGTTATTGGTTCACTGTATTTACTGTGGCTACTGAAAACCATTTATGCCCTACGCACCCATAAATCCCAGTTTAAAAACGAATTGACTTTATTGACTATGGTATTTGTTATTGCAATTGGCGTTTCAGTTATCGCCTTAACCATGCCGTTTTCACAAAAACTTTTTTACTCACTTTATGCCAGTGCGATTGGTTTGGCGTTGTTGATTGTGGCATTAGTCGTTAGCTATCAACCAAAACTGTCAGAAAATGTCTCTGAAGTAGCAAAAGCAACTTATGCAGTATCTACCCTAAGTGCCATAGATTGTAATGCTAAACTATGCTTGCTTAAAGAATTGATGAATGATGATAGGCTCTATCAACAAAGCAATTTAGATAGACAAACTATTGCCAATGAGCTGGATTTAAGCACCCATCAGTTATCTGAGCTAATCAATACAAATTTAGGTACTGGATTTTCTCAATACCTACGCCAGCAACGCATTAATGCAGCCAAAAAACTATTAATCTCTCAACCCAAAGCATCAGTTTTATCTATTGGCATGGAAGTGGGGTTTTCATCGCAGTCTAATTTTTATGAAGCTTTTAAGGAGCTAGTCGGCACAACTCCTGCCAAATTTAGGAAAACATAAAATAGCCAATATCGTAAAAGAACACATGTTTTTATTGTTAATTCAAAAAAAGTCACTTCATTATCATATTTTGCGAATGAATCTAGTCGTAAAACTATATAATAATGAGGTATATGCATAACTATGGGCGAATGGGATAGAGATGCACATTGAGCTAGGTTTTTCTCTAAAAATTGAATCTATAGTCATTCTATAGTTTGGTTTTTAGAGGAAAAAACAGCCAATGTGGGCTACATTCCCACCATTTTTAGTTATGCATATACCTCTAATGTTACATAAAATAATAAGATAGACTTACATCAACAATATTCATTTAGAAGACCAAATATTATGAAAAAAAATAAATTACAAAACCAAAGAGATAAAGCCACAAGCCACTTAATGAACTATGTGGAGAAACCCAAGTGGGCATTAATTAAACAAGAGTATTTTGGTGATATGTGGGCAATGGTTGCCAACAACTTGGGAGTTAGTGATGATGAGGTTATCCAACAGTTAATGGATAGTGGATATTTGCAAAATGCAATCATTTATTTACTTGACAATGTTTTCACCCTTCATTGGCCAGATGAACCCATGAGTATGTTAGAAGAGTACCTTAAACAAAGGGGATGGCGAGAAACACCCCATGCTCGTCAATATTTGCGTGCTTTAAGTCAATCAACGGTTGGTTTATATGAAGTTGTTGGTGTTGAAAAAGGCGAGTACATTGATGTGAAAGAACTAAATTATAATCATGTTCAACGGGTTTATGATAAATCAGGGTCTCAAAACATTGCCAAATGGAGTTGGTTTGCGGGACGCGTTTTATCCGTAGGTAAAAGAAAAATCTTTAGTGGTTCTGTCCTGCTTCTTTCTGCTGAAAAGGTAGAAGATATTAAGAATGAACTTGAAAGATATAGAGATGTTTTTTTTGAAGAGTTAAAAAAGAAAAATAAAACACAAGCATCAGAAAACTTATCAACGGACACAATGAGACAATTGGCAAATATTCAAGTATCTGCACAAATGCAAGACATTATTTTTGCTGTATGGACTATAGGAGCTTACCTTTCTCTTACCCAGGCCAGGTCAATATTTCGCAACAAAGATGATGAGTTGTTTAAAGATTTGACCTTGAAGTTCCCAGTCAATGACAATAATAACAAGAACACTATAAAAAAGCTCAATGAAGCTCAATTTTTAGATTGCGTAGAAAAAGACATAAGATGGGCGTGGATTGATTGTGATAAAAATAAAATTCCAGCAACGGGAACGACCTTGTTGGGTGAGTTCACTTTAAAAGCAAAAACCATCAAATTAACAGTAAATTCTGATGGGCGTGCACAAAAAGGTAAGACTTATTTAAAAGAGTTATTAGGTGAGGTCATTGGTGAGCCGTTGATCATGGAAAACAATATAGATAAACAGCTAGAAAAAAACACAAGCCAACAAGTTCAGCCCAATGCCGTTGATGTAGATGATAAAGAGATAGTTGAAATGATTCACGCAACACTAACTGAGCATTACCAAAAAGTATTGGATGAAAAAATTCCCTTACTGGATAATAAGACCCCAAGACAATGTGCTAAAGATAAAAACATGCACGGCAAGCTAATACAATGGTTAAAAGGTTTAGAACTTTCGTCAAATAAGGCGACACCACAAATGCAAAATTATGATTTTCGCTGGATGTGGGAAGAACTTTCTTTACAATATCCAGAAAACTAAAGAATTTGTTTTATCTATTGGTTTGGAAGTGGGGTTTTCATCGGAGTCTAATTTTTATGAAGCTTTCTGAGCTTATTTAGACTTTATTCCAATTAGTGGTGCTAGCATTAATACTAAATATATGGTGTTAAACACGACATTAGAAGATACTCCTGCAGCAACCGACCCAATACTATCAATGAAATACCATAACAACATAGCGACAATGGTTGTTGTGATTATTGCTCGATCATTTTTAACTACTGCTGGTGCAACTATTCCATAAAAGATGACACTAATAGCTCCAAGCAACCCGGCAGATATTGCTGTTAACCACATGACATTTCTACTCAACGGTTGTGCCAAGCTATCCACCGGCCAATCTGAAATATCTAAAATAAACCGTGCAGGTAAATTAACACTCGCGTAAGGAGCTAAACCCCAAAGCAAAGCATAAATAAGCAGGATAATTGATACGACTTTGACAAACTGTGCTCTTTTTTCTAAGTTCATGATATATTCTCATTTATAAAGTGTGCAGTATATGTATCCACAACTAGCAAAGCAATTACCTTAGAGGTAATGGATTTGACTTAAAAATCAGTTACAATAGGTGAATGAAACTTAATATAGGTACTGTTTTAAAACAATGGCGTAAACAAAGGCGTTATTCACAATTGCAACTGGCTATGGAAATTGGTATATCCAGTAAGCACATTAGCTTTCTCGAAACAGGACGCTCAAAACCCTCTAGACAAATGTTGCTCAACATTGCTTTGTTTTTAAACATTACCAAAAGTGAAATAAATCGTGCCTTGATTATCGCGGGATTTTCTCCTGCATTTAGCCAGCACAGTCAATCTCATCAAAGCTTGCTGCCCGTTTTTGCCGCTATCAAACAAATGTTAGAAAACCATTTACCCTACCCAGCACTAGTACTCAATCACCGATGGGATTTAGTCGACGCCAACCAAGCAGCGGTCGATTTGATGGGTTTTGCTGGTTTTGCAGACCAATCAAATTTTTTACAAGCATTAATTGCTGATAACGAAGCCACGAGTAAAATCATTAACTGGCAGGAGTCAATGGCTCAAGTTTTGATAAGACTACGAAATGAAATATGCTTGCTAGGCGGAGATGACTTTCTACAGAAATGTGAAATACAACTAGCCAACAAAGTAAAACCTGAAAGCGTAGTATCTGTTTTTGAAAGTCAAAGTACTGTTTTAACAACACAATTAAAGCTCAACAACCAAAGACTTTCATTTTTTTCAGTTATTGCCACCCTTGGAGCTGTCCAAGATGTTGCTATTGGAGAATATAAAATAGAATTGATGTTTCCTGTGGACGATAAAACCCGCAATTATTTTTATTCAAATAAATCCCATAACGCCTGTGCCATTGGTCCATAAAACTCCTTTCGCAATCGTGCAACGACAATATCAACAAGGTATGATTTAATGTGTTCGCCTTCTAGCGATACGAGCAGGCCTTGTTCTAATTCCTCTTTTATCATAAAGAAAGGCATGTGACCCCACGCCATAGATTGCATGATAACTTCTTTTTTTGTGTGTTGGTCACCAACATAAATATGTTGTGCATTTTTGTTTATATTGTAGCTTTCTTTTTGGTCGGTTAAAGCAGAACTTTTTATGATACATTGGACTTTATTTGAGAGCTGGCTGAGTTTAAGGTGTTTGGTGAGAATAGAATCTAAAAAACCAGGGGCAACAACAGGAACGAGTCGTACTTGACAAAAGTCCTTATATTCGTATCGTGCATCTGTTTTATTAATATAATGAAGAATAATATCAGCGTCTTCAATTAATAGTTTTTCATTTACGCCTGATAAATTTTCAAATAATAGATTTAAGGTGGTGTGTTGGTTGTTTTGAGCAAAAGACCTAATAACAGATAACGCCTTCTCCTTTGGAGTGATTTCACCAATCGCTATGGAGATCTTCGGCTCTTTATTTTGGTTAAGGTGTTGTGCCAACTCTGCTAACTTATCAATTTCTTTTAGGGTTTTTAAACTGTTTTGGTAAAACACAGCTCCTTTTTCAGATAATGTTGAGCGGTAACCCGATCGATCAAACAACGCAAAACCTATTTGCCTTTCTAAATTTTTGATGGCGGTTATAACGCTTGGATGGGTTCTATTGAGCAACTCTGCTCCTGCCTGTATGCTTTTTTGTTCTACTACTGCTTTTAATGTATTAATTTGCTGTAAGGTTATATTCATACTATTGTTTATTAAATCTACAATAAAGGTCTATTTAATGTACTATGTTTGTTTATTGTTTTCAAATAAAATGTACCCTTCTACAACAAAGAGATTTAAATCATGAAAGCAATTATTATTAAAAAATACGGTGACTTCAATCAATTGACTGAAACAGAATTACCAAATCCACGAGCTCAACAAGGAGAAGTCGTTGTACAGGTGAAAGCCTTTGGCATTAATCGAGCAGAAATTGCAATGCGAAAAGGAGAATGGGGTGATGTTGCTCAAGTATCGGGAATCGAATGCGTGGGTCGTGTTGAGAGTGATTCTTCTGGAACGTATAAGAAGGGACAAAAGGTTATCGCTTTAATGGGAGGCATGGGTCTTGCTATCAACGGCAGCTATGCAGAGTTTACCTGCTTACCGCTTCAAAATATTGTCCCTATATCAAGCTCATTAAGTTGGCAAGATTTGGCAGCCATACCCGAATCTTATGCTGCGGCATGGAGTTGTTTACATGAAAACTTATCACTTAAAGAAAACCAAACAGTGTTTATTCGTGGGGGCACATCATCTTTAGCGTTAGCGGCAATAAATATTGCTGCCAACATTCAAGGAGTAACTGTTATTGCCAGTAGTCGAACCATGAACAACGCCAAACTATTAAAAGACAATGGCTGTGATATCTTTGTCGTTGAAGGAAAAAATCTTAATGAAGAAATTCGAGAAAAATTTCCTGATGGTATAGATGCGGTCTTAGATATAATTGGTAACACCACCTTACTAGATTCGATGAAAATGGTCAAAAAAGGAGGCCATGTTTGCAATGCTGGTTTTCTTGGTGGAGGTGAGCCTATTTTGTTTAATCCAATAACTGATATGCCGCCATCGGTTAATTTGAACTTCTTTGCTAGTTTTATGTACGGAAACAAAGATAACCCTTTAGATGCGATTCCTTTTCAACAAATCATTAAAACAGCCGAAAAAGGAAACTATCACGCAAAGCCAGTAAAGGTATTTGATTTTAGTCAAATCAAACAAGCCCATCAAATGATGGAACAAAATCAAGCAAAGGGAAAGATTGTAGTTAAACTGTAAGTTTTTTTAAAAACCATATTCCACAATGCTCATTGTGGAATAATAAAACCCTCCGAAATGAGCATTTCGGAGGTTTCAATACAGTCAAATACATAAACTGGACTCACTTTTTAATTAATCGAGAACAGTTATGAACACATTTGCACTATTTAGCTTAGAAATATTTATCAGCCTTTTCATGAGCTTTATTACACTCTGGATACTTGCCAAACCTTTAGTAAATGTACTTGGGGATTTGTGTCCAACAAAAACTCAAGCTGATTTTTGGTTGGCTTATACTCGAATTATGCTTTTGATTTCACCCTTGTTATTAGTCTTAATGGTCAGTTTAAACTCTCGTCACACCAATGACATAAATAGCATTAAATTTTCATTAGTTTCAGCCTTAGCGGGATTGTTGCTAGGGATGTTAATTGTCGGTAAAAAGATATTTGAACCCGCTAGTAAAACATGCACAATTTCAGAAGTAGTTGCTAAAGGAGAATAGACATGTCTATCACCAATCACTGTAAGGTGGGTTTACCCACCAAAAAACTCAGTGGGAAAGCCCGCCCTACAACAAAAAGAGCATATCCATGAAAACAAATATCAATAAAAAAAATACCTACTCCATTTGGAATGGAATTTTATTTAGCTTGATAGCTTCTTTATCTTTGTCGTTTATTTGTGCTATTTTTCTAGGTTTTGGTGTTTTTCCTATGTGGGCATTTATTGCAGGTTTCATCACTTTATTAGGTGTTATGGTCATTGGCATACCTGTAGTCTTGGCTTTAAAAGAATTCGATAAAGATACCTGTATAAATGCCGCTTTATCAGGAGGATTAATTGTCTTTCTAATAATCCTTGGACTAGGTGGCACGGCTTTAAGTTGGTTTTCTTGTGTTTTTATTGTTTATGGGTTTGTTTGTGGCTTTGCTTTTATGTGTGGTGCAAGAAAGGATTTAGTAAAATGAACATCCTAATCACTGGCGCAAGCGGGTTTATCGGACAAAACTTGATTAAGTCTTTACTAGAATCAAACCACTCTATAACCGCTTGTATCCATAAATCAGAACTGCCTTTTGATATTAAGATTTATAAAATTGATTTTGCGCAGATGTTAAAGATAACCGATTGGTTGCCATTGTTAATCGGTATTGATGTGGTGATTAATTGTGTTGGGATTATTGCCCAAAACAAAAAATATTCCTTTGAGGTGATGCATCATTTAGCACCAGTTGCTTTATTTAAAGCCTGTGAAAAAACTTATGTTAAACGTATTATTCAAGTCTCGGCTTTGGGTACAGATGATTCGGCCTTAGTTGGTTTTCATAAAAGTAAAAAACTTGCGGATGACTTTCTTCGTAGTTGCTCGCTTGAGTGGTTTATTTTGCGCCCTTCATTGGTTTATGGCGAAGAGGGTAAGAGTTATAATTTTTTTAAACTCTTATCTAACTTGCCACTTATTCCTTTGATGGGTGGTGGCGAACAATTGATCCAACCTATTACAATAAATCGCATGGTTGCAGTTATTAATAAATGTATTGAGTCTAAACAAGCTAACAAAACCATTGATGTGGTTGGTGATAAAGCCATCAGTTATAAAGAGTGGATGCAGCAATTACGCGCTAAAAAATCTTTGGCACGGTTTATTAATATCCCAATGAAATTAATGAAGTTTTTAGCTTGGTTGTTAAGTCCATTGAATTTACAACTGCTTTCAAAAGATAACTTAACCATGTTAGAACAAAACAATGTATCCGATGTTTTACCATTGCATGAATTTATGAGAATTAATAACGGAGAAGATTTATGACTTATCTCATCTTAAAATACTTTCACATCATCAGCGCCATCTTGCTTTTTGGTACGGGTTTAGGCTCTGCTTTTTACAAATGGATGGCGGATAGAAGTGGTAATATCAACCATATCGCTATCACCAATAAAAATGTAGTCTTGGCAGATTGGTTGTTCACCACTCCTACTGTAATCTTCCAACCCATTTCAGGTATTTGGATGGCATCACTTGTTGGTTTACCTTTAACCACGCCTTGGATAATGTATTCACTGGTTTTATATGTGCTTGCTGGGGCGTGTTGGTTGCCTGTGGTTTATTTGCAAATCAAGATGCAAAAGATGTCTAATTATGCATTAGAGAATAATAATGAGTTACCAAAACAGTATTGGAAGTTTGCTAAATTGTGGTTTGTTTTAGGCGTACCCGCTTTTATTGCTATGGTGTTAGTGGTGTTGTTAATGACATTAAAATCAACAATTGTGGTGTAAGATGGGCCTCGCCCACCATCAAATAAAATGCAGAAATACATGATGGGCAGGACCCATCTTACGGAGAAAAACATGAAAAAATCTATTATGCAAAATGCTTTAGGCAACCAATGGCATGAGTTGCCAGAGGCTTTAAAAAACCATTATGGCAGCAATGAACAAGGTGAAAACGATGCCGAAGGGAAACTTGATATTGAGTACCCTTGGTTTATGCAATTCCCTTATTCTGTTATGCGTTTAATCGGCGCATTGGTTAATCGACGTGGCAAAGGCTTAAAAACAACCGTATCAAAAATCATGAAAGATGATGAACAACACTGGCATCGGGTTATTAGCTATCCTGATGGTAATCAGATTATTTTTGACAGTGTTTTTGTTGCCGATAAAGATGGCTTTATTGAATACATTAATGCATATTTGGGTTTAAAAATGGTTGCGTTTGTTGAGAACAAAAAACTGCACTATGAAAGTCGAGGTTATGTGTTAAAACTGGGAAAAGTCAAAATCCCAATTCCTGAATGGCTAGCACTAGGTCATGCCAGTATTGTTGAATCCGAATACAAGCAAGGAGATGAACAGACCTTTGTCATGGATTTTCGCATTAAACACTTTTTATTCGGCGAGGTGTTTTGTTATAAGGGCGTTTTTACAACTCTGTATAGGGGCATATGATAAATACAGAAGTTAAGCTTTTCCCTGTACTAATCCAAGGTTTCAACAGGGGGCTGTATGAAATTACCTTGCAAATAATCAATGTTAAGTTTCCATAGATTGGCAGCTAAGCCAGCATTATCCACACGGGCCACAACAACTTTATAACCTAAAACATGGGCTTTATTTATTGTTTTGGATAAATTGTCTGGATTGTCTACATCAAGAAGAACATCATCTTTATTAAATGTTCTTAACCTTATCCAACTGACATTGAGTTTGCGCGCTATTTTCCATGATAAGTTTGTACAATCAAAGTCAGCTAAACACACTTTTATATTGGCTTGTTTTAACTCTCTACCAATTTCGCCCAAAATACTTATATGTTCTTGTGCATCGTCTTTGTTGAATTGAAAGATAAGGGACTCTTTTGGTAAATCTAGTGAGTTGATTGTACTTAGTTTTTTAACTCGTACTTCTTTTGATTGAAACCCTGACATAACTTGATTGAGCAAAATATTTACTAGTGGACCCTGTTGTTCACTACTTCGCACCTTTCGAATAGCGTGCTCTAATGTAAACCGATCAAGCAGACGCAATAAACCCGACTTATGAGCAATCTCAAAATAATCCTCAACTCCCAATTCTTTGCCAGAGTCTGTAACTATGCGCAACATGACCTGATGAATTTCTTGAGACTCGTCTTCAGTTGAAACGATGCCCTGATAATTCCATTTAAAGTTTCGTGTTTTGATTGAATTCTCAATTTGAGTTTTAACCAAATAGAATCTCTTTTCTTCTATACCTTCCTCTAAAAACGCTATGCTTTGATCTGAGATGCCATCAATGAGTATGTTTTCAGCTTTGTGAATTAAGTCTTCTTTCTCTATTTTATTTACAATATCAGTTAAAATAATGGCTGAAACATCAATAAAATAATCTTTCTCATTGACTGAAAAATAGTTTTTTGACAACCATTTTTGAGTGCTTTCAACCCAATCATAGGCTTGCTTTCTTCCCATTGAGGTTGAACAAAAAACAAACAATCCATCTGTTATTTCATATTTAAAATCAACCTTCATTTTATCAGTAGGAATTGTTTCAAACATTTTACGACTTATTTTTTTAAAGCCTTGAAAACCTAATTTTTTTCTAATTTCATGCTTATTTTTAACCTTTAACCAAATTATTGATGCATTTGGGTTGGACTTGTTTTCATTAAAAAACACATGCAACCTATCAAGGGTGTCCTCTTCTAGGTTGTGTATGGTTGTTTCTTTGGGTTGTGTTGCAACTTGTCTTAATGAGCTTCGTTGCATTCTGTTTTTTAGAGCTGCTACCAATAAATTTGGATTAATTGGCTTTGTTAGCAAATCATCTGCCCCAGAGTTTAACACCCTCATTCGCGATTCTAAACTCGTGTCTGCTGTCAAAAAAACTATCGGCAAATTGGCAAAACTTGGTTTTTTCCTAATGACCCTGACTAGTTTATCACCCGTAATTCCTTCTAAATTAAGATCCATTAAAATCAAATCTGGTTTGAAAGATTCAATCATATCTAGTACTTCTTCAGCTCTAATGATTGATTTTACTGTTATATCTGCCTCAGTTAAGATGTGTTCAATTAATAATATCTGAGCTTTATCATCTTCAACAAACAATACCTTTTGCGATGATGAAGTAGAACTAACTTCAAAATAATAATAACTTAGTTCAGAAAACTTCTCTGGTGTAATAAATTCAATATTACGATTGAGCAACATAAGTCTCTCTTCAGAGCCTAAATTATCCCCTATACAAATAAATCGACTTTTATCATTTTTGATCGAGTCAATTATTGGCAATACTTTATCTGTTTGATTCTTTTCAAATAGAACTATATTATTATCGGCATTTAGTAACAGTTCATACAAGCCTAAATCTGTCATTGTTTTAATATACGGTGATAGGCTTGGATTGAGGTTTGTAATCTCTGAAGAAAGGCTGTGAAGAGTGGTTTTTTTATTCATATTATTTTATATGTTAGTTGTTATCGTTTTCAATAACTTATTATAATTAAATGGTTTTAACATGACCTTATTAAACCCCTTTTTAATGAATTGTTCTTTTAATTTTTTTGAGGGCATCGCCGACATTAATACGACAGGAACATTGTTTTTATTGTTTCTAAGTTCTTTTAAGAAGGTTGGCGCAACAGCCGTTCCTACATTTAAATCTGTTAAAACTAAATCAACGTTGGTTTTTAATAAAATAGTTTGTGCATCAAGAAAGCTCAGTGTTGTGATTGTCTTAAGTTCTGTTTTTTCTAAAAAGGCTTCAATTAAGTCAAGAACATCTTGATCATCATCTATAACCAATAGTGTCTTTCCATGTAAACATGTACTTAGGGACAGATTATTATTTTCCTGGCTCTGAGTCACTTCTTTTACAGGAAGAATTAACTGAAATACAGAACCTACATT
The DNA here is from genome assembly GCA_027067055.1 of Lysobacterales bacterium. GTDB lineage: Bacteria > Pseudomonadota > Gammaproteobacteria > Xanthomonadales > Marinicellaceae > NORP309. Next base: position 6,474 of record JAMOMK010000029.1, on the reverse strand, counting down.
TCTTATTGATTCTTTAAGTAACAGTCGCCCACCGATTGCATTAGCTAGTTTTTGACTAATAAACAAACCAATTCCAGAACCCTTTCCATCATTTTTATTAACCCGTTCCCAAGGGTTAAAAATATTGTATTGCTGACTCTCATCAATCCCAATACCTGTATCTGAAATTAAAAATTCATACTCGTCTTTAGTAATAAAACAACTTATTTTCACTGAACCTTGGTCAGAATACTTAACAGCATTATTTAATAAGTTGATTAATATTTGCTTTGTTCGCGTCACATCTATATTAATAGTGCATTCTTCACTACTGTGTGCGCTTATAAATATATCTTTTTCCAAAGCTGTTGGCAAAATTGTATCCACCAAAGAGCCGAGAAAATCTGCGGCGTTAACTGCTTCAATATGAGTTGACATACTGTCCACTTCAGTTTTTCCGAAGAGCAAAGTGTTTTCAATTAAGTGCTGTAAATAAATGGAATTTTTGTGAATCACTTTTAAACTGTGGTTGTTTTTATCTTCTTCTAAGAGCAGTTCGCAATAACCTAAAATTGAAGTTAATGGTGTGCCTAACTCATGTGACAACATGGCAATTAGCGTTGCTTTTTCTTGATTAGATTTTTTCAAGTTTTGTTTAACCAATTCTAGTTCTTCAGCTATTCGTTTAAATTTATTTTTAGAAATATTATCTTCGTGTGCAAACTGCTGGTATTTTTGAGTGACTTGAAAAATTTCAGATTTATCAACAAAAATGAGATAATTGTTTTCATTTTCATTTATGAAATAGATGTTACATACACTATTTTCACTAAGGTTATAAAAAGGAATTTCAAATTCTTCATTATACATTTCAGGTAAAAAACCTGGCAGTATATCTATCACCTCTGAGCCTGTTTGGGGCATTGTCAAGCCAAGCTGCTGAGGTCTTCCGTAGATTTGTTGGATTGTCAAATCACGAGTTAATTGCAAACAAAAATAACCCTGTTTTTCTTTATTCTGTAACAAAAAACTTTTAATAACCTCAGGAATCATTGTGGGTTCAACAGTAAGGAGGCTAGTTTAGTAAACCCAACTTCAACATTTTCACCAGTCTTGGCACTGGTTTCATAAACCGCGTAGTTAAACTCTTTTAAAGCATGAACCTCTGATTCTTTTATTACCCTGTCTTCTACTAAATCACATTTGTTGATGAAACAAACTGATGGAACTTGTTTGATTTCAGGCAAAGAGTTATTTATTGTGTCAATAATTTTAAATGACTCGGCCTCCGTACCATCAACAACCCAAATAAGCCCATGCACCCCTCGCATATAATGGGCATAATGTCCATCTTGTTCAAAGCCAGCTATATCCCAAATCACTAAAGTAATTTCTTTTTCTTCAACGATTAGTTGTTTTGTTGAAATGCTCACACCCACAGTGGTTTTGTATTTTTCACCAAATTGTTTGTCGATAAATTGCTTAACTAGACTTGTCTTGCCTACAGCAAACCGCCCAATCAAACATATTTTTTTTGCTGCTGACATTGTTATTCTCTTATAGTTCTTTTAAGTTAAATTTAGCCCCTAGCAATGAAAGGTTTTTTGCTTGATTATTCACCTTACACGACTTCACTTCTGTAACAATAGAGTTAGGATTAATATTTGATTCTATTAATATATTGTTTACAATTGTTGCTCTTTTTTGTGAATATTTATTACTCAAAGCTCCAGAACAATCACTTGTTCCAAGTATGACTAGCTCTATTTTAACGTTTTTATTCTGCATCAATTGTAAATTTTTAATAACAAAGCCTAGCTGTGCTTGATAGTAAGCTTTGTTTTTCATGTCTGGAATATGAATAAATGCTTGATTAACTTGGTCAAAAAGAATGGATAGATCTTCTTTTTTCTCTACTGCCGGTTGATTTGTTAATTCTAGCTTGTTGTTGATTTGTTCAACTCCATTGATTGCATAGAGTTTACTGAGCAGTAATTGATTGTCATTGTATTTAATCTTGCCAGTTAATACTAAATGCCCCTTTTCATAATTTGATTGAATACCATTATAATCAGAAAGTGTCTGGTGAATTCTTTTCTGTATTATTGTTTCATCTAAAGAAGAGTATGGCTTAGTAATCAAAGTCACTGCTTGATTTGAAAAAACTGTCGTATCGGCTAGAGGGTCAAGTAAACCATAAATAGTATAACCATCTCCATTTCTTTCAATTTTTTGTACATATAGGCCATTAATTTGCTTGCTTTGTTCCACCACCTCATTCAATGCAAGTTTTCTGCTATAAGACCAGTAAGCAAGCACTGCTACTAGTGCTAATGTTATTAGTATCCAGGGTAAGATTTTTATTTCTTTTTGTTTGTCTGAAAGACTTTTTGTTACCAGTTTCTCTCGAAGGTAATCATTAAGCTCTAGGTTATTTTGGTAGGTTTCTTCTTGCAATAATACTTCCGAATAACCTGCATGAATATTTTCTATTATTTCTTGAAATTTTTGCTTTAATCGCTCTGTTGGGTTTCCTTTCACAACTGCAGCAAGATAAACTTTTGGACCGTTAGCTACTATAAAATTTTGGTTTTTTATTTCAACACTTTGTAAATGTGCATCATCTGACTCAAACGAATCTCCTATAAAAGACTGAATGGCAGTCAACATCGCTGAGATGGCATTGCTGTCTTTCAACAAGTCATCAGAGCCCGCATGCTCAATTAACAAGCCATTATCTTTGTTAATTAAAAATATATCCGTTACTTGATAGCGTATTGTTTTTTGAAACAACATTTCAGGATAGGTAATCCCTGCTTTTTTTGCTTGCCACCTCCACTTTAGTGACTTAATTGAAAAATCTTGTTCAATTGCTCGATTAATGTCGGATACAAATTGCTTTATACTATTGGTGACCGTTTTGCGAATGAGTTGCCCCATAATTGGTAACAAGGCATCTATGATAGATTGTTTGCTTTCTGAAAATGCACGAACCACGCCTTTTTTTATTGGTTTTTCTAATGCGCGCTCTAATTGAGGGTCTGTTTTTTGAGAGCGTTTAATGGCATTTGAGAGTACTTTTGCCACTTCATCAGTAAAGCGCTCTTCTGATAAAAGTTTATCTTTAAGGTGGTCAAGAACCTCTAACTCTTCTTTTAGCAAAAGAGACTTTAATATGTCACGTTCTTTGCTCATAAGAAATGTTTTAGTCTTCCAACTTCGTTGCCATATCCTTGAGAAGTTGTGCCAAGTCTTTTCTATGACTGGCTTTATTGTCAAGCTTTTGAACTTCCATTTGTAATTGATTAACTAAATCAGACTCTGTTTCAATAATTTTAGCATTTATTGTAGACTCAAGTTTATTGAGTGCTTGAGTTTGCTGTTGCTCTAATTGTAAATTATTCGCACTGAGTTCTTTATTGGATTGACTTATTTGTTCTTTTATTTCTTTATTTGTTTTGTCAACTTTATCTGCCAATTTTTCAATAGCACTCGAAAGGCTTTTCTCTAATGATGCAAACCTTTTTTCTATTAAGCTTATTTGCTCTCCAAAAAGTATGTCGCGGATTTGATCAACCGAGTTAGGTACGGCTGTTTCTATTTTTTTTGTACTCATTTCTTATATTTGATTTTGATTAATTAGTTTATATCCCTGATGATAAATTGATACCAGTTTCCACCCAAATGTTCCATTTAGCAAAAGTTTTTTACGTAATCGGCTGATATGGGTATCAACAGTCCTCGTATTTATTTCTGAACTCTTTACCCAAATAGACTCTAGCAATTGGTCTCTGGATATTAAAGCCCCCTCATTGTAAAAAAAATACAATGCCAACTCAAACTCTTTATTTGTCAGAGAAACATTCGTACCATTATAAGAAACAATATTGGCTTTTTTATTAAATGTATAAGGATCCGACTGTATATCTCGGTCATCAGAGCTTATGAGTCTTCTTGTAACTGCGTGTATTCTTGCTTTTAAAATACCTTCACTCACAGGCTTAATAATAAAATCATCTGCCCCATCTGTTAGGGCTGTGACAATATCATCTTCTGTATTTCTTGATGTTAAAAAGATGACTGGAATACTATCGTAACGACTGCCTTTGAGCCAATGCAATACATCCAGGCCTCCAACTTTAGGGAGGTTCCAGTCAATTAACAAAACATCTGGCCTATCAAATGGAATTTCTTTGATTAAATTTCTAGCCTTATCAAAAACTTTACACTCATAATTATCCAACCACAAGCTGTATAACTCTGATTGATCCGTGTCGTCTTCTAAAATATATATCTTCATACTTCTCTCACAATATTATTTATATATCGAACAGCATTCTTGCTGTATTCCTTATAATATTTAACATTGTTGCACTAACAGTTTGATATTACAATATATAAGACCAAAAAACTTTTAACCAATCCAGTCATACACTGCACATGTTTTAAATTCAGAGTTTGGTTTGATTTGCTTTTTTACCAACCACAATCGCGCTCTTTGTTTTGCTCATCTAACCACGATTTTAATGGGGCAAAATAATCAATCACTGCTGTTGCATCCATTTCACGTGAATTTGCAACAACTTCAAGAGCATCTTGCCAAGGAGCTGAAGCACCCATTTTAAGCATTTTAATTAACTTCGCACCTGCTTTTTTGTTTCCATAAATAGAGCATTGATGAAGCGGACCAGTGTTTCCTGCTGTTTTACACAACTCTCGATGAAATTGAAACTCTAGAATATGTGCTAAGAAATAACGGGTATAGGGAACACCTGCCGGTATATGGTACTTAGCGCCTGGATCAAAATTATCCTCACTAATAACTACGGGTGATTTTACACCTTGATAATGATTGCGAAGTTTCCACCACCCTTTGTTGTATTCTTCTTCTGAAATTTCACCATTAAATACCTTCCAACGCCATTGGTCAATCATTAAGCCAAAAGGTAAAAACGCGACTCTATCCAGCGCCATCTTCATTAACATGCCCAAATCACTTTCACTTTTTGGTGCTTTATCTAGCAAACCAATTTTGGCTAAATATTCAGGTGTAATTGATAAAGCTATGGTGTCTCCAATCGCTTCATGAAAGCCATCATTGGCTCCATTTCGATAAATTATGCTTTGGTCTTTATAAGCTCGTTGATAAAAGTTGTGTCCCAACTCGTGGTGAATGGTGATGAAATCCTCTTCATCAATTTTAATGCACATTTTAATGCGTAAATCATCAATATTATCTAAGTCCCAAGCACTGGCATGACAAACCACTTCACGGTCTTGTGGTTTTGTGAAAAGTGAGCGCTTCCAAAAGGTTTCTGGTAGTTTTGCTAGCCCTAGTGAAGTAAAAAAGCCTTCGCCAGTTTTTACCATTTTAATTGGGTCGTATTTGGCCTTTGCCAATAGTTTTGTCACATCAATGGGCGAACCTTCAACATCGGCAGGTGGCTTAACAATATCATAAATATTTGACCAAGATTGGGCCCACATATTACCCAATAAGTGGGCAGGAATCATGCCATCATCGCCCATGGCTTCTTTACCATAATGTTCGGTTAGCTTAGCTCGAACATGGCACTGCAAGGCCTCATAGAGTGGCTTAACTTGTTTAAACTGTTTGTCGAGTTCTTTTGAAAAGTCATCGGCAGGCATGTCGTATTGTGAACGCCACATCGCACCTGTGTCTTTAAATCCAAGGTTTTTTGCCCCTTCATTGGCCAATTCAACCATCTTGGCATATTTAGGTTTCATGGATGGTGAAATTGTGCGCCAGCCTTTCCACGCTTTAAGCAGTTTGTCTTTATCTCGAGAAGTGGTCATCACCTCTTCTAAATCATTAAGTGTTTTGCACTCACCATCTTGGCAGTATTTCCCTGTGCCATACATCGCTTCTAACTCTGAGGAAATTTGTGCCAATTCTTTGTTCTTTTTTTCATCGGTTGGTGCTGCAATGGTTAAACCATTTTTGAGCATATTCATCTTGCGGCGCATGCCTGTTGGCAGCTTGGTTTTGTCGTATTTAGCTGCTTGGATAGCATAATTAACACCAAGAGCGGTCATTTTTTCATTGCTCTTAGCTCCCAACCAAACCGTATCTTCAGTAATAAAGTTACTTTGTACCCAGGCAATTTTCGCTGAATATTCTCCTTCTTCAATATAGGTTTTTTCAACCTCTGCTAAGAATTTTTTTGCATCGGCTGCAGATGGTTTTTTGGCGTATAGCTGTGAGCTAAAGAGCAAGCTGCCACAAAAAGTCAACGATAATAGTGTTTTAAAGCTCATAGAAACATCCTACAATAAATAAAAGTAAATATTCTACCAAAGAGGCTCTTGTTAAACACTATTTTTAAGCTTTGAATTAATTAATATACTAGAGACCTTTGCATAACTACCTACTTTTCTTGAAAGTAACTGTAAATACGTTTTTAAAAATTTGATTTCTCATAAAATTCTCAATTTTTCTTCTAAAGCACTGTATTTAGTGCTTTAAACTCGATT
>JAMOMK010000028.1 GCA_027067055.1 Lysobacterales bacterium | reverse complement strand
ATCACAATCCATGCCTTGTAAAATTGGTATCAACTGAGTGCTTAAACCATAGCCAAAATCAAAGCGATTGGGTACGAGAAAATCAATGTTATGGTGATTAAAGCCATGCATAGCGCGCAAACACAAGGCCGTTGCTGTTGCACCATCGGCATCAAAATCACCAACGATGACTATTTTCTTATGGGTATTGATGGCATCAACCACAATCCCAGCAGCTTTTTGAATATTGGATAACTGCCCAGGTTTGTGTAAGTGTTGTAATGTGTGTTCAATCTGTTGCGGGTTGCTGATACCACGAGATAAATAAAGACGTTGGATTAAATCAGAAAACCCCAGATCTGATAATGGATTTTCTTCAGGGATTTTTCTTCTTTTTATTTTAATCATTAATTGTGGTTTTGGTTTTTGAACAATACAAAGTATAACTTAATCCATGCTAGCAAACTATAAAGGTTTTTGTATTTACAAAATATTCTCTTGCCTGTTGGAAGAGGGAAAACTGTTTGCAGTCAAATATCAATTATAAAAAAAGAAGAATTCTCTCCAGCATTGAGAATGAAATTTAAATGTCACTCAAATTCGTTGCTAAATATGACATCAGAACAGGTAATCTCAACATTCATTATATCTGCTCCAACCACTAAACCAGAAGCATTGACAATATCACAGTTTTGCAATGGATTGGATGGCAATGTTTTAACTGTTACTGCGTAGGGTTGTTGATCGACTATAGGAGTAGAAAACACAAATGCACCATTGGCATTTAAGCTTAAATCATCGTTGTTGTTATTTTGAATGATTAAGCTTGTGGAACTAATTAAGCCATTGAGTGTTCCACTGATGAAGTATTGATTAGTGGTGCAATTAATTAAGATGTTAGTCACGTTAGCACCAGATACTATTGCACTACCATTGGATATCAAGCATGTTTGGTTGGGAGTTGTTGGTTGGATTAAGACTTCAACCACATAACTAGTTCCATCATTTAAGTTGTTTTGAAATTGAAAATCATTACCACTGGCAACGATAATTTCCGCACCAGAATTTATTGAGAGCTCTACAGTATTACTGGCATCTAGACCATTGATGGAACCACTGATACTGTATTGTATTGTAGTACAAGTGACATCTAGCACTACATCAGAACCATTGATGACTCCTGTTGGCGAGGTTATGTTGCACAATTGATTGGGTGTACTTGGTTGTGTGGTTGCTTCTACAGAATAATTTTTGCCATCTATGAGGTCGGATACAAAATAAAAGGTGTCATTGGTGTTTGCTGTCAAATCTTCTATTAGGTTATTGGTTAATTGTAGTGTGTTTCCAGTAGCTAATCCTGAAATATTAACGCCTATTCTATAAGTTCCAGAAAGAAGTCGTGTCACCTTGTAGGCTGGTGATACATTATTGAAGTGAATCCATCCTATGTTTTGTGACCAAGCATAACCATCAAAATCTCCAGTTGTGGGGTCAACCGTTACTTGACTGTGAGTCGGGTTGAAATTTATCCATCCGATATTGCTACTCCATGCATAACCCGATAGGTTTCCGGCTCCATCATTATTGACACCATAGGATGTTGCAGAATTGTTGGTATAACTAAAGCTGCTACCGCCAACAAAAGTTCCCAGTCGAATCCATCCGGCATTTTCAGACCAAACATAACCTTCTAAGTGATCATCATACACTCTGGCTTGTTTATGAGCGGCTTTAAAATTAAGCCAACCGCCATTGCTTGACCAAGCAAACTTATCTGTGTCACTAATGATGTCAGCATTGACAGAAAAGACAGTACTAAGAAAAATTATTAGGAAGATTGTATATTTAATTTTCATTGCGAGAGGTCTTTTCTTCTTCTTACTGGAACAACGCCAAATTTAACACTATGAGTTCCAACTGAAGTTCTTTCTTGCTGTAGTTTAAGAAATACTACATAGTACACTTTTGTTTCACCAGGGAAGCTTGTTGATATATTTGGGCTGTGGCTTGAGGTCCATGTATTGACTGGTATATTATAAAATGGATTGACTGCAGCTCCAACTTCAAGGTTTTCGGCAAAACTTGGTGAGCTTAATAGTAGGATCTCATTTAACGTCGGTGCGCGCCAATCTCCAGAAACCGAACCATCTGTTAAATTGAAAAATCCATCTTGAAGTTCTGCTAGTATGCCCACAGCTGTTTTTCCTGTTCCACCGATTTGTCCTCCGAAGTTGCAAGGAGTCTCTTGACAACCAGTCCAAGGAAGAGAGCCTAGAGTACCTAAGTCTCGTAACCAAACCAAACCAGTATTCAAATCAATCACTGTACCATCACCTGGAATACACCAACGGGCGCCAGTTCCATCAACGTAATTGTTGGGGTCATCTGGTGAATTCATAATATAAGCAGGAGGAATACAGCTAGATGTGGTTATATTTGTGCCAGTTTGCAAGCCCCATGTGCCATCTTTCAATCCCCAGAACTTTTTCCCAAACTCTACATCTGCTGGAGTTGCACCGAATTGATTGTCTACTTGTGGTGCTATTGCCATTATTTGGTTTAGATTGTATCCTTGGTCCGCAGGAGCCTGTGTGGGCTCGTTAAAAGTGCTTATGCTACTTGATGCTCCTGAATTGAGTTGATTGTAGATATCAGTCGTTGTGTACATACCACTTGATACATTGGTAGGAGCACTTGGGGAGTCCAACTCTCCTACAATACTGGTATAATTCAATGTAAGCAATACAATTATTGTAAAGCTTGTTGTTATTGAAAAACCCAAAAGGTTCTTTTTAAAAGTCATTATATTTCCCACTAAAATTGATATAAATCTTATATATAATACATTAAAGCCTGGAATTCTAAAGAAATAAGTTAACCATTGTCATAGAATGAAATAATGAGTCCTGCTAATTTTTGTAAATAATTAAAAAAGTTATTCTAAATATTTGGATGGTTATTTGATTATGTTTTCCATTATTCTTTTTCTCGAATTATCACATCACCATTGATACTTGAGAAAGTATATTCAGGTCCGCCACCATTAATTTCTCCTTTGACCCATTGTTCGATGCCGTATCGGTGCTTGTCTTTTTTATGGGAGTTATTGGTCTTTTGTTTGCTTTTTATTTTTTCTAAAACAACCATAGCCAACATTGCGAGCAATGGTAAATAACCACATAGAAAGCTCACCTTCACCTGTAAATTGATGTTTGCCATTGATTACTTTGACAAATACCATTTGCACCATATCTTCGCACACACTGGTGTTGCGGTTCATCTTGTAGAAGAACCCAATAACATCTTTTTATAACGTTCATAAAGTAACGCTAGTTTGTTCAAATCTCCTGCTTTAACTTTAAGCATGATTTGGTTGTCCGAAAAAAATCTGGCATTTAAAATAGTTTATTTTGTTTGTTATAGAAGCCTTTGCACAAAGCTGGGACTTTGGGAAAAAGAATGAAAAAAGTACCAATCAAGGTAAAAAATGAGTCAAATAGCCCGCTATTTGTGAATTTTTTAACGCCGAGTGGTGTTTTTGCAACTTTCTAACATGTTACATTAGTTATGCAAAGATCTCTTATAGTACCCAAATCCCGATATAGAAAGTACGATGGGGTGCAGCCTTGTCACAATGTAATATCATTTTAAATTAACCCCGTATCTATTTATCTTATCCCAAAACTGCTCCCACCGATCGCCTGACTGAACCAGAGCCCTTAATGTTAAAACAATGTGAGCCCCATGTTTCTTCCAGCGCATGCCAG